>JAUIFY010000260.1 GCA_030430245.1 bacterium | reverse complement strand
GAGCGGCCCCACGTCGCCGATCTCGTACTCTGCGATGCCCCAGACTCCGTAGCTCTCGACGTCGGCCTGACCGATGGTGTCGAGCTCGCCTTCGAAGGGGCCGGAGCTTCTGCAGCTGTCGAAGAATCCGTTCGGGAGGAGTGTGGCCAGCGCGGGTTGCTCGTTCACGACGACGCACTGGGGGCCGCGTGCATGGTTGCGTGTTCGAGACCAGGATCCGAAGAGGTCGATCGTGAGGTCCTGCGTGGGCACGAACCGCAACGAGCCCAGGAACGAGAGATTCTGCGGATCGTTCGTGTAGGTGTCGGCGAACCTGTTGTAGTAGTAGCCCTGTGAGTTCACGCTCGCGATCGCGAAGCGGCTGTAGAGCAGATCCTCGATCAAGGGCAGGTTCACCATCGCGCGCGTGTCGACACCGCCGAAGTTCTGCGGTCGCACCATCACGAAGCCTTCGAGATCTTCGTGGGGCTTCACGGTGCGCACGTTGATCGCTCCGCCTACCGTGTTCTTGCCGAACAGCGTTCCCTGCGGTCCGCGCAGGACCTCGATCTGTTGGACGTCGACGATGTCGATCAGCGCGCCGAACGTCCGGGGGACGTAGACCCCGTCGATGTACATGCCCACGCCGGGATCGAACGCGATCGCGGGCGCCGAGGTGCCGACGCCGCGGATGCGGACGTTGGCCTGCTGGCCGCTGATCGCCCCCTCGAAGGTGAGGTTCGGCACGAGCTGTTGGATGTTGTCGATTCGCTGAACGCCGTGCTCGCGGAGCTCGACCTCGCCCAGGGCGGTCACCGCCACCGGCGTGTCTTCGAGATACTCGTCGCGGCGACGGGCCTGGACGACGATCTCCTCGACCTGTCGCGTCGCCGTTGGCGAGAGCCCGGGCGCGGATCCCCCGCCCTGCTGGGCCGCTTCGGCCTGTGCGGCGCCGGCATCGACCTCGTACTCCTCGCCGTCGAGGGGCCCCTGCGCGTCGATCGCCTCCTCCTGGTAGACCGACGGGGCCATGGGCTGGGCCCCGGCGAACGCGGGGACGGCAAGGATGAAGGCGAGGCTCACAAGTCGTTTCATGGCGCGGCTCCCCCGTCGCGGGCTGCCCGGTTCTTCGGCAACCGCCATGCGACGCGCCCAACCTCCACGAGCGCCTTACGAAATGCAAGCGGGCGGAAGTGCCTGTCGGCGTTGACGTTTCTCTCGTCAGGGGCCGCGGGCCACGAGCCGGGTGTCGTCGTTCTTCTTGGCCTCGGTATAGGAGGCCTCCCAGCACTCGTGGCTCGTCCCGTCGTCGGCGTGGAGCTGCACGGTCAGGGGGAGGGTCGCGGGGAGCGCCGGGGTCGCGAGGTCCGGCCCCTTCGCCTTCACGATCACGCGCGCCTTCGACGAGGCCCCTTCCTTCAGTCGAATCCGATTCACGCCTTCGGGCGCGCCGTCCGAGACCGCGTAGGAGTAGCCCTTCGCGGCGGGGCGCCAGCACGGGAGACCGCCGCACGACACGGCGGCGGGGACGGCGGCGCTCAGCAGCAGCCCGGTGGCGTCCCAGACGCAGGTCTCGAACCGGGTTTCCTGGGCCAGCGGGTCGAGGAAGGCGGCGAGGTCGGTCTCGCCGAGCCACTTCCAAGCCAGGCGGTCGCCGGTGCCGCCCTTGTTCTTGACCACGAGCTTCGACTTGCCCGCCGGGGCGGGGCGGCAGCCCGCCGCGGGCGTCGTGTCGCACAGGGGATGTGTGCCCTGCACCAGAGCCAGTCCGCTGAGAACGACGAGGTTCCCGACGTCTTCCGCCGTGGGCAGCACCCCGTTCCCCAGCATCTCGTTCGTCAAGATGTCGCTCATTCCGTCGCCGTTCATGTCGGCCGCGGTCCCGCTGTAGGAGAGGATGTCGCCGCTGTCGCCACCGGACGTTCCGTTCGCGCCGTAGACCTCGGTGATGCGGATCGCGGTCGGTGGCGGCAGAGCTCCCGCTGCGAGATCGATCGATGGGGGCCACGGTCCGGACTGTCCGAAGAACACGTGGATGATCCCCGCGTCCGGCCGACCGAGCGGGCTCGCGTGGGGTGAGCTGAACGCGAGATCGTCGATGCCGTCGTCGTCGAAGTCGCCGTGTGTCGCGGTGTCCGCCGCGATGTCTCCCGGGGCCGGACCCAGGAACGTCACCGTGACCAGCCCGGGGGGCGGTGTATCCATGTCGAAGGTGAGGCCCTTGAGCGTCGCCGCGTCGTACAGGACGTGGCCGATCCCGGAGACCGGGCGCGTGAAGCCCGGTGTACCGTCCCCGACCAGGTCCCCGACGAAGAGGTCCGCGTTGCCGTCGTCGTCGTAGTCGAGGCCGCCCAGCAGCTCCTCGCCGAAGCTCACGTTGGCGATGCCGCCATCGATGACGGTGACGGTCCCCGGTGGGCCGTCGAGATCGAAGGACAACCCGGCGGCCCACGGGTTGCCGGTGAAGTTGTCGTCCCAGGCGACGTACACCGTGCCGTCGGGCGATCCTCCCGAGCCCTCGGCCGAGCCGGGCGGCGCACCCGCAGCGGGGATCACCGCGCCGGCGCGATTGATCGTCGCAGCCGCGAGGACCTCGGCGGTTCCGTTGCCGTCGAGGTCGGCGATCTGGCAGGTGGCGCCGAGGTGGTAGCCCGCGGATCCGAGCGGTGGCGCGATCCGCGCGATGTGTCCGGCCAGCGGCGTCGATCCGAAGCTCGCGAGATCGATCGTCTGGGTCGACGCGAGGTGGGCGCCTCCGCGGATGACGTACACCGCCCCGGCGTTGTGCTCCGCGTGGCTGTCTTCTTGATCCGCGCCGACGACGATGTCGGCGACTCCGTCGCCCGTGACGTCGCCCGTGCGCATCCAGATGCCGAGACGATCGAGTGCGTTCGCTCCGACGAACGTGATCATCGTCAGGGCGGGCGGTGTCGGCGCCTGGAGATCGATCGGGCTCAGGGTCGCGGCGTGCGTCCGGACCGCGGCAGCGCCGATCAGGATCGTCAGAGCTCCTGCGCCGATCCGGCCGGGGGCGGGGGTGTGGTTCTGACGCGCGATCAGCAGGTCGCCGAGCCCGTCTCCGGTGACGTCGTCCATCCACACTTCGCTTCCGGCCATCTCGGCCGGCCCCGCGCCATGGATCTCGAGGAGGCGCGACTGGGCGACGGCCGTGTCGTACGTGCCGCCAACCGTGCCGTCGCCGAAGAACAGATAGACGATTCCGGCGTCCTGGCGGCCCGGCAGATCGGCCCTCATCGACGCCATGACCGCATCGGGAAACGTGTCGCCGTCGCAGTCGACGCCGCCCGCGATGGGAACGCCGGCCGAGCCATCGCCGACGGAGCCGTGAACGCGAAGCAAGGAGCCTCCGCTGGTGGTGAGCCCGGCCAGGTCGACCTCGACGCTGGGCGGGTCCGCGTGAGCCGGGGGCGCACCGCCCGCGAGCAGGAAGAGCGACATGAGGGCGAGTCGAGCTCGCGAGAACGGCATTCGGAGAGACACGTCGAGGGCACGCCTTTCGCCAGAGGACCGATGGGCAGCTTACCGGCCCCGACCGGCGGGCTTCAATCGGAAAGGTTGGGCAGGTCGGAGTCGTCCGATACGGTTCGCACCATGGCGGAGGGAACCCAGGCCGATGCGGCGGGCACGGCCGTCTTGCTCGTTTGCTGTCCCGACCAACGGGGGATCGTGGCGGCGCTGTCGCAGACGCTGTTCGGCCTCGGCGCGAACATCCTCGATGCCGACCAGCACACCGATCCGGAGGCGGGCCAGTTCTTTCAGCGGATCCGCTTCGACATGGCGGATCTGACCTGCGATCGGCCCGCGCTCCAGGCCGCGGTGAGCGACGTCGCGGCGCGGTACGCGATGACCTGGTCGCTCCGCTACGGCGACCGCCGCAAGCGCGTCGCGATCTTCGTCTCCAAGTACGATCACTGCCTCTACGACCTGTTGCTTCGCGAGCGGTCGGGAGAGCTCGAAGGCGACGTCGCGCTCATCGTCTCGAACCATCCCGATCTCGAGCCGGTGGCCCGCCAGTTCGGCCTGCCGTTCCACGTGTTGCCCATCACCAGGGAGAACAAGGCGGAGCAGGAGGCGAAGGAGGTCGCGCTCCTGGAGGCGGAGCGGATCGATCTCGTCGTTCTCGCGCGGTACATGCAGGTGCTGACGGGCGATTTCATCGGGGCGTTCCCGTCGCGCATCATCAACATCCATCACTCCTTCCTCCCGGCGTTCATCGGTGGCCGGCCTTATCACCAGGCCCACGAGAGAGGCGTGAAGCTGATCGGCGCCACCGCCCACTACGCGACGACCGACCTCGACGAGGGGCCGATCATCGAGCAGGACGTCACGCGGGCATCGCATCGCGATTCGGTCGCCGAGCTGGTCCGGCGGGGCAGGGACCTCGAGAGGGTCGTTCTCGCGCGGGCCGTTCGCTGGCACCTGGAGGATCGGGTGCTGGCGTACGGGCGAAAGACCGTCGTCTTCGACTGATCCCCGGCGGGATCCTCGCGGGGGCCGGCCCGGAGACGGCCGGTCGGGCCCGCTCCGCTCCGGCGGACGAGGTGCGGTCGTCGTGGTCCTTGGAGCGCGGTCAGCTCGACGAGGCTTCGTCCGGTGGTCGGCGCGCTTCGGCGGAGACGACGTCCCACGTCTCGTCCGGATCGAACGCGTCGATCTGCGTCGCGATCTTCGTGGTGTCGGGCCCGAGGTCCTTCTCGTAGAGGACGCCGGTCTGGTTCACGAGGAAGGTCATGACGCCCGAGGAGTCGTACTTCGCGGGCCACGCGATCAGCGCGAAGCCTCCGGTCATCTTTCCGTCCACGACGTACGCCCGCTCGCCCCCGTGCGCGTCGTCCCCCTGCGCGAGCAGGATGCGGTACACGTAGCCCTGATACGGCTCTCCCGAGCCCTGCTTGGGATCGTAGCCCTCCGCCCGGGCCGCCGAGAACAGTGCTCCCAGTGGGCTCGGCTCCTCGCCCTCCTTCACGTCCCAGTAGAGCCCGTTCTTCCTTCCCTCCGAGCTCGCGATGAACTGGGCGTACTGAGGGGGGCCGCCCATCGGGTTGCGTTCGAAATACTCTCGCTCCGCGTCGACGAAAGCGAGGCACGCCTGGATGGCGCCGAGCTCGTTTCGCCCGATCCGACGGTTGAGGATTTCCTCGGCTCCGCGTTCGGTGTCGAAGCGCCAGCCGTCCTCCGTGTCGACCAGCGGAATCGGGAACGGCCAGTCGCTGTCGCCGGCGTTCAGGATCATCTCGTCGCCGGCAGCGGAGACCCAGGAGTGCTTCTTCTCGTAGGCGGCGACGAAGCGCTTGCGGCGCCCCTCGTCGGCGATCGGATCCCCGGAGGACAGGAGATCCTCCGAACCGGGGCCGAAGATCGCGACGAGCTTCGTGTCGTCGCTCGCGCGGGCGGCGGCGAGGAGCGCGGCGCCCGCGGCTTCTGGATCCTCGAACGTCCGCTGGTCGATCTCGTTGGCACGTGCCGCGGTCGGGGAGCAGAGGAGACGGGCGATCGTCAGTCCGCAGAGAAGGGCGTGCGCCTGCATCTTCATTTCGATCCTCCTCACCGTCCGCGTCGCCCGCCACCGCCCCGGCGGCCGCCACCCCCGCCAGCGCCGCGACTCCGGCTGCCCCCGAAGCCGCCTCCGCGGTCGAACGAGCGGCTCGAACGCCCGCGGCTCGAGTCGCGGCGAACCTGGCTTCCGTGGCCGAGCCCCTGGAAGGCCCCACCTCGGTCGCCTCCGCGACGGCTCGACGAGCCGCCGCGCGATACGCCTTGTCCTCGGTTTCCCGTGCGGCCCTCGAAGCCGCCCCGGCTCTGCGGGCTGCGTCCCTTGAACCGGTCCGCGTCGCCGCGCGCGATCTGTTGACGACCTTGCTCCGCGCGTCCCCGAAACGAGTCGCGCGCCTTCCGGTCGCGTGCGTCGTTGCGGCCGTACTTGTCCCTGGTCTTCTGGTCTCGGTAGCCGACGCCCTTTCGGTGCTTGCCGTCGTGCTCCCACTTCGAGTTCTTGATGTTCGTCCTGTTGAACTCGTTGTACCGGTTGACGTTGATGTCGACGTCCGAGCGCCCCCAGTTGCAGCCACCCCAGAGCGCCGAGCCGACGGCCATCCCGACGCCGAAGGAGAGGGCGGACGACACGAACGCGTAGCCGGGCGGATACCAGTAGAACGGGGGATAGGCGGGGTAGGGCCATGGCCCGTAGACGACCGTCGGATTGTACGTCGGTACGTAGACGACCTGTGGGTTTGCGGGTTCGACGATGATCGTCTGGGTCTGGCTTCCTGTCGGCTTGTTCTCGACCGTGACGGTCTGCTGCTCGTTGCTCTCCAGGTTGCCCTCGGCCTTGGCTCGCTGGCGCAAGACCTGGACCGCGTTCATGACGTCGGCCTGTTGGGCGAGGAACGCGTTGCCCAGCTGGGTCGTCCAGTCGAGCTTGTCGTTCATCATGTCGAGAGTTTGCGGAAAGGCGGTGAGCGACTTGATGCTCGGGTCCCAGCTCTCCTTCTCGAGGGCATCCTCGAGAGCCTGACCTTCGAGGTCCGGATGATCGGCCACCCAGCGCGCGGCCTCGACGACCTCGAGCGGATAGGTCGATGCCATGAGCACCTGCGCCACGAGGGAGTCGGGATAGAGTGCGATCGGGGCGACCAGCTGCTCGATCTGCTCGGCCGAGAGCGGCTCCGAGTCGCCCCCGGCGCGCGCCCTTGCGGGAGGCATGGCGACGAGTAGGGCGAGACTCACGACGAGGATTCGCGCGCTCGCCGACCGTACCGAGAGAAGGGTCTGCATCTCTTTCCTCCGCGCACGTCTCGGGTGCGACGGCAGCACGATACATGGCTCCCCGCGGCGCGCCAACGCGAACGCCTGCGAGCTCCGAGCGGTCACGCGCCCTCGAAGTCGGGCTTGCGTTTCTCGAGGAAGGCCGCGATCGCGCCCCTCGCATCGGAGGTCCGTGCCGCATCCGCGATGCCCCGTGCCTCGAGCTCCATCTGCCCTTCGAGGCTCTCGTCGGAGAGCACCAGCTTCTTCAGGATGCCGAAGGCCTCGGTGGGGCCCGCGGCGAGGGTCGAGGCGAGCTTCTCCGACGCGGAGGCGAGGTCGGCGTCGGCCACGACGCGGTTCACCAGCCCCCAGTCGAGTGCCTCGGTCGCGTCGAGCCGGCGGTTGGACATCATCAGCTCGAGCGTCCGACGACGCCCGAGGAGGCGGGGCAGGAAGAAGGTCGAGCTCCCGTCCGGAGTGAGGCCGGCTGCCGTGTAGGCCATCGTGAACGTCGCGGATTCGCCGCAGATCGCGAGATCGGTCGAGACCGCGAGGCTGAAGCCGGCGCCCGCGGCCGCTCCGTTCACCGCCGCGATCACGGGGGCGCGCATTCTCGCGAAGCGGGAGATGGCGGCGTGGAGATACATCGTGATCTCCTTCAGGAGGAGAGGCGCGCGATCTCCCGCGTCGGCGAAGGAACGGAGATCGCCGCCCGCGCAGAAGAGCTTGCTCTCCGGAGACGCCTTGATCAGCACGGCGCGGACGGATGGATCCTCATCGCACTCCATCGCGGCGTACGCGAGGTCGCGGGTGAGGCCGACGTTCATCGCGTTGGCGGCCTTGGGGCGGTTCAGCGTCACGTGCGCGACGCCGTCGCGCACCTCGTAGAGGACGTTCTCGAAGGTCATGTCGGGAACGTCTCGGTCGGCCGACGGGGTGTCAAGCGGACTCGGGCCCGCGTCGCGTCTTCAACGCGCTTGGGGCTCGGCCCGTGCGAGACTCTCCGGCGCGTCGGGGGCCTCGTTCGTCGCGCCCATATGGGCGTCGAGGAGGATCACGACCCCGGGTGGTCGGAGCGCGTAGCCTTCGAGGCGGCCGCTCACACGGACGTCCCGTTGCGTCGCCCACAGCTCCCCGGCGGGCCGCTCCTTCGTGTAGGCGAGCACCACGACGCCGCTTCGCGGGTCGATCAGGTTCGTTCGGTACGGGTAGCCACGCTTCGCGTAGAGGTCTCCCTCGAGGGGTTCCCCGAAGGCCTCGACCGTGGCCTCCCAGCCAGGGGGTTGTACCCAGCGGTTCGCATAGGCCTTGGTGGCGGCGTCGGCACCTCCCGCCTCGAGAAGTCCGCGAATGTTGCCGTCGAAGGCTCCCGCGGTGGGCTCGGTGAGGAACGCGCGGGGCCCGACGGGCGCGAACGAGAAGATCGTGCCATCGTCGACGGGTTGCGCGGACGGTCGAGGGTCCGAGCAGGCGAGCGCGATCATGGGAAGCGCGGCGGCAAGGGCACGCAGCTTCATGCCACGACGCTAGCCGGGGCGCCGAGCTGAGGGGAGGCCTCCGCTCCGCTGGGCGGCCGGCCCGGAATGGGCCCTTCGCGGGCGCCCCGGCTTGTCGCCCGCCGGGGGATCGGATACGGGTCGGCCCGCAGCGGTCGAGACGACGGCCGTCCAACCGAACACAGGGAGGGATTCACGATGCGACAGCTCCGCGGCTTCGTTCTCACGGTTCTCGTTTCGATCGGCCTGATCCTGGGCCCCGACCTCCGCGACGCGGAAGCCTGGTGTTGGTGGAACTGCAACTACGCGAAGACGAAGTACCCGATCGTCCTCGCGCACGGTGCGGCGGGCTTCGACGAGCTGTTCGGCGTCTACGAATACTTCTACGGAATCCCGGACTACCTCGAAGACAAGGGCGCGACGGTGTTCACCACGGAGGTGAGCCAGCTCAACTCGACCGAGGTGCGTGGCGAGCAGCTGATCGATCAGATCGAGGTGATCACCGCGATCACGGGCAAGCCCAAAGTGAACCTCATCGGTCACAGCCATGGTGGCCTCGACGTCCGATACGTCGCGGCGGTCCGTCCCGATCTCGTGGCATCGGTGACCTCGGTCGGTTCCCCTCACAAGGGCGCCGATCTCGCGGACTATCTCGACGAGAACTTCGAGGACGGGAGCTTCACGCAGGGTGTGATCGCCTTCTTTGCCGAGAGCCTGGCGACCGTGATCGGTCTCGTGTCCGGCACGACCAACCCCCAGGACGGGCTGGAGGCCCTCGCCTCGCTCACGACGGCTGGCACCGCCGCGTTCAACGCGACGTACCCGGCCGGAGTTCCGGCGAGCTCGTGCGGGGAAGGTGCGAGCGTGGTCAACGGCATCCGGTACTACTCGTGGTCGGGCACCGGAGTGCTGACCAACGCCCTGGACGTCTCGGATGTGGCCATGGGGCTCACGTCGCTGTTCTACGGCGAAGCGAACGATGGACTCGTCGGACGGTGCAGCTCGCATCTGGGTGACGTCCTTCGCGACAACTACTTCCACAACCACTTGGACGAGGTGAACCAAGTCTTCGGTCTCGTCTCGATCTTCGATTCCAATCCGAAATCCGTGTTCCGGTCGCACGCGAATCGCCTCAAGAACAAGGGGCTCTGACCGGGGCGGGACGTGCGGCGGAGCGCATTGCTTCTCGTGCTC
>JAUIFY010000259.1 GCA_030430245.1 bacterium | reverse complement strand
CTCACCCTCCAGAGCACGGTAGTCGCGGCGCAGAACCTCCACCCGGTCGTTCAGTCCGGCTTCGTGCACCCGCTGCCGAGCGACGTCGTATTGATCGTCCGAAAGGGTCGTCGTGACGACGCGACAGCCGTACTCCCGCGCGGCGTGGATCGCGAGCGCACCCCATCCGCTGCCGATCTCCAGCAGTCGGGTGTGCGGATCGAGGGCGAGCTTGCGGCAAGCGCGGTCGATCTTCGCCACGCTCGCCTCCTCCATCGTCGCCGTGGGCGATTCGAAGATTCCGCACGAGTACGAAAGTGTGGGATCGAGGAAGAGCTCGAAGAACTCCCGGCCGAGGTCGTAGTGCGCCACGATGTTTCGACGCGAGCCGCGCAGCGTGTTGCGCCGAAGGACGTGCAGGGCGCGGGTGATTGGCGTCCGGAGACTCGTTCCCGAAGGCTCCAGGTCGTCCCACGCGTCCCGGTTCACGAGGAGCAGCCGCATCAGGCCGGTCAGGTCCGACGTGCTCCACTCTCCGCGCATGTACGACTCGGCCGCTCCGAGCGTCCCGTGAAGCGCCAGAGCCCGGTAGAAAGTGTCGCTCCGGACGGCCACCGCGACCGACGGCCCATCCTCCTCGCCTCGGATCTCGACTCGTCCCAGATCGTCCGTCACCTGGAGCGAGCCGCGTCGTAGGTCCGCGAGCTGGCGCAGAACCCGCGTTCGGACCCATCTCGTCGGCAGTCGCAAGACCGAGGCGGGCTCGCGCGGAAGCCGAGCGCTCGCGTGCGGCGTGGTCGGGTTGGTCGTGTTCATCGTGTCCTCCTCAGGCCCCAGGGGTTCGTGGGGTGCTCGAAGACGGGCGCCTGCTTCCACCAGAGCGCGAGCGCCTGCGCGTAGATCGCCAGCGTCACTCGCGCCGTCATGAGCGGATACCGTGCGAGCATCCGCGTGAGCGAGGCGGTCTCGATTTCCCGGCGGGCGAGCGCCATCGTGGCCTCGAAGACCACCCGACCGTCGCGAACGTTCTTCATGTGGGTCGTGAGACGGGGCCCCGGCGTGCCGACGAGCCAATCGTACTCGTGGTCCATGGGCAGGAACGGCGAGACGTGGAAGTCCTTCGCGAGCCGGAACCGATGGCCCTTGCCCCGTCGCTGGCCGTGCCGCGTGTCCAGGACGTAGGTGTATCGCTCGTTCCAGGGGGTGTTGTGCACCTCGGCGACGATGCATTCCACGCTCCGCCCGTCGTCGTCGAAGCAGTAGTAGAAGCTGACCGGGTTGAAGCAGTATCCGAAGTACCGCAAGTGGGTCAGGAGGCGGATCGGACCATCGACGCGGCGTCCGGTGCGCGTTCGTACCACGTCGCGGACCGTGTCGGCGAGTGGGACGCCCGGATCGCCGAGGTAATCGGCGCGGCGGAACGTCGCCGGTCGACGTCGCTCATACCCCCAGAGCCATCGGCCGCGGAAGAGATCGGGGAGCTCGTCGAGATCCAGGTAGGCGAGGAACATGCGGTACCGGAACTCGTGCTCGACCGGCATCCGTCGTCGGTGCGAGACCCACCCTTCGTAGAGGCCGCTCCTGGGCATCGGAGGGATTCCGTCAGCTCGCGAGACGCGTCTCGGAGGCCCGCTCGAGCTCGCGCGCGACCGCGAGTCCGCTCACCACGCCGTCTTCGTGGAATCCGTGTCGCCAGTAGGCGCCGCAGAAGTGCGTGTGATGGACGCCGCTGATCTCGGCTCGCCTGGCTTGCGCGGCGACGCCTGCACGGGTGAAGAGCGGATGATCGTACTCGATCTTCGCGAGAATCCGCTCTGGGCGGATTTCGAAGCTGGGGTTCAGGGTCACGCAGTACTCTCGCGGTGCGTCGAACCCCTGAAGTCGATTCATCCAGTAGGTGACCGAGACCGGACGCGTGTCGTCCTCCGGGACGAAGTAGTTCCAGCTCGCCCAGGCGCGCCGGAGGCGGGGAAGGGCGCGCTCGTCCGTGTGGAGGACGGCGTGGTTGCGCTGGTAGGGCAATGCGCCGAGGATGTCGCGCTCGGCCGGGGATGCGTCTCCGAGGAGCTTCAGCGCCTGGTCGCTGTGAGTCGCGAAGACGATGGCGTCGAAGCGGGCGGGGCCGTCGTCGAACGCGAGGATCGCTCCGGTGGCGTCGCGTGTGACGCGTCGGACGGGCCGGCTGGTGTGGATCCGGTCGGCGAAGTCACGGGTCAGCGGCTCGAGATACGTGCGGGAGCCGCCGATGATGGTGCGCCACTTCGGCCGACCGACGAGATCCAGGAGGCCATGGTTGTCGAAGAAGCGAACGAACGATCGCGCGGGGAAGTCGCGCATCGCCGCGGCTGGCGCGGACCAGATCGCCGCGCCCAGCGGGAGGAGGAAGCGCTCCACGAATTCCTCGGAGTACTTCGAAGATGCGAGGTACTCCCCGAGCGTCGGGTCCGCGTCGTCCCGCAAGAGCCGCGGAGCACTTCGATTGAATCGGACGACGTCGGCGAGCATTCCGAGGAAGGCGGGGCGAAGCGCGTTCCTCCTTTGCGCGAACAAGGAGTTCAACGTGTCGCCCGACCACTCGAGTCCGCTCTTCCCGCAGGAGAGCGCGAAGCACATGTTGGTCTCCCGTGAGGGGACACGGATCTCCTCGAGAAGCGCGCAGAAATTCGGATAGGTGCGCCGGTTGAAGACGATGAATCCGGTGTCGACCGGGATCGATCCGTGGGGCGTGTCGACGTCGATCGTGTTCGTGTGCCCTCCGATTCGGTCGTCGGCCTCGAAGACGTGGAGATCGTGCGCGCTGGCCAGGTTGCGGGCCGCCACGAGGCCGGAGATCCCGGTTCCGATGATCGCGACTTTCATGCCGTCCCCGTTCCGAAAGCCCGTACGTCCGCCCCGGGTTCGGTCTCGATCCGGCGGAGAAGATCCGTCATGATCGCGTTCCGCATCGGACGCGCCGAAGGACGGAGTGGCAGACGAACCACTCCGTTCCCCCGCGAAAGCGGAATAGCTCTTCACAGGCGAGGAAGAAGAGACGCCATCGCCGGAGCCACGCCGCGGCCTGGTCTTCTCCATAGGCGCGTTCGAGGATGGGCAGCACCGTTTCGCGACGGTCGTCGAGATTCCGGAGCCACGCCCGCGCGGTCCGCGCGTACTCGATGCCGCTCACGCGCCACTGGTTCTCGAGCGTCACGTCCTCTGCGAACCAGGAGATCGTGTCGACGCTCGGCATGATTCCGCCGGTGAAGAAGAAGCGACCCATCCAGTCGTCGGACTTCTCGGTCTCGTAGGGGTAGGCGAGTTCGCGGTGGCAGAACGTATGGACGAAGATGCGCCCGTCGTCGCGGAGCCACGAGGCGACGTTCGCAAGGAGACTCCGCCAGTTGCGCATGTGCTCGAACATCTCGACCGAGACGATCCGGTCGAACCGCCGATCGGTGTCGAAGTCGTTGATGTCGGCGGTGTGGACCTCGACGTTTCGGAGGCCGCGGGCGGCGGCCGCGTTCAGGATGAACTGGCGCTGCGGCGCGGAGTTGGAGAGCCCGAAGACCCGGGCGCCGGGGTAGTGCTCGGCGATGTAGAGCGCGAGGGAGCCCCACCCGCAGCCGAGATCGAAGACGTCCATCCCGTCTTCGATGCCGGCGCGCTCACAGGAGAGTCGCAGCATCGCCTCCTCGGCGGCCGCGAGGGTCCGCGCGCCGTCACTCCAATGCCCCGAGCTGTATTTGAGCCGCGCCCCGAGGACCTCGCGGTAGAAGGCGGTCGGGACCTCGTAGTGTTGTTCGTTCGCCTGGCGGGTCGCCACGGCGATCGGCCCCGCGCCGAGCGAGCGACGAAACGCGTTCTGGCGTTCGAGCCGCTGGGCGGGGCTCGGGCCGTACTCGTCGGTGAGCCGCACCCGGAGGAGTCGCTGGATCGCCAGCCGCAGAGCCCAATCCGGAATCCAGCCTCTCTCGGCCAGGCGCTGGCCCAAGGTGGTTTTCGGGGCGGTGGAGGTGGCTTCGTCCAACGTCGTGACCGGCATCGAGGTTTGACCCATGATGTCGCATTAGACGTTTTGAACGTTTTGAGAAGAGCGAAAATGAGAAACGTCGGCGAGACGCGGCGGATTCAAGAGCGACCGGCGAACCGGGCCAGGTGGACACGGAAGGTCGTCCCTCCCCCGTCGCGGGGAAGGCAGGATGCGTCGCCGCCGTGATGACGCGCGATCTCCCGGACCAGCGCCAGACCGAGGCCGACCCCGCCGTCGCGACCCTCGGAGTGGTCGCTCGCGCGATGGAATGCCTCGAACACGAGCTCCCGCTCGGCCTCCGGGATCCCGGGACCGCGGTCCGACACGTCGAGGTGCACGCCGTCCGGGGTCGACTCGACGCGGATCTCGATCGGGCCGGGTCCGCCGTACCGGCGCGCGTTCTCCAGCAGGTTGCGTGCGAGCCTTCGCAGGAGGCGCGGGTCGCCGCTCACGTGCGCGGGCTCTCCGGAGACCTCGGCGCCGATGCGCGCCGCTTCCTCCGCGACGAGCCCGAGGAGATCGATGTCCTCGACCGCGGACGCGTGGGGCGCCGATTCGAGTCGGGCCGTCAGGAGGAGATCCTCGATCAGCTCGTCGAGCTCGGCGACGTCGGCCGCCGCTTCTCGCGTGAGCTTCTCGGCAGCATTCTCCGACATCAGCTCGAGGGCGATGCGCAACCGGGCGAGCGGTGTCCGCAGCTCGTGCGACGCACTCGCCAGCATGCGGCGTTGGGTCTCGACGAGCGTCTGGATCCGTTCGGCGGCGCCGTTGAACGAGGTCGCGAGCTCGGCGATCTCGTCGCGCCCTTCCACCGGCACGCGGGCGTCGAGGTCGCCGGCTCCGAGCTTCTCGACGCCCGTGCGCAGCCGCTCGAGACGCCGCGTGATCCGGCGGGCCAGCGGGAGCGCGCCGAGCGCGACGACGCCGGCGAAGATCAACAGGCCCACTGGCCAGCGATGGGCACCGCGCTCGTCGTCGTGCCGAAGCGAGAGCGCGAGCCACGAGCCGTCGTCGAGTCGGAGCGCGAGGCCGGGCGGACCGCGCCGCTGGAGCCAATGAGCCTCTCCGCGTCTGGGTCGAGGCGGTCCGACGCGCCGTGGGGTCGAGGCGATCACCCGTTGGTCGGGGTCCCACAGCGTGGCGTCGAGGCCGAGGCGCTCCGCTTCGGCCTCGAGGCGACGGTCGAGGTCGGGACCGGGCGGAGACAGGTCCTGCGCGATCCTCTCGGCAAGCGACGTCAAGATGGCCGGTGGCGGCCGTTGCGCCCGGTAGATCGCGTCCGGAATCGCCGCGACCGCGATCAGGAGCACCGTGATGAGGACGAAGCCGAGGTAGATCTGGAGGTAGAGGCGCCGCATCACTCTTGGCTTCGCGTGAAGACGTATCCGAAGCCGCGCACCGTCACGATCCGCTTCGGCTGCTTGGGGTCGTCCTCGATGGCGGCACGAATGCGGGACACGTGAACGTCGATGCTCCGGTCGAACGCCGCGAGTTCCTGCCCCCGTAGACCGTCCATCAAGGCGTCGCGCGACATCACCCGTCCCGCGTTTTCCGCGAGGATGCGCAGCAGCTCGAACTGGTAGGCCGTGACGTCGACGACGCGGCCTTCGAGCGACGCCGTTCGCGCGTCGACGTCGATCTCGAGGCGACCGAATCGCATTCTTCCCGCGTCGCCCCGCGTCTCTTGCCGACTGCGGCGGAGGACCGCGCGCAGGCGCGCGAGTAGCTCCCGCGGCTCGAAGGGCTTCGGCACGTAGTCGTCCGCACCGATCTCGAGCCCCACGATGCGGTCGGTCGGATCGCCTCGGGCGGTCAGCATGATGATCGGTAGGTCCGACTCGGCCCGAATCCGTCGACAGACGTCGAACCCGTCGCCGTCCGGCAGCATCACATCGAGGATCAGCGCGTCGAAGTGCGCGGACCGCGCGGTGGAGATCCCATTCGTCGCGTCCGCGCACCACTCGACGTCGAGCCCGTTCTCGCCCAGGTACGTGGAGAGCATACCGGCGAGCCGAGAGTCGTCCTCGATCAGCAGGATGCGCTCGGCCACCGGTTGCTCATGCCACTTGCGACGGCGAGACCCAAATCAGTGATGGAACCGCTCGGCCATCTCGGCGAGCTCGATCCGCTGCTCCTGCGTCAGGACGTCGGCGACGTCCGCGATCGACAGGAGCAGCTCTTCCGACGCAACGGTCATCTCTGCCACCTTCTCGGCCCGCAGCTCCTCGAGCGTGGTCCGGTCGACGCTCGGTCCCGTCAGCGCGGCCACGAGAGCCGCCCGGTCCGCCTCACGACCGGCGTGGAGCGGGGCCAGGGTCACCATCGTTCGGTCGAGAATGGCCGACACCCGGGCTTGCTGCTCGTCCGTGGCGTCCACCGTCGACAGCACCCACGAAACCATCAGGCCCGCGCGCTCGCGCATCTCCTCCGGGCTGTGGTCGCCGTGGGGGCGCCGGAAGAAGCCCGCGGTGGCTTCGCCCAGGGGCAGGACCATCGCTCCCCCGATCGCCAGCACGACCGCGGCGGCCGTCGCGACGACGCCCACTCGAAGCCAGCGTCGTCCCCGTCCCTCGTTCTCATGCGTCTCGTTCATCTCGTCTCCCTTCGCTCTCGGTGCGCGTGGTGCGCATCGTTCCGAGGGATTCGACGCGCGAGGGGTTTCCGGGGTTTGTCCGTGGCGTAAAGTAACGTAAAGGCGCGAGACGACGCCCGCCGAGAGGTGTCCCCGCTTCGACCCCGTCGGCCGAGGCCACTCAGTGGTGCGTCGGGTGGACGAGGGAGAGACCGAGCTCCGTCTTCATCCGGTCGTTGGCGACCCGCTTCCCGCGTGGTGCACCGTCCCCTGCCGGCTCCTCCCACCGAGGCGGGGCCTGGCCGATCCGGCGGGCCACCGCGTCCGCCACCTCGCGTCGCGAACGGTGGTCGTCGTCGCAGACGTGGATCACCCCCGATCGTCCGGCGGGTAGCCGGGTCGCGGCGAGCACCGCGTTCGCCGCGTCGTCGAGATGGACGAGGTTCGTGTGCTCGAGGCCGTCGCCGGCTCGGAGGCGTTCCTCCCCGACGCGGTAGAGTCGCGCCAGCTCGCGGCCCGGTCCGTACAAGCCCGCGAGGCGAAGGATCGTCCAGGGGACGTCGCCGAGGCCGCGGGCGATGGCTTCTTCGGCCTCGCGTTGGATCCGGCCGCGGCTCGAATCGGGCCAGAGGTCGGAGTCCTCGTCGACCCAACCCTCGACGGAGGCGAGGGCCGACGTCGACGAGGCGTACACGACGCGCGAAAGATCGAGGCTCCGACACACGCGCGCGGCGCGGCGCGCGCCTTCCACGTAGAGCGTTCCCCGATCCTGATCCCCCGACGGCGCCCAGCAGAAAACGGCGACCTCGATCCCGTCGAGGACCGACGCCAGGGCGTCGTCGGGGGCGGCCACCACGTCGAGTGCGAGGAGCGAGGCGCCCTCGACGGGTGTGCCTCGCCATCGCCCCGAGCGCGTGGTCGCCCGGACGCGGATCCCCTCCGCGACGGCGCGTCGCGCGACCTCGCTTCCCAGCCAGCCGGCGCCGACCACCGCGAGGGACCCCGGGAAGCCGTCCATGAGCGGCCGGGCCTCAGACCGCTTCGAGCCGAACGGGGATTCCGTTCAGGACGGCGTTCCCCGAGCGGGGATCGATCTCGTTCTCGTCCGTGAGGTCGTTCGAGCAGACGCCTGCGTGCGCTCGCGCGACCGAGAGCCGTACGCCGTCTCGCGCATGTCCCCACCCGTGCGGGAGGCTCACCACGCCGCGCATGACCTCGTCGGTGATCTGGACCGGAGCTTCGACGGTGCCCGCACGCGACGAGATGCGCGCGGTGCCGCCATCGTCGAGCCCGAGCCGGGATGCGTCCGCCGGGTGGACGTGGAGAGTGCAGCGCGACCGGCCCGAGACCAGGCTCGGGATGTTGTGCATCCAGGAGTTGTTCGAGCGCAGGTCTCGTCGTCCGACGAGAACGAGCGACTCCTCCGCTCGGTTCGCCGCGAGCCGGTCGCGCACCCGGTCGAGATCGCTCACGAGGTCGTCGGGCGTCAGCTCGATCTTGCCGGATGGCGTCCGGAGGACGTCGGGGAGACGGGGCTCCAGGGGTCCCAGGTCGATTGCGTGGTCGGATGCCGCGAGCATTGCGAGCGTGAGTCCGCCGGGGCTCGCTCCGAAGCCGTCGCCGTGGATCCCCGTGCGGATCTGCAGGTCGAGCAGTCGCTCCGGCCCACGGTAGCGCGAGCACTGGCGTCGAATGTCGTCGGCGTCGCGCTCGAAGATCGGCGAGCTCGGGTTCGAGAGAGCCTTCTGAAGCAGCTGCTCGAAGACGAAGTCGTCGAGGGCGTCGACGTCCGCATTCGGCCCCTGCCCGCCGACGATGCCGGCCAATCGGAGAAGGATCTTCCACTCCGGCATCTGGCCCTCGGGGACGTCGAAGACGGGAGCGGAGTACCGCGCGAAGTTGCGAACGGCGAGCTGCGTGAAGGCGAGGGGGTAGTGGGACTGCTCCAGGGACGAAAGTCCGGGGAGAACGACGTCGGCATGACGAGTCGTCTCGTTCAGGTAGATGTCGACGCTCACCATGAAGTCGAGGCCGGCCAGCGCCGCGTCCAGCCGTGCGCCGTTGGGTGTGCTCAAGACCGGGTTCCCGCAGATCGTGATCAACGCACGGATCTGCCCCTCACCTTCGGTCTCGATCTCCTCCGACAAGCAGGCGACGGGGATCTCGCCGCACGCTTCGGGGGCGCCCCGTACGCGGCTCTGCCATCGGCCCATGCGGAAGCCGCGACCCTTGCCGCCGGGTCCCTGGGTCGTCGCGGATACCGCCGCCTTCGTGAACAGGGCGCCACCTCGGCGGTCCAGGTTGCCGGTCAGGACGTTCACGACGTCGACGAGCCAGCTCACCGTCGTTCCGAACTCCTGCGTGCACGTGCCGATGCGCGCGTACACGGCCCCCGTCTTGGCCGCCGCGAGCTCGCGTGCGAGACGACGGATCTCGCCCGCCTCGACGCCGCACGCGTCGGCGACCGTCTCCGGAGCGAAGTCGCGAACGAGCGGCCCGATCCGGTCGAGTCCGTTGCAATGCTCGGCGAGCCGACCGGGGGCGGCCCGCTCCTCGGTCACCAGGGTGTGGATCACGCCGAGCAGGAAGAAGGCGTCGCCTCCGGGTCGAATGAAGTGGTGCTCGTCGGCCGCGGCCGCCGTTCGGGTGCGGCGTGGATCGAAGACCACGACCTTGCCGCCCCGTCGCCGGATCTCGCGCAGTCGCCCCTTCATGTCCGGTGCCGTCATCAGGCTGCCGTTCGACTCCAGCGGGTTGCCGCCCAGGATCCACAGGTGGTCCGTGTGGTCGACGTCCGGGATCGGAATCGACAGGATGCCGCCGAACATCAGCCCGGCCGAGACCTGCTTCGGCATCTGGTCCACGGTGCTGGCGCTGAACAGGTTGTGTGTCGAGAGTCCCTTCAAGAGGACGCGTCCGAAGAG
>JAUIFY010000258.1 GCA_030430245.1 bacterium | reverse complement strand
CGGGTCCGAGCTCGCGGGTCATGCCCAGACCGACTCCCACCGCGACGTACTGCATGACGCCGAACTTCTTCAGGAGGAACATCGTCTGGAGGGCCATCACGAGGCCGATCGCGAACGCGGCGATCGCGGTGAGCGGAAGCGAGCGGTAGCCGATCTCGTAGACCTGCTGGACCACGATCCGCACCGGAAGGCCATGCCGCAGCGACACACGCAGGCTCGAGCCGACGAAGCGCAGGAGACGGCCCGTGAAGACCGCGAGATCGAGCAGTCCGCGCCCGGTGGCCGCGATCACCGATGGGCGCTCCTCGTCCGGAGTCTCCGCCATGCTTGGCTAAGAACTTACCTTTGCAGAGCCCGTCGTCCACTCGCGGCAGTCGTCGCTCGGCGCGGTCCCGGCCACGAAGACCTCGGACGTGCTCGGACCGCACTCCGGCGCGGCCCGCAGCCCGGTCGCCTGGTCCACCTCCACGACCACGACCTCCCCCGGTCGCCGGAACGGCTCGGGCGGCGCACCGGCGAACGCGCGCTCGGCGATCGCCCCCCAGAGCGGGACCGCGAGCTGCGAAGCCCCGCCCGGCAGCGGACGATCGTCGTCGAAGCCGATCCAGATGCCGAGGACGAGCGACGGCGTGTAGCCCACGAACCACGCGTCGCGCTGATCCGTCGTGGTACCGGTCTTGCCCGCGTAGGCTCCCTCCAAGCCCCCCACGCGCAGCCGTCCCGCCGTGCCTCCGTCCACGACGTCCTCCAACATGGTGTGGACGACGTACGTCGCGGCCGCGGGCGCGACCGCGGTCTCCTGCGGGTGGCGCTCGTGCAGCACGATTCCGGACGGCGCCTTCACGGATGCGACCGCGTACGGCTCCACCCGAATGCCCGCCCCGGGAAAGACCGTGTAGGCCGAGACGACGTCGAGGAGGGACGACTCGAAGGCGCCGAGCGAGATCGACGGGAGGAGCGGTAGGGGATCGGCCGCGATCCCGAGCGCGTGTCCGAACAGCGCGAGCTTCTCGATGCCCACGTCCTGCGCGAGCCGGACCGTGGGCACGTTCAGCGAGTCGGCGATCGTCTGCCGGAGCGTGACCACGCCGCGAAACCGGTCGTCGTGGTTGCGCGGCACCCACGCGGTCGGCCCCGAGCCGACGGTGAGCGGCTCGTCGCGCAGCCGGGTCGTCGGCGTGACGCCGATCTCCGGATCGGCCACCGCCGCGAGGGCGACGAAGGGCTTGAACATCGAGCCCACGGGCCGCCGCGTACGGGACGCGCGGTCGTACTGGCTCTCGAGGTAGTCGCGTCCGCCTGCCAGCGCGCGGATCGCGCCCGACAGCGGATCGACCGCCACGACGGCGATCTGGGCGCCTCCGAGGAGGCGGCTCGCACGCTCGATCTCCTCGGCCACGATGTCCTGGAGACGTCCGTCGAGGGTCGTGAACACGTCGCTGCCGGCCGAGAGCTCGATCGGCGCGAGCCCCGCCTCGCCGAGCTCCGACACGGCATGCTGAACGAAGTACGCCTCGGGTGCCGCGCGCCGGGTGCGTGGCACCCCGCCGGGCTCGGCCCGAGCCGCGGCCGCCTCCTCCGGGGAGATCCACCCGAGCTCCTCCAGATCGCCGAGGACCTGGTCGCGCCGCTCGAGGGCCCGATCCGGATGCCGCAACGGCGAATACACGTTCGGGGCTCGGATGATCCCTGCGAGAGTCGCCCCCTCCCCCAGCGTCAAGTCGCCGACGGACTTCCCGAAGAACACCCACGCGCCTTCCGCCAGTCCGTGCACGCCGACGAGCCGATCGTGCCCCAGGTACACGCTCGCGAGGTAGGCCTCGAGGATCTCCTTCTTCGAGTATCGCCACTCCAGAGCGAGCGCGAGCGGGATCTCGCGCAGCTTGCGCCACACCGTCCGCTCCTGGGTCAGGAAGTGGTTCTTGATCAGCTGCTGCGTGATCGTACTGCCGCCCTGCTTCACCTCGCCGGCGCGCCAGTTCACCCGGGCGGCCCGGGCGAGCGAGGTGAAATCGAGACCGATGTGGTCGAGGAAGCGCGCGTCCTCCGCGGCGAGCACCGCATCGACGACCGCGGGCGGCACGTCCTCGATGCGCAGCTTTCTCCTTCCGGTCCAATGCGCGTCGAAGAGACCGTCGAGGGGCAGCGGCTCGAGCGCGACCGCGCCGACGCGCCCATCGTTCTCGTCGACGATCTCGAGGACGCGCCCTTCCTGGAGCACGATCCGAACGCGACGGGCGGGCCGATCGCCGAAGGCGTCCGACACGGGAGCGGCACGAAGATGGATCTCGAGCTCGTCGGCGGACCGCCGGTAGGTACCCGGCTCGCCCGGCTCGCCCTCGACCGCGCGATAGTCGCGGGTGGCGAGCTCGCCCGGGATGCCCGCGTCGTCGATCGCGAGGCCAATCGAAATCTTGGGAGGGGCCGCGTAGAAGCGGACCGGGTCGCGCCACTGGTCGGCGCCGAAGCCGGTCTGCACCGTGCGGTCCAGGTAGAAGACGAACGCGCCCGCGGCGAGCAGAGACCACAAGCCGACCCTGGTGAGCCACCGACGCACGTCTCGAGTCTACTCCGCCTCCGCAGCCCCCGCGAACCCGGCGGCGCCGCGACGTCCGCGACCTTCCGCGCGACGGCCCTGGCCCGGACTCAGCGCGTCTCCCGCGGACCGTCGCCGAGCAGGCGCGCCCGACCCGGATCCGCATCGCGGTCGTTCGGCGTAGGCCGCGGGTCGGTGAAGATCGGGCGCGCCGTCGGCCTCGGCTCGACGATCACCGTCGGGGTCGGACGGTCGCTGGGCGTACGCGTCGGCTCGACGACCTTGGTCGGTTCGGGACGGTCCCGCGGGGTTCGCGTGGGTCGCGGCTCGTCGGTCGGCTTCGGCGCGTCGGTCGGCCGCGGCGCATCCGTGGGGCGCGGAGCATCGGTCGGCCTCGGCGTGGCGGGCGGCCCGACCGTGCGCACCGGGGTGGGGGTCGGAGGTCCGACCGTGCGCGCAGGGCTCGGTGTCGGGACGGCCGTGCGCCCCGGCGTCGGTGTCGCCGGCACGGCCGAGGGCGCGGGCGTCGCCGTGGCGGCCGGAGGCGCCGTCGCGCTCGGCTCCGGCGTCGGAGCGTCCGTGGGCTCGGGCGTCGCGCTCACGGCGGGCGTGGGCGTGGGGCTCGGCGAGACGCCCGGCGTCGGAGCGGGGTCCGTCATCACCATGACCTCGGGCGTCACATAGACGGACCTCGCGCCACTCTCCGACAGGGTCTCGACCTCGGCCGGCGGCTCTCCCGCCTCGGGGTCGAACGTGAGGATCGCGACCTGGACGTCGAACACGCCGTCGCCCGGCAGATCGTCGGGCGGCTCCACCGCGATCTCGGCCGTGAACGCCGGATCCGTTCCCTCGTAGACCACATCGCCGATCTGCCAGCGACCATCGCCGCCGGTCACACGGACCGCGACACGAATCGTCACGCCCTCCGCGAAGCCCTCCGGCATCACCGGCACGTCGAAGCCACAAGCCTCCGCCAGAACCGCCCCGTCGACGATCACGCCCGGGCCCTCCGCCATGGCCACGAACGACGCGAGGCCCGTGCAATCGACGGGTGTGTCGGTCGGGACGTCCGCCTCGACCATCTCGCCGTCGCCTCCCGGGTCCTCGACGTTGGTCGGGCAATACTCGGTCCCGTCTCCGTCCCGGCACGTGCCTTCGTCGAGCACCGAGCTGATCACGAGCTGCTCGTCGAACCCGCTCGACCCGGTGCCCCCTACCCCGAGCCCCCCGCCACAACCCAGCGCGAACGCGACGAGCGCGCCCGCGAGCATCCGCAAGCCTGAGTGAATCCGTCTCATTCCCAACCCGGTCCTTGCCCGGCCCCGCCGGGCCGGAGTCCTCCGCCAGCCTCTTGTCTACCTGAACCGGCGCCGCAGCGGAACAAAAGATGTTAGTTCCCGTCCGCGCCGAGTGCGCCCGGGCAGGCTCCCAGGCATCTGCGCGGCACCGGAAGCCCGCCCACGAACGACGAAAACGCGAGGATTCCCACCGCTCGGAAGCACCCGCCGCCGGTGTTAGAGTCCGCCACCATGAAGCACAGGTGTTGGTTCCAGTGCATCGATCCGGAGTGCGGCGAGACCTACGACATCTTCGAGGTCATCTACCGGTGCCGGAAATGCGATGAGCTCCTCGAGGTTCGGCACGACGAGTCCCGCCTCGCGAAGACCGGGCCGGAATCGTGGAAGGCCCTCTTCGACGACCGGATCCGCTCGAACAAGTGGCCCTACGGGTCGGGCGTCTGGTGTCGAAAGGAGATGGTACTGCCGCAGCTCTCGGACGAGAGCACCGTGAGCATGTACGAAGGCGGCTCGAACCTGTTCTGGGCCGAGCGTTTCGGCCGGGAGATCGGGCTCGAGGATCTGTGGGTGAAGCAGTGCGGGAACTCCCACACCGGCTCGTTCAAGGACCTCGGCATGACCGTCCTGGTGAGCGCCGTGAAGGAGATGCGCAGCCGCGGACAGGACATCCCCGCCGTCGCCTGCGCCTCGACCGGCGACACCTCGGCCGCACTCGCCGCGTATTGTGCCGCGGCGGACATTCCGTCGGTCGTCCTCCTGCCGCGCAACAAGGTCTCGCTCGCGCAGCTCGTGCAGCCGATTTCCAACGGCGCCATCGTGCTCTCGCTCGACACCGACTTCGACGGCTGCATGTCGACGGTCCAGGAGCTCACGAAGCGCGAGAACATCTACCTCGCGAACTCGATGAACTCGCTGCGCATCGAGGGACAGAAGACCGTCGGCATGGAGATCGTCCAGCAGTTCGATTGGCAGGTCCCGGACACGATCGTGATCCCCGGGGGCAACCTGGGCAACGTGAGCGCGCTCGGCAAGGGGTTCCTGCTGATGGAGCACCTGGGAATGATCGACCGGCGGCCGCGCATCGTCGTCGCACAGGCCGAGCACGCCAACCCGCTCTACCTCGCGTACCAACGCGGTTTCGAGCGTTACGAGGCCGTCAATGCCAAACCGACCCTCGCGAGCGCCATCCAGATCGGCAACCCCGTCAGCTACAAGAAGGCGGTTCGCACGCTGAAGGAGTTCGACGGCATCGTCGAGCAAGCGTCCGAGCAGGAGCTCGCCGACGCTTCGGCGCGCGCCGACCGGACCGGGATGTTCAACTGCCCTCACACCGGCGTGGCCCTCGCCGTTCTCCTGAAGCTGATCGATCGCGGCGAGATCAAGAAGGACGAGCGCGTCGTCGTGATCTCGACGGCGCACGGCCTCAAGTTCGCCGATCAAAAGGCGCGCTACCATCAGAGGGAGATCGAGGGCGTCACGGGCACGTTCGCGAACGCGCCCATCGAGCTACCGAACGACGTCGACCAGGTACGGGACACGCTGCGCCGCGTGATCGACGAGAGTCACGAGACGGCGGCGCGACGATGAGCGGCCGCGACCTCTCCAAGCGCGGCCCGTCGACCGAGGCGATCCACGGCGGCGAGACCCGGCCCCGCGCCGGCAACGCCATCACCACTCCGATCTTCCAGACGGCGACGTTCGTCTTCCAGAACACCGCCGAGCTCGCCGCGCACCACTCGCACGAGGTCCGACGCGAAGAGTACGGTCGCTACGGCAATCCCACGACCCACGTCGCCGAGGCCAAGTGTGCGGCCATCGAGGGCGCCGAGGCCGGGCTCGCCTTCGCCTCCGGGATGGCCGCCATCACGACGGCACTCTTCGCCGTGCTCCAACAGGGCCACCACGTGATCCTGACCGACGACTGCTACCGGCGGACCCGGCAGTTCTGCAACGGCTTGCTCGGAAAATTCGGCGTGGAGGCCTCCATCGTCGAGACCGGCAGCGTCGAGGCGCTCGAAGCGGCGGTGCGACCCAACACCCGCGTCCTCATCAGCGAGTCGCCGACGAACCCCTACAACCGCGTGGTCGACCTGGACCAGATCGCGCAAGTCGGGAAAAAGCACCGGCTCCTGACGATCATCGATTCCACGTTCGCGACCCCGATCAATCAGCGGCCGCTCGACCACGGGATCGACCTCGTCCTCCACTCCGCGACCAAGTATCTCGCGGGCCACAACGACGTGCTCGGCGGAGTCATCCTCGGCAAGGAGCCCATCATCGACGCAGTCCGCGACTGCCAGGGCGTACTCGGCGGCGTGATGGACCCCCACGCCGCATACCTCCTGATCCGCGGCCTGAAGACGCTCCCGGTCCGCGTGGAGCGACAGAACGCGAGCGCCCTGGCCATCGCCGAGATGCTGTCCGCCCATCCCCGCGTGGAGGCCGTCCACTACGCCGGGCTGGAGTCCCACCCCCAGCACGAGATCGCGCGGCGTCAGATGCGCGGCTTCGGCGCCGTGGTCAGCTTCGAATACGGGGGGGACCTCGACGAGACCTCGCGGGTGGTCGACGCCGCCCGACTCTTCCAGATCGCCCCCTCGCTCGGCGGCGTCGAGTCGTTGATCGAGCAGCCGGCGCTGATGAGCTTCTTCGAGCTCAGCACCGAAGAGCGCCTCGCGCTCGGCATCAAGAACAACCTCGTTCGCCTCTCGATCGGGCTCGAAGACCCGGATGACCTGATCGCCGATCTGAAGCAGGCACTCGACGGATGAACTTCCAGATCGACGCCGAGAACGAACGCATCGCGAGCGAGGCGGCCCGACTCGCGGCCGGCTTCGACGACGACTACTGGAGCGAACACGATACGCGCCACGAGTTCCCGTGGGAGTACTACGACGCCTTCGCGCGCGGCGGCTGGCTGGGCGTCCTGGTTCCGCCCGAGTACGGAGGCTCGGGCCTGGGCGTGTCCGCGGCGGGAACGCTGCTCCGAACGGTGGCCGCGAGCGGCGGCGCCATGAACGCCGCGTCGACGCTCCACCTGTCGATCTTCGGCATGGGCCCGGTGATCCACCACGGCTCCGAAGCGATGAAGCAGAAGTACCTCCCGCCGACCGCCACCGGCGAGCTACACGTCTCGTTCGGCGTGACGGAGGACGATGCCGGCACCGACACCTCCCGCATTCGCACCCACGCGGTCCGCGACGGCGACGGCTGGGTCGCCAACGGCAAGAAAGTCTGGAACACGAAGGCGCAGCAAGCGCACAAGATCCTGCTCCTCGCCCGCACCACCCCGCGAGAAGAGTGCGAACGACCCTACGACGGCATGACGCTCTTCCTCGCCGACCTCGATCGCAAGTACTGCGAGGTTCGCGAGATTCCGAAGCTCGGGCGCAATGCCGTGAACTCGAACGAGGTGTTCGTCAACGACCTCCCGATCTCGAACGACGACGTCGTCGGCGAGGTCGGCCGCGGCTTCTACCATCTGCTGGACGGCATCAACCCGGAGCGCATCGTCATCGCAGCCGAAGCGGTCGGAATCGGCCGCCGTGCGGTCGAGGTCGCCCGCAAGTATGCCTGCGAGCGCATCGTGTTCGACCGCCCCATCGGGGCCAACCAGGCGATCTCGCATCCCCTGGCAGATTCCCACTCCGAGCTCGAGGCGGCGGACCTCCTTTGGCAGAAGGCCGCGTGGGCGTACGACACCGGCGCCGGCAACATCGGCGCCCTCGCGAACATGGCGAAGTTCCGCGCCGGCGAAGCCGGGTTCCGTGCCTGCGACCGCGCACTCCAGACCCTCGGCGGGTTCGGGTACGCCAGGGAGTACCACGTGGAGCGGTACTGGAGGGAATCTCGCCTGATGCGCATCGCGCCGATCTCACAGGAGATGGCGTTGAACTTCGTCGCCGAGCACGTCCTCGAGCTTCCCCGAAGCTACTGAGAATCGATCGGCCCGGGCCGGCTCTGCCCCGGCGACGGACGAGTCGGTCGCCGTTCGTCACGGCGTGAGGAGCACCGGAACCAGCAGCCACCCGACGGCCGACACGACGACGACGCCGATCACGTTGAGCCAGAACCCCGCCCGCACCATCTGAGGAATGCCGACCCGCCCCGTCGCGAATACGATCGCGTTCGGTGGAGTCGCGACCGGGAGCATGAACGCGCAGCTCGCAGCGATCGTCACGGGCACGACGAGGAGGATCGGCGATACGCCCGCCTCGACGGCGATCGCCGCGAGCGCCGGCAGGAGAGTCGCCGTCGTCGCGAGATTGCTGGTCAGCTCGGTGAGGAACACGACGAGCACGACCGCCGAGACGACGAGCACGCCGGCGCCCGCCGCCCCCAGCCCCGCCAGGCGCTCGCCCAACCACAGCGACAAGCCGGTTTCGGAGACCGCCGTCGCGAGGCTCAGGCCCCCGCCGAACAAGACGAGAACGCCCCACGGCACGCTCGTCGTGTCGTCCCAGGACAGCAGCGCTCGACCGTCGCCCCTCCCACTCGGCACGACGAACAAGAGGAGTGCGAACGTCATCGCGATCCCCGCATCCGAGAGACTCGTGAGCCCGAGCAGCTCGGCGAGGGGACGACGCAAGACCCAGCTCGCCACGACGCCGCCGAAGAGCATGGCCACCCTCCGCTCCGGAGGCGTCATCGGGCCCATCTGCTCGCGAAGCGCGACCAGGTGGGAGGCGACGGCGTCGCTCTCCGGAATGTCGACCCGATGCAGCGCCCGCGTGAGGAGCCACCATGCGCTCGGGAGCATCAGAAGCGTCACCGGCAGCGCGAGCAGCATCCACCGCGCGAAGCTGACCTCGTAGCCGTAGGTCTCGGCGAGGAAGCCCGCCAGGAACGCGTTCGGAGGCGTTCCGATCAGCGTCGCCAGTCCGCCGATACTCGCGGCGTACGCGACGCCCAGCAACATCGCGATGGCGAAATCGTCGACCGCCTCGTCGAAGATCCCGTCCACGTTGTCCCGCACGACGCCCACGATGGACATGACGATCGGCAAGAGCATCATCGTGGTCGACGTATTGGTGATCCACATGCTCAGAAACGCGGCCGCGAGCATGAAGCCCCCGACCAGGCGACGCCCCCCACTCCCGACGCGAAGCAGGATCGCGATCGACATCCGCCGATGAAGCCCGCAGCGCTCGACACCGATCGCGACCAGAAACCCGCCCAGAAAGAGGAAGACGATCGGATGCGCGTACGACCGCGCGGCGTCTGCGATCGTCGCGACTCCGAGCGGCTCGAACACCACGAGCGGCAGGAACGCCGTCGCGGCGACGGGCAGCGCCTCGGTCGCCCACCAGATCGCCATCCACAGCGCCACCGCGGCGGCGCGCCACGCCGCTTGCGCCATGACGTCCTGCGCGCCATCCGCCGTCAGCATCAGCACGAAGACCAGCGGTCCGAGGACCCGACCGATCCGCCGGTAGCGCTCGCCGCCGAAGCCGCTCGCGTTCTCCCCGTCGCTCATCGGGCGGACGATACTCGAATCCCGACGGCCTGCCATCCCCGCGCGCCTCTGGACGACATCGCCCGCGACCAGCTACGACCACGCACGATGCCAACGCCCGATCGTGAGATCTTCCGCGACTTCCTCTTCGACATGGTCGAAGGCCGCCACGACCGGGTCGCACGCGTGCTCTCCGAGAACGTCGTCTGGCACAT
>JAUIFY010000004.1 GCA_030430245.1 bacterium | reverse complement strand
TGTTGCCGAACAGGCGGTCGCGGTCCGATCCACCCAGGATCGTGTCGTCGTCGGAGCCACCGCGGACGTCGTCGCGGCCGGGGCCGCCGTCGAGCACGTCGTCGCCGTCGCCGCCGCGGATCCGGTCGTCGTCCTGTCCTCCGTCGATCCGATCGTTGCCTTCGTCGCCCTGGATGCGGTCCGCTCCCTCCTCGCCCCGGATGAGGTCGCGGCCCTCGCCGCCCCGGATGCGGTCGACGCCCGGGCCGCCGAGGATCACGTCGTTCCCGGCGTTTCCACGGAGGTCGTCGAGGCCGAAGCCTCCGACGATGCAGTCGTCGCCGTCGAGGCCATCGATGCGGTCGTCGCCGTCGAGCCCGAAGATGAGATCGTCGCCGGGGCTGCCGACGAGGACGTCGGGGCCATTCGTGCCGACGATGATCTGCACGTACTCGCGTGCCTCCCGGCAGTCGCCCGGTACGGGGGGCGTCCCCGGCGTCGGTCCGGGCGTGGGGGACGGCGAGGGTGAAGGGCTGGGGGAAGGGCTCGGACTCGGCGAGGGCGAGGGGCTGGGCGACGCGCTGGGGGACGGCGAGGGCGAGGGGCTGGGCGACGCGCTGGGGGACGGCGAGGGCGAGGGGCTGGGCGATGGGCTGGGGCTCGGCGAGGGCGATGGGCTCGGACTTGGAGACGGCGAAGGGCTGGGGCTCGGCGTCGGGGATCCCGCCGGGCTCGACAGCAGTACGCTGCCGCCTTCGCTACCGAGCGCGAAGCGCCCGTCGACCAGACCCTCGACGACGTTCAGCAGCGGAAGGACGATGGGCGGGTCGACCGGCGTGATCGGCGCGGCATCGGCCTGCTTGCCGAGCAGCCCGGTGGGGAAGACCGGGATGTACAGCGGCGGACCGGTCGGCGTGCCCCCGATCGTGCCGACGATCCCCGGGCTCGTCCCGGGAATGCCGGTGAAGTTGAGGCCGCCGTCGTCGCTGTAGAAGGCGCCGCTCACCTGCATGCCGACGAAGACGGAGGACGAGAGGCTCGGGTGGACGAAGATGTCCGTCACGAGGTCGCTCGGCAGACCGGCGCCGACCTGCGTGAACGAGACGGCCCCGTCCTCGCTCTTCCAGACCCGACCGAAGCCGCCGACGTAGAGGGTGCCCGGGGTCGCCCCATCGAGCTCGACCGACTCGAAGAAGCCGGGGAGGACCTGTCCGAACGTCGCACCCCAGTCCGTGCTCTTGTAGAGCCCGGCACCGGTCGCCGCGTATACGTCGCTCCAGACCGCCCAGTCCGCCTTCACCTCGTTCACGGAGCCGGGAAGCGTCGGGATGCGGAGCCAGAGTTCGTTCGCCTCGTCGAACTCGAACCCGCCGGACTGCGTGCCCGCGAAGAGGAACGTCGGGTTCCACGGGTGGGCTTCCAGGTCCTTGACGCCGCCGGTGAGGCCGGCCGAGCGCTCGGTCCACGTCGCGCCGCCGTCGCTCGTCTGCGCGACGCCGTCGTCGGGCGTGGCGATCCAGAGCGTGCTCGGGTCGAAGGGGTGACCCTCGACGTCCGCGACGCGTCGAGCGGCGAGTCCGGTGCTCCATGGGATGAAGCTCTCGCCGTGATCGACGCTCGTGAAGAAGCCGTCGACCGGCGGAGTCGCGCCCTGCGTGCCGACGTGCACGATCGAGCCCGGCGGGAGGCTCGCGGGTCCCGGGCCGAACTCCTTCGGGGCGCCGGTGGGCGTCGCGTTCTCGAACACGATCGCCTGCACCCCCGACGTGGGCAGTCCGGTGCCGACCTGCCGGAACGCCGCGCCGCCCTCCTTCTTCCAAAGGCCCTGGGAGGCGCTTCCCGCGAACAGGGTGCCGTTCTCGAAGGGATCGAAGGCGACGGTCTGGACGTCGGTCGCGACGAGGCCGTCGTTCTCCGGGGTCCAGGTGGTGCCACCGTCGTCGGTGCGAAACACGCCGGCGAACGTGGCTGCGCGGAGGCCGCTCGGGTCGAATGGGTCCAGGGCGAGGTCGTTCACGAAGTTCGTGCCGAGCCCGGTGTTGCTGGGTGCGAAGAGCGCTCCACCGTTCGTGCTCTTGAAGACGCCGCCGCCGAGGGTCCCGACGTAGACCACGTCGGGATTCGTCGGATCGACGACGATCGTCGACACGTCGCGATTCGTGAGGCCGGTGTCGAGCGGGGCAAAGCTCGCGCCGCCGTCCGTGCTCTTGAACAGGCCGTTTGCGAAGAGCGTGCTCACGTAGAGCGTGTCGCCGTCGGTCGGATCGATCGCGATCGCGCCCATGAAGAGGTTGCCGGTGATCCCGTTGCTCGACGGCGACCATGTCGCGCCGCCGTCGGTGCTCTTGAAGAGACCGGCCCCGAAGATTCCGGTGTAGACCATCGTCGCGGCATCGGGGTCGACCGCGACGAACTGGGCATCGAGGAAGGGGAGGCCGACGCGGGCGGGGCTCCAGGATTGGCCGCCGTCGACGCTCACGAACGGCCCGCCGGGGGTTGCTGCGTAGATCGTGGACGTCTGGCCCGGGGCGAGCGCGAGATCCCGGATCTGACCTCCGTCCGGGCCGACGGAGCGGAAGGTGATCTGCGCCCGGGCAAACGTGGCCCCGAGCACGAGAGCACCGAGGGTGCAGGCGAAGAGGACGGCGATCTCGAGAATCGTGTGGTCGCGAAGACGCATCGAAGGCTCTCCAGGCGAGGGGGACTTCGGTCGGAGAGGGTACGAAGCGGGATCAGGCTTGGACGACGGCTCGCCGAAGACAGCGGGGCTCCCTCCGCTCGGATGGGGCGACCGGGGACACGAGGCCGCTATCGGCGCTGCTGGTTCACTGAGGGAGGATTTGCTTCAGATCGCCCCAGTCGGTGGAAAAAGCTGCCACCGCGCCCCGGGCGCTCCGGGCCCGCGAACGACCCTCGCCATCATCGATGCGAATGTGAGGCCGGTGCTGGCGGCATGCGATGGGCGCCCGCTACGACGGGCGCCCGTCGTAGTCGGTCCACGCTTCGCGCTCGAAGTCGTAGAGCTTGCAGTGGCGCGTCGAGGCGATGTACTCGGCGAAGTTGTACGGCCGCGATTCGCTGACGTCGCCGTCCGCGTCGTTCAGAGCTTCCGCGGCGCGTGGCAGGTTGTAGAACGGAATCCTCGGGTCCACGTGGTGCGGCACGTGCACGAAGATGTTGTGCCAGAAGAAGTTCAGCCAGCGCGGCATCCGAAAGTTGCACGTGGTCTCGACCTGTCCCGAGTACTTCCGCCAGCGTCGTCGCGTACGCCAGGGCATCTCGGGGGAGATGTGCTGGATGTAGACGGCCCAACCGATCAAGACGTTCCAAACGAGCCACGGCACGAGCAGAACCCGCGCCCACGTCCACGCCGCGCCCGCGAAGGTTCCCGTCTGCTCCCAGCCGAATCCCACCGCCGCCGAGGACATCGCGACGAAGAAGGCGACGACGGCGAGGCGGTCGCGAACAAACGGGCTCGCCATCCGCGGGGGTGGTGGCATTCGCATGAGACGGTTCCACCAGATCTCGCGTACGTAGTAGGTCCCGGCTCCGAGGAACGACCAATCGACGCGGTGGCGCAGCTTTCGCATGGGCGAGAGCCGCGCGTAGTCGGCTTGCGTCAAGGGATGCCAGACGAAGTCGAGTCCCTCACAGCCCGGAAAGGCGTGATGCACGCGATTGTGTCCGTACGCCCACACGGACGACGGATGGAGGCTCGGAAGCATCGCGAGCTGTCCCGCGAGGTAGTTGAGCCGTCCGCTCTTGAAGAGGGAGCCATGCGCCGCATCGTGGCCGATGACGAAGAGACCCGCGATGGCGAGTGACGCGAGCGTCCATCCGGCGAGAAGGCTCGGGAGGGAGGACGAGGCGAGGAGCAGCCCGACGGCCAGCGCGTAGAGCGACAGATCCCGGCCCAGGTAGAGGAGCCCCTTCCATGCCGGATTCTCGTAGCACCGCGCCGGAATCGTCCTCGTCAGGGCGCGAATGCTGCGCGGTTGGGCACTCGGATGCTCATCGTTCGAGCAGTGCGCGTGCTCGGCGAGAGCTCGCGCTTCGGCAGAAGTGGAGTGGATGGGCGGCATGATCGCGCGGGCCGGGGGAGGTACAGCCGAGAGGGGGCACGCGCTCCGAAAGCCGAGCCAAATTCATACCACGCGCCCGCGCGGACCGCCAAGAACGCCCCAAGTTCCCCGCGCCCTCAGCTCGGCCGCCCCTCGATGTAGCTCTGAATCTTCTCGATCTGCTCTTTGGTGAGGATCTCTCCGAACGCCGGCATCCCGACCCCCGGCATGCCCTTCTGGACGATGTCGACGAAGGACTTCTTCATGTCCGGTGCCGAATGTCGCAGATCGGCCACCGCGCCGCCGCTGATCGCCGTCACGCCGTGGCAACGCGCACACCAGCGGTGGTAGAGGTCTTCCTCTTCGGCGAGCTTCTCGTCGCGACCCGCGAGCATCTCCTCGAGCACGGCCGGCGTGATCGCCAGGTCCGAGAGCGCGAACGTGTGGACGACGCCCTTCGACGGAGCTCCGCCCTGCGAGGCCGCGTCACCCCCGACCAGCGCGAACGCGCCGCCCCAGCCAGCGACGATCGTCACGTACTGGACGCCGTCGATCGAGTAGGTGATCGGCGCCGCGATGACCCCGGATCCCGTATGGAACTCCCAGAGCTTGCGCCCATTGGTCGCGTCGAGCGCGAGGAAACGTCCGTCGGCCGTCCCCTGGAACACGAGATTCCCGGCGGTGGTGAGCGTCCCGCCGTTCCACGGCATGGCGTACGGATGTCGCCATGCTTCCTTCTGCTCGACCGGATCCCACGCGAGGAGATGCCCGGCGACGACTTCGCGAACCAGCGTCGCGAAGACCGCGAGATCGGTCTGCGTGTTGAAGTGCTCCGAGGTCAGCATCTCCTTCGGGTTGAATCGGTATGCTCCGACGATTTCCTGGGCCGGGATGTAGACCAGGCCCGTCTCCGGGTTGAAGGACATCGGCTGCCAGTTGTGTCCCCCGAAGGCAGTGGGCTTCACGACCGCGATCGCCTTGCCGTAGTCGGCCGTTCCCGTCTCGTGCGGGCGGCCGGTCTTCGGATCGACTCCGTCGGACCAGGTGACCTCGACGTAGGGCTCGGCCGAGATGAACTCGCCGGTCTCGCGGTCGACGACCCAGAAGTAGCCGTTCTTCGGGGCTTGCATGAGCACCTTGCGCTTCTTCCCGCCGATCTCGAGGTCGGCCAGGATCATGTGCTGCGTCGCGGTGAAGTCCCAGTTGTCGCCCGGCGTCGTCTGGAAGTGCCACGCGAGCTCGCCCGTGTCGGGGTCGAGCGCGAGGATGGAGGAGAGGTAGAGATTGTCGCCGCCGCCCGGGCTGCGGTGCACGCGACTCCACGGGGACCCGTTGCCGGTACCGACGTAGAGGAGGTCCAGCTCGGGATCGAAGGCCATCGAATCCCACACGGTGCCGCCGCCACCAATCTTCCACCACTCGCCGCCCGACCACGTTTGGGCCGCTCTTTCGAGCGCCTCCGACTCGAAGCCGTCGGCCGGATTGCCCGGTACCGTGTACGTTCGCCAGACCAGCGTGCCGTTCTCGGCGTCGTACGCCGACACGTACCCGCGCACACCGAACTCGGCACCGCCGTTGCCGATGATCACCTTGCCCTTCACGATCCGCGGTGCGCCGGTGATCGTATAGGCCTTGGATTGGTCGACCGTGACGACCTCCCAGGCGGGCCTTCCGGTCTCGGCGTCGAGTGCAATCAGCCGGCCGTCGAGGGTTCCGAAGTAGACCTTCCCATCGTAAACGGCCACGCCGCGGTTCACGACGTCGCAGCACGCCTTCGCCCCGACGGCCTTCGGTACCTCGGGGTCGAAGCGCCACAGCTCTTTGCCCGTCTTCGCGTCGAGTGCGAACACGACGCTCCAGGAGCCCGTCGCGTACATGACACCATCGACGACGATTGGGGTGGCCTCGTGTCCCCGCTTGAGGCCGGTCTCGTAGCTCCATACGCGCACGAGACGGCCGATGTTCTTCTCGTCGACCTGTTCGAGCGGGCTGTAGCGCTGCTCGGCGTAGTCTCGGCCGTGGGTGAGCCAGTTCTGCGGCTCGTCGTTCGCATTGCGCAGGCGCGCGTCGTCGACGGACGCGGCCCCACCGCCCGCTGCGTGCGCGGCGAGGGGGAGCAGGACAAGGATGACGGACGCGATCTGCCGCAGTCTCATGGACGGTCTCCTCGTTTCGTGTGCTCGAACTTCTTCCGGAGGTCTTGCTTCAGGATCTTTCCGGTCGCGTTGCGGGGGATCTCGTCGATCGCCTCGATCTGCTCGGGAATCTTCTGGACCATGAGGCCCTTCTCTTTGAGGAAGGCGACCATCTCGTCCATCGCGAGCGGCCGGGATGCGTCGTTCAGCGAGACGACGGCGCACGCGCGTTCGCCGGTGTCGGCGTCGGGTAGGCCGATCACGGCGACGTCTTCGACCTTCTCGTGTGTATAGAGGAGGTCCTCGATCTCCTTGGCGCTGATGTTCTCGCCCTTGCGAATGATCACGTCCTTCAGTCGGCCGGTGATCGAGACGTATCCTTCCTCGTCGACGCGGCCGAGGTCGCCCGTTCGAAAGTAGCCGTTCGGATCGAACGCGGCGGCGTTCAGCGATGCGTCGAGGTAGCCCCGGAAGAGCTGGGGAGCCCGGACGCGAATCTCGCCTTCCTCTCCCGGTGCAGCGAGAGCCTCGTCGTGTTTGACGACGCGCAGATCCACCTCGGAGGGGCAGGCGCGGCCCTCGGTGTCCGCGAGCTTGTCGTCGGGGTCGTGAGTCGATGCCATCGCGAGGATCGGGCACTCGGTCATCCCGTACCCTGCGACGATGCCGGCACCGCCCATCTCCTGCTTCATGTCGTAGTGGAGTTGCGGCGGCTTGGGCGCCCCACCCCCGGGAAAGGTGCGCACGTGCGGGAAGAGGGGAGAGTCGTCGCCGCTCGCGCGGCGCTCTCGCTGCGCGGCGAGGTAGACCTGATGAAACGCGGTGCCCGCCGTCGCCTGCGTGACGCCGTGCTTCGCGAGAACGCCCGGGGTCGTCGCGGGGTCGAAGATCGGGACCACGATGAAGGAGCAGCCGCATCGCATGCTGCTGAACACCCAGATGATGCCGCCGACGTGCGTGAACGGGAACACCATCGCGACGCGGTCGTCCTCGCGCAGCGCGAGAGCTTCGACCATTCCCCGTCCCGCGGCGGCCAACGTCCGGTCGGTGTGCTGGGCTCCCTTCGGCTCCGCCGTCGTCCCGGAGCTATAGAAGAGCCAGCGGATGGGGGCGTCGTCGTCGCCGACGTCGGGCGGCGGAGGCGGGAGTGCGGACGGGTCTCCCTCCGGGAGGGAGTCGTCGACCACCAATACGTCGAGACCGTCGCGCTCGACGGCGATGTCGCGCGCCATCGCGAGGTAGTCGAAGCCGCGCCACGACGTGGGGACGATCAGGAGCTCGCTCTTCGCCTGCCTCGTGATGAACCGTACTTCTCGGTGTCGGTAGATCGGCAGGATCGGGTTCTGGACCGCCTCCAGCCGCGAGAGAGCGGCCACCAGAACCATGGACTCCCAGGTCGTCGGCAGCATCCAGGACACCATCGACTCGCGGCCGATGCCCCGGGCCGCGAGTCCCGCCGCGCATCGCTCGGCGGCGTCGCGGAAGTCGCGAAACGTGTTTCGCCTGTCTCGCTCGTCGACGGTGAAGAGGGCGTCTGGCGTCGCCCGGGCGCGCGCCTCGATCTGCGCCCAGAGCCCTCCGTCTCCAACCTGGGTTTCCAACGGCATCGGCGAGGCTTTATCCGATGCCGAGGGGCTTGCCGGCAAGTGCTCGCCCGAAGAGCCTACGGGGCGTCCCGCCAGACGGGGGGATGCGTCCCGAGCGGGGAGGGCGGCAGGTCCCAACGAGCGGGCGTGGTCTCCATCTCGATGATCGGCGCGACGTGCTGGAGCGTGCCCCACGCGGTCTCGGACGTCGTCGCGAACCGCTCGGGGCGATCGAATCCGCGCGCCGCGTCGCGGTCGAATCGAGGCCCCAGTCGCGTGAGCCACATGCCGGTCTGACAGAGCGAGGCCTTGACGTGCCAGCTTCCACCCTCCCGCGCGCGACGCGCCAGCGCGGTCAGGGCGCCGAACGCGGCGAGGTAGCCGGTCGTGAAGTCGGTCGCGGCCGCCGGGATGATCGCCGGGCGACCGTCGCGCGCCTCGTGGTCCGCGATGCCGACGGCCGATTGGGCGAGCTGCTCCCATCCCGGCCGATCGGAGAACGGGCCGACGTGCCCGTAGCAGCTGACCGAGACGTAGACGATGCCGGGCCGCTTCGCGGCGAGCTCCTCCGGGGAGAGGCCGCGGCGCGCGAGGGCGTTCGGGCGGTAGCTCTGGCAGAGGAGGTCGGCGCGCTCGAGCAGGCGGTCGAGTCGGGCGCGGTCGTCGGACTCGTCGAGATCGAGGAACGCGTTTCGCTTGCCGTGTCCCGTATCGATCACGAACGGCTCGATGCTGGGGATGCGCTCCGCGCCGATGCGCAGGACGTCCGCCCCGAAGGACGCCAGCGTGCGACCGCAGGTCGGTCCGGCGAGGACGCGGGTGAGGTCCAGGACCCGTACGTCGCCCAGAGGTCGTTCCGTCTCGGACAGGGGCACGGGATCGGCGTCGCCGATGCGGTCGATCTCTACGACGGGACGCGGTGCGAGCGCTCGGCCGTGCGGGTGCTCGCTCCACTCCTCCGCCGTACGAACGATGCATCCACAGAGCCCGCGCGCGGCGATCGAGTCCTCGAGCTCCTGCGCATCGTGCCTCCGAACCGCGCTCGCGATGGCTTCCGCGTCGAGTGGGCACCCAAGGAGGTCCGTCAGACCCTTCGCCAGCCCCGGGAAGCCGCCGTGAAGGTGGATCCAGCGCCCGTCTCGCGTCTCGTAGAGGCCGATGGCCGGGTTGTGGTGTCGGACCAGATCGATGCCGCTGGAGGCCTTCTGCAGCGCGAAGCTCACGAGGCTCATCGCCGCGCCCGACACGTCGACGGATACCGCCTGGGGTGCCCCGCCGCGGAGCTCGTGCACGTGGGCCGCGGCGGCCCCGACCAGGGCGAGGGCTGCGGCCGCCGCTTCCCCCGTCGGGTAGCTGGTCGCGAGGACCGGATCGGCGCCGTCGATCCGAATCCGCGCACCGGGCGCAGCGTCGACGCGTGCTTCGCGAAGGAAAGGACCGAGTTCCACGCCTGACCACGTTCCCGCGAGCGTCGGTCAGCCCGCGACGATCTCCCTCGCGCGGTCGCGCAGAACGAACTTCGTGACCTTGCCAGAGGCGTTCACCGGAAGCTCCGGGACGACCTCGACGTAGCGCGGAACCTTGTAGTTGGCCATGTTGGCGCGACACCAGGCCACGACGCCGTCGGGCTCGACGGTCTTCCCCGGGGCCGGGACGACGAACGCCATGCCCACCTCGCCCATGCGCTCGTCGGGAACGCCGACGACCGCGACCTGGGTGAAGTCGCCACTTCCGAACATGATGTTCTCGATCTCGGCCGGGTAGCAGTTGAAGCCGCCCATGATGAACATGTCCTTGATGCGGTCGGTGATCCGCAGGTAGCCGCGCTCGTCCATGATCGCGATGTCGCCCGTGTGCAGCCAGCCGTCGGCGTCGATCGCCTTCGCGGTTTCCTCGGGGTCGTCGAGATAGCCCTTCATCACGTTGTAGCCGCGGACGACGACCTCGCCGGGTTCCCCGCGAGGGACCTCCTCGCCACTCTCGTTCACGCAGCGCACCTCGACGTCGTCGATCGCGCGACCCGACGTGGTCGCGATCGTCTCCGCGTCGTCGCCCTCCCGGCACATGGAGACGGTGCCGGTCGACTCGGTGAGGCCGTAGCCGGTGATGATCGTCTCGAAGCCGAGCTCCCTCTGCATGCGGTGGATGAGCTCGACCGGGATCGCCGCCGCGCCGGTGACGGACAGACGAAGGTTCGAAATGTCGTGTTTGCCGAGATCGGGGTGCGAGAGGATCGACTGGTAGAGCGTCGGCGGACCGGGGAGCACGGAGATCCGGTCGCGCCCGACGCGCTCGAGCACCTGGGGAACGTCGAAGACCAGCTGTGGTAGGATGGTCGCTCCCCGGAGGATGCACGAGAGCCATCCCGCCTTGTACCCGAAGGCGTGGAAGAAGGGGTTCACGATCAGGTAGCGATCTCCTTCGCGCAGGCCGACGATTCCGGACCATGCGAGGAACACCTTGATGTTCTGCGCGTGCGTCGTCATCACGCCCTTCGGATTGCCGGTCGTGCCCGACGTGAAGAGGATGTCGGAGAGATCGTCCGGGGAGACCGAGTCGACGCGCTCTCGCACCGCGGCCTCGGGGACGGACTCCCCGGTCGCGAGAAACTCCGCCCACGGGATCGCTCCCTCGGACGTCCCGCGCAGGGCGACGATCGTCTCCAGAGCCGTCTCCTCCTGTCGGATCTCGGAGACGTAGTCGACCCCGAGGAAGTCGGTGACGGTGCACAGGACGCGCGCCTTGCTCTTGTTCAGGATGTACGCCGCTTCGCCCTTTTTCAGTCGCGTGTTGAGCGGGACCAGCGTGGCGCCGGCGGCCTGGAGGCCGATGGTCGCCAGGATCCACTCGTGGATGTTCGGTGCCCAGACGGCAACGCGGTCGCCGCGCTCGAGCCCGGCCGCGAGGAAGGCTCGCGCCGCGGTCAAGCCCGCTTCCCAGAGGGCTTCGAAGGTGAGCTTCGTCGGGCCCTCTTCGATCGCCATCGCGGTGCCGAAGCGTTCCGCGGCGTCCCGAACGGCTCCCGGAATCGTGCCGTGCATGACGAGGGTGTATCCCATGGATCCCGCGTCTTCCACGGAGGCGCGAGGGGCGCTCGGGCTACCGGTCCCCGGGGTCGTATGCTCTATCCACCCCATGGACCTCGAGTTCAGCTCCGAGCAGGACCTGCTTCGCGAGACGGTCCGTGGCCTCTGTCGGAAGCACGCATCCTACGAGGTCGTGCGCGCGCTCGAGGACGACCCCGATGGCTGCGCCCGGGATCTCTGGCGGCAGCTCGGCGCGCTCGGCTTGACGGGGCTTCGCATCCCCGAGGAGTACGGCGGCACGGATCAGGGCATGCTGGAGGCGGTCGTGCTCTATGAGGAGCTGGGGCGGGCTCTCGCGCCGACGCCGCATTTCTCGAGCGCGATCGTGGCCGCCGGCGTGCTGCTCCGGGCGGGAAGCGACGCCCAGAGGCGCGAATGGTTGCCGCGCATCGCCAGCGGCGATGCGGTCCTCGCGCCGGCGTGGCTCGAGCCGCGCGGGGGCTTCGATCCCGGCGGCGTGCGTCTCGCGGCCGAGCCCGTCGACGGCGGCTTCCAGCTCTCGGGCGTGAAGCACCTCGTCGCCTTCGCGCGCGGCGCCGATCGCCTGTTGGTGCTCGCGCGGACCGGCGTCGGTGACGAGGAGATCGACCTCTTCCTCGTCGACCCGAACGCGACCGGCGTGGCGCTCGCGCAGCGCAAGGTGATGGGTTCGGATGCGCGCTTCGAGGTGCGGTTCGACGCGGTGCGCGTCCGGTCGGCCGATCGGATCGGCACGGCCGGCTCGGGCTGGACGACGTGGGACGCCGTCGCGCAGGACGCCGCCATCGTGCTCGCGGCGCAGGCGATGGGCGGCGCGGACCGCGCGCTCGAGATGACCGTCGCCTACGCGAAGGAGCGCCATCAGTTCGGCAAGCCCCTCGGTGCGTTCCAGGCGCTCGCCCACGACATGGCGGATGCCTCGACCCGGATCGATGGGGGCCGCACCCTCGTGTACGAGGCGGCGTGGGCGCGGGACGCGGGCCGCTCGGTGCGTCGGCTGGCACCGATGGCGAAGCTGTTCGCCGACGAGACGTTCGTCGAGACGACCAAGATGGCCCAGCAGATCCACGGAGGGATGGGCTTTTCGGTCGAGTACGACATCCAGCTGTACTTCCGCCGCGCGAAGCAGCTCCAGATCTCCTGGTGGGACTCGCGGACCTGTGAGGACCGGATCGCCGCGGACCTTCTCGATGGAGGCGGCCCGCCGGATCTGCGGTCGGCGCCGGCCTGAGCCGCGGTGAACGCCTCCGCTTCGTGCGACGCGCTCGCCGGCCGGCGGATTCTCGAGCTGGCCGCGCCGGAGACCGCCTATTGCGGGAAGCTTCTCGCCGATCTCGGAGCGGACGTGATCCTGGTCGAGCCCCCGGGGGGGCACCCGATGCGGCGGCGTCCTCCCTTCTGGAAGGGACGGAAGCACGCGGACGGAGGCTTCTGGTTCCTCTACACGGGTACGAGCAAGCGCGGCGTGGTGCTCGACCTCGACGGTTCCAGCGACGACCGCGAGCGGTTCCTCTCGATGGTCTCGACGGCGGATGCGGTCGTCGAGGCCGAGCGACCCGGACGGCTCGCGGAGCGCGGGCTCGGTTGGGACGTGCTTCGCGATCGGAATCCGGATCTGGTGCTCACGTCGATCACGGGGTTCGGGCAGACCGGCCCGCGGCGCCATTGGAAGTCGTCCGACCTGATCGCGACGGCCCTCGGGGGCGCCGCCGTGGTGACGGGATACGCCGACGATCCGCCCGTGCGTCTCGCCGGCTCGCACGCCGACGTCATGACGTCGGCGAACGCGGCGGCCGCGACGCTGATCGCGCTTCGTGCGGCGAGTCGCGCTCGAGGGGGGCAGCACGTCGACATCTCCGCGCTCGAGAGCGTGGCGTCGATGAGTCACATCACGGGCGTGGGGAAGTGGCTCGACGACGGGATGATCCCCAAGCGCGCGGGCACGGGGCTCTTCGCTTCGGTGCCGTCGGGCGCCTACGCATGTCGCGACGGGTTGGTGTATTTGATGGTCAATCGACCCGCGCACTGGGAGGGCGTCGCGAGGTGGGTCTTCGAGGAGACCGGAGAGGAAGCGATCTTGAATCCCCTCTGGAAGGGCCCGTCCGCGAACCGGATCGAGGACCGCGCCTTGATCGATCACTTCATCGGCGAGCTGACGGCGCAGCACACGGTGGCGGAGATGTACCACCAGGGGCAGGCGCGTCATCTCGCCTTCACCCCGGTGCAGACGGCCTCGCAGGTGGCGGAGGACCCGCAGCTCGAGGCTCGTCGCTACTTCGTCCCGGTGCCGCACGGGGAGGAGGGACCGCTGGTCGTGCCCGGACCGCCCTACCGCCACGAGCGGACGCGGGCCAGCGTCCGGGCCCGAGCCCCTCGCGTCGGCGAGCACGATCGCGAGGTGTTCGGGGACGAGGCATCTGGTGGAGTCCTCGGCAACGCCGTGCGCTCGATGACGGCCGAAGACGTGGAAGGCGCGCTGGGAGACCTCCGCGTCGTCGAGTTCTCGATGGGGATGGCGGGGCCCTGGATCGGACGAGCGATGGCCTGGTGTGGCGCCGACGTGATCAAGATCGAGTCGAAGGCCCACCCCGACGTGACCCGTCAGTACGTACCGCCGTGGGCTCCCGAGCTGGGTGTGCAATCGCGGCTGTCGCCGTGGTTCACCGATTGGAACGCCGGCAAGCGGTTCGTCGCGCTGGATCTCACCAAGCCCGAGGCCGTCGAGCTCGCGACCGGGCTGATGGGCACCGCGGACGTCGTGGTCGAGAACTTCACGCCGGGCGTGCTCGACAAGCTCGGACTCGGCTGGGAGGTCGCTCGGCGGGTGAGACCCGATCTCGTGTGGTTCGGGACGTCGGGGTTCGGCGACGACGGGCCGTGTCGCGAGTACGTCTCGTGGGGGCCGAACATCGAGGCCGTGTCGGGGCTCGCCGCGAGCTCGGGATTCGCCCATCGACCGTGCGCGATGACCCACTTCGCCTATCCGGACTCGGTGAGTGCGATGCACGGGCTCGTGGCGGTCCTGGCGGCGCTCGAGCATCGCGACCGGACGGGCGAGGGGCAGCGCGTGAACCTCTCGCAGATGGAGGCCATGATCTCGGTCTTCGGGGACGTGATGACGGAGTCGATTTCTTCGGGGCGGGACCCCGCGCGGATCGGGAACCGTTCGCCCTACGCCGCACCGCACGGCTGCTATCCGGCGAAGGGGGACGATCGTTGGTGCGCGATCGCGGTCTTCTCCGACGAGGAGTGGCGACGGTTGGCGGACGTCGCGGCGCATCCCGAGTGGGCGGAGGATGCGCGTTTCGCGACGATGGAGGCTCGGCTGGAGAACGTCGACGCGCTGGATGCGCTCGTCGCGGGTTGGACGTCGGCGCTGGACGCGTGGAGCGTGGAGGCGCGCCTGCAGGAGGCCGGCGTCGCCGCGGGCGTCGTCCAGACGACCGAGGATCAATGGGAGCGGGATCCCCAGCTGGCCGCCCGGGGCTTCTTCGAGAAGATCGACCACGCGCTTCGCGGCACCGTGGTCGCGAACGGCATCCCGTTCGGGCTGACCGGAACACCCGGGCGAACGCGTTCGGCGGGTGCCGCGGTGGGAGAGCACAACGACGCGGTCTTCGGCGGCCTGCTCGGGCTTGCCGCCGACGAGATCGCGCGGCTGCGCTCCCTGGGCGCGATCGAGGACTCCGACGAGTCGGTCCCGGAGCTCCCGCGGTGAGCGCGGATCTGCCGATCTACGTCGACGTCGACGACGTACTGGCCGACACGGCCGCGTCGCTGATCCGACTCGTCCGCGAGCTCTTCGCGAAGGACGTCTCCTACGAGCAATGCCACTCCTTCGACCTCGGGCGGTCGTTCGGGTTGTCGGAGGCCGAGCGGGATCGGCTGCTCGACGCGGCGCACGACGACGAGGTGATCGAGTCGATGGCCGCGATCGAGGGTGCCGCCGAGATCCTCGGAGGATGGGCGGCGCGGGGCGAGCGTGTGGAGATCGTGACCGGGCGCCCTCCGGCGACGATCCCCGCGACGAGGCGGTGGCTCGAGCGCGAGGGGATGCCGCATGCGGCGGTCGCGTCGGTCGACAAATACGGAAGGCAGAAGCACCTGGCCCAGGCGGTGCCCCTGGAGGAGCTCGCGACCCGCCGCTTCCGGATCGCCGTGGAGGACTCGATCACGATGACGCAGTTCCTGGTCGAGACGACCGACACTCCGGTGCTGTTGCTCGATCGCCCGTGGAACCGCGACGTGCGCGGACTCGACCGGCGCGTGCGCGCCCGGGTCGAGCGCGTCTACTCCTGGTCGGAGATCGCGGACCGCTCGAAGCGCTAGGGAGAGAGCATGCGCGAAGCCCGACGCCGTCGCTCGCGGCGTCACTCCATGTAGCCGAGCGACTTCAGCCGCTCGATCGCCTCGGGGTCGAGGTCGACGTCGACCTCGGGCGCGTCCTGCTGCAGCTCGTTGAAGTGGCGCTTCAGCTCGAGTGCCTTCGCGGAGAGCATCGCGGCCTTCGCGGGATCCTTCGCTGCGATGTTGACCTTCTCGCCGGGATCGGTGGCCAGGTGACTCAGATAGTTGCCGCCTCCGATGTGGAGGAGCTTGTGGTCGCCCTGGATGATGGCGTAGCCGCGTGCCCCCCAAATGGGTGACATCTCCGAGACGGCATGCCTCGGCGTCTCGCCGGCGAAGAGATTCGCGCCCGGGAGCCCGGCGTCGTCGGGTAGACCGGCCACCCCCATCAGCGATGGCAGGAGGTCGATGGCCTGGGTCGGCGCCCCGACGGTCTTCGGCAGCTGGGCGGGCTTCGCTCCGGGAGGAAAGCGCACGATCAAGGGCACGTGGATGATCTCCTCCCACAGCCCCTGGGAGTGTCCGTACTTCCGGTGCTCGTACAGCTCTTCGCCGTGGTCGGCGGTGAAGATCAGGACGAGCTCGTCGTCGAGCCCGCGCTCGTGGAGTCCGTCGACGAGTGGACGGACGATCCTCTCGTCCATGCGGCGCGTCTTGGCCTGGTAGGCCAGGTCGAGGAACGCGGCGTCGTCGTCCTCGAGGGTGAGGCCGCCGCGGTTGATGTCGAACACGAGCCCGCCGTCTCCGATGTCGACGCCCGCCTCGCGCCGCGCCGCCTCGTCGTACGGAACCTCGTGCTCGCGCATGTAGTCCGCGTGGCGGTCGTGCTCGGGAAAGGGCAGGTGGCAGCCTTCGAAGTGGACGTAGCCGAAGAAGGGCTTCTCCGACGCGTCGATCAGCGCGAGCAGCCGCTCGAGACGCTCCGGGTCGGTCGCGACGCCGGGCTCGATCTCGTTCGTCACGTAGGTGTCGAAGCCCTGGGCGAAGCCGTATTCGGGCTCGAGCTGTCGTCCCCACACCACCGCGAAGGTCGAGTAGCCGGCGCCCCTCAGGCGCTCTGCGAGCGTCTCTCGCTCGTCGCTCAGGCGGTCGGTGACGAACGCGTCCTTCGATCTGCGTTCGGCCTTTCGCGTGTGGCCGCGGTACACCTTGTGTTGCGACACCGGAAGCCCCGTGAACAGGCTCGCGGTCGACGGCTTCGTCCACGGCGCCTGGACGTAGTGGCGCTCGAACAGGACCGCGTCGGGGGACTTCACGACCTCGCTCAGCGTCGGCGTGGTCTCGCGGTCGTACCCGTACGGGCTCAGTCGATCGGCTCGGCAGGCATCGAGCACCACGAGGAGGATGCTCGGCGTCGTCTCGTCCGCTCCCGCGTCCGTCGGTCCGGACGTCGCGAGCGCGACGAGCAGCAGCGCCCATCGTGCGAGAGGTGGGAGTCGCGGCATGTTCTGGCGTTCGCAGCCGGCCCGCCCGGCGTCAAGCCTGCGCGACCTTGCGCGGGCTTCCCTCACGTGTCCATTTGAGCCCGAGGTGAAGCTCCGACTGGTCAGCCACGCGTCGGTCATCACGACGACGCCGGACGCCTCGGTGTGGTGCGACCCGTGGCTCTTCGGGAAGGCGTTCAACGACTCCTGGAGCCTCTTCCCCGAGGCCGCGTGGGACGAGGCCTGGCTCGACGAGATCGATTTCCTCTGGATCTCGCACGAGCATCCCGACCATCTCCACTTTCCGACGCTCAAGTCGCTGCCCGAGACGTGGAAGGCGCGGGTCACGGTCTTGTACCAGGAGCGGGCGAGCGAGGAGGTCGTGGGGGCGCTGCGCCGTCTGGGCTTCGCGAACGTCCGTCTCTTGCCCCATCGTCGCGAAGTCTCGCTTCGCCCTCGGACGAGCGTCTCGTGCTTCCACGCGCCCCACGGGGACTCGTGCCTTGCGATTCGAGGCGGCGACCGGGTCTGCGTGAACGTGAACGACGCTCAGGTGACCGAGTCGGACTGCCGGGAGATCCGCGCGGACCTGGGGCACGTCGACGTCGTCCTCAAGCAGTTCTCGCTCGCGGGCTACACCGGGGGGAAGGACTACGCGAACGAGCTGCCGGCGATGGCCGAGTCCATCCTGATCCACATGACGAACGTGCATCGATGGCTCGAAGCCGACGTGACCGTTCCGTTCGCGAGCTTCGTCTACTTCTCCCACCGCGACAATCGATTCGTGAACGCGTTCGCGAACAGCCCTCGCGCGGCGTACGAGCGGCTCGGTGCGGAGGGGGCGCGATCGGTGCTCCTCCATCCCGGTGACGCGTGGGAGGTTGGAGAGCCCTTCGATTCCGGCGCGAGCCTCGCTCGATTCGACGCAGCCGGCGAGGCGTTCGATGAGCTTCGCTTCGACGACCCGCCGGTCGTGCCGCTGGCCGAGCTGGCGACGGCGTTCGAGTCGTTCGCCGCCGACATCCACGACAAGTTCACCGAGAAGCGGATCGGCCGGGTCCCTCCGCTTCACATCCGGGTGCCGGATCTCGGTGAGACCCTCGAGATGTCGATCCGCGATCGGACGTTGGTGTCGCTCGGTTCGGGAGAGATGCCGGCGCATCTCGAGGTCGGCTCTCAGGCGCTGCGGTTCGCCTTTGGCGCGCGATTCGGTTTCGAGACGATGTCGATCTCGTCGCGGGTCTTCGTGCTCGACGACGTCGATTGGCCATGGATCCTCAACCGCGACCTCCTCTGGATCTACCGTTGGGGGATCTGGCTCAAGCCCAAGTGGTTGCTGTCGCCGGCAAACCTGCGCCGGGTGTGGCCGTGGTTCCGCGAGAACCGCCTGAATCGCGACTACATCGAGGCCGGAGCGCGGCGCTGGATCGGTCGGCTCCGCGAGCGACTCGGTGCTCTGCGTTCGCGGCTCTCCTACTGAATGTACCCGAGGGCGCGGAGCTCGGCCTCGACCTTCGGTGCGAGCTCCCCGGGGTCGGTCTGTCCCTTCGAGCGGGGCTTCCGCTTTCCGTACGAGGCGGCGAGCGCGGCGAGCTCGGCCCCGCGTGGGTCCTTCGCGACGTCGAGAACGGGCGCCAGCTCGGAGGGGTCCTTCCCGAGGTCGAACAGCTTCGATTCGCCGTCCTGGACGATCAGCTTGTGGTCTCCCAGGAAGACGACCACCGCATCCTCGTCGCGCTCCGCCTTCTTCTTCTGGCGCGGGTTTAGCGCGTTCACCTCGCTGTAGTACGGGCGCTCCTCCAGTGGCTCGCCCTTCATCGCGGCGGCCAGGCTCCGACCGTCGAGACCGGGGCGCGGCGGCAGGCCGAGCATCTCGAGGAGGGTCGGCGCGACGTCGACGAGCCCGACGCGCTCCTCGACGCGGCGGGGCTCCGGCGATCGCGGATCGTGGATGACGAGCGGGACCGAGAGTACGGGCTGCCACAGGAGCGGGCCGTGGCCCGCGACGCCATGCTCGCCGAGGACTTCGCCGTGGTCCGAGGTGACGACGACGATCGTGTCGTCCGCGAGCCCCCGCTTCTCGAGGTCGTCGAGGAGGAGGCCGACGACGCGGTCCGCTTCGCGGGTCTCGCCGTCGTACAACGTCCGCAGGGCGTCGCGATCGTCGTCGTCGAACTCGCCCTTGCCGTGGACCTTGTAGAACTCCTTGACCGTGGCGCCGTCCGCGAACGCGCCGTCGTAGTCCTCGAGCTCCGCCTTCGCGTACGGGGTCACGTCGTAGGGGGAGTGCGGGTGGTAGTACTGCACCCACATGAAGAAGGGGTTCTTGCGCTCGTGCTTCAAGAGGCCTCGGGCCATCGTCGTGACGCGCCGTGGGTTCGTGCGGTAGGCGGGCGTGCCGTCGACCTCGTGGCTCGTTCGGATGAATCCCTGCGCGAGCCCGCCACGGCTCACCATGGATCCGTACGAGACGAGGGCCATCGTGTCGTACCCCTCTTCCCGGAGGATCTCGGCAAGCGTGACCATCTCCTCGTCGAGTGCGTCGCCGTTGTACCGCACGCCGTGGCGGCGCGGGTACAGGCCGGTCAGGAGCGACGCGTGGGAGGGGAAGGTGGTTCCGACGGGCGACGTCGCGCGATCGAAGACGACGCTGCGCCGGGCGAGGCGGTCGATGTTCGGCGTATGTCCGCCTTCGTTCCCGTAGATCCCGAACGAATCGGAGCGCTGCGTGTCGATCGTGACGAGTAGGACGTTGAGCCGCTGCTTCGGCGCGGCGGCGCTCTCCTTCCCCGGCTCGGCCGCCGAGGGCTCCTCGGCGGGTGCGGAGGGCACGGACAGGACGAGACCGGAGAGGATCAAGGTCGCGACGACGCGCAAGGCGATCATGGCCGGATTGATGTCACGCGAATTTCGGGAGTCAACTTCGCCCGATTGGCTCGCGCCACGCGGAACGACTAATCACCGATCGTGGGTGTGCTTCGGAACCTCCCCGCGACTCCTGCTTTCGTCGCGAGAGGGTGGCGCGGTCCCGGGAGGACGGGGAGGGCGTGCCGGTGAAAGGCCTCCTGCGCGTCGTCGCGATCGCGGCGGTCATCGCCGGTCTGTGGCTCGTCTGGCCACAGCCGGCTCCCCCGAGGAACCTTCTCTTGATCGGGATCGACACGCTTCGGCCCGACCATACCTCGGTCTACGGCTACGAGAGGCCGACGACGCCGAACCTCGAGGCGTTGGCGGCCCGCGGCGTGCGCTTCGGCGACGCGATGAGCCACGCGCCCTGGACCCTCCCTTCGGTCGCGACCGTCTTCACCGGTCTCTATCCGTCGGAGCACGGAGCCCGCATCCCCGGCGAGTCCAAGGATCTGACGAACGACGTGCCCGTGCGCCTCGGCCCCGTCGCCTCGCTGCCCCGGATCCTCGCCGAGCGGGGGCTCCGAACCCAGGCGTTCTCCGCCAACGCGTTCACCGGCTACGGGATCGACGCGCACTTCGAGGACTTCGCCTACGCGCACGCCGGGGCGGATTGGATCACGGAGAAGGGGATCGAGTTCCTTCGCGACCGCAGCGGACGGCCGTTCTTCCTCTACCTCCACTACGCCGACCCCCACGAGCACCACACGCTCGTCCCTGAGCCCTACCGCTCACGCTTCCACAGCAAGGAGGTCGTCGACGCCATCGACGGGCGCGACGGTGTTTCGTATCGCTTCATCCACGACAACTTCGGGTTCGCGCTGTACGACGCGCAGACTGCGTTCGCCGACGCACAGATCGGTCGGATCCTTCGCGAGCTCGACCAGCTCGACCTCGCGGCGCAGACCCTGGTGGTCGTCTTCTCGGACCACGGCGAGGAGTTCTGGGAGCACGCCGAGGAGCACCGGCGCTACGGAGAGGACCCGCGAGGCTACTACGGGATCGGGCACGGGCAGAGCCTCTACCAGGAGCTGCTCTCCGTCGTCTGGATCATGGCAGGGGGCCCGCTTCCGGAAGGCGTCGTCGTGCGGGGACCGGTCGGTCTGCGCGACCTCCCGGCGACGGTTCTCGACGTGATGGGCCTGGCGGAGGGCGCGACGCTGCCGGGCACGAGCCTCGTCGAAGCGGCGCGCCGGGGGGAGGCGCGCGAGACCGAGGTCTTCAGCGAGTCGATCGCCTACGGCCGCGAGAAGAAGGCGCTGCGGATCGGGCGGTGGAAGTACATCCATTCGCTGCCGGGCGGCTCGGACGAGCTCTACGATCTCGCACGCGACCCGGGTGAGACCTCGAACCTCGCCGAGGCGGAGCCCGAGCGGACCGCGCGCATGCGCGGGCGGGTGCTCGAGATCGTCGCGGCGCTTCCCGCGGACGCAGCCGACGCGGCGCCGGAGATCTCGGCGGAGACGCGGCGCAACCTCCAGGCGCTCGGCTACCTCGCCGGCGACGAGGCCGGGTCGTCGCCGGCGACCGATTCGGATTGAGCCGGCTCCATCGCGGCGATGTAGTCGTGGATCAGCCGGGCGCCGACGGGGTCCGGGATCGTTCGTCCGACCGGCGGCATCTGCTCGCGCGGGTCGTCGCTCGCGAGACGCAGGTAGAGGAGCGAGCGCTCGGGCGCTCCCGGCACGAGAAGGCGCGCGCCTTCGTGGCCGAAGTCGTGTCGCGCGGGCCGGTCGTGCAGTGGAGCGAGCGACGCCCGGCGTTGAAGATCGAAGAGACCGCTGGTCGGGTGGTGGCAGGAGCCGCAGTTCGCGTCGAGGTAGGACCGCGCTCGTCGTTCGAGCGACGCGTCGGTCGCGGTCGGGGGCACGAGGGGCGCCACGGCGTCGATCGCGGCCCCTTCGACGGAGAGCAGCTGCAGATCCGTCTTCGTGAACATGCGTGAGGCGGCCCACTCCCGAATCTGATCCGGCCCGTCCGACGAGTCGCTCGCGCGGCGCTTCAACTGACGTGCGTTCACGCCGAGGACGTGTCCGACGCCGAGGTGGTGGCAGCGCAGGCACTCCGACGGGGACGGCGGCTTCCAGAGCCGCGTGGCCGATGAGCCGTCCGCGCGGATCGCCTCGAACTCGATCGGTCGGCCATCGGTCTGCAGCGTCGCGTCGGTCCCGTCGTCGTTCCAGATGTAGGACAACGGGTGGGCGGCCCCCGCGCGTGTGAGGACGAGGACACGCGTCTCGACCGGGGTGCGCTCCCCGGGTCGGCGCGGGTCGAGTGCGAGGTCGAGGTGCTGCACGAACACCGACCCGCCGGGGAAGCCCCACGGTCCGTTCGGGCGGAACAGGATGCGGTCGCGCTTGGCGGCGCCGCCCTCGTTCGAGCCGTCGCCGGGGATCGCGATCCAGGAGCGCGACGTGGCGCCGTCGGCCCACGCCGGGAGGTTGATCTCGTACGGGAAGACGCCGGGCGCCGGTGTGAGCGTCGCGACGTCCGAGAACAGTCCGGTCTCGGAGAGGAGCCGCGGCGTCTCGCCTCCACGTTCCGTGGGGACGAGGCGGGAGAGGCCGAGCGGCGGGCGGCCGATGACGAGAAGCTCACCATCGGCCAGCTCGCCGAAGGAGAGCAGCGTGTAGGGCGGGGCTTGCGCGATCTGCTCGAGCTCCACGACCTGTCCGTCCGCGTCGGTGAGGAGCGCCCAGATGCGGCCCGAGTTGATGTCGCCGAAGACGTAGCGGCCGACCAGGTCGGGGTGCGCGCGGCCGCGGTAGACGTGTCCGCCGATGACGCACCCGTTGCCGCTGCCGTGCGGGTAGGCGAAGAGCGGGCTCCGCTCCATGCCCCGCAGTGGACGCGGACGGTTTCCGCGCAGTGCGCTCGCCGTGTAGCGGGACGCGCCTTCGCGATAGCTCCATTGGTAGTTGCCGCCGGGGACGCCGAGGTTGATCTCCTCGAACTTGTCGGAGCCCGCGTCGCCGATCCACATCGCTCCGGTCTCGCGATCGAAGGAGAAGCGGTAGGGATTGCGGAGCCCGATCGCGTAGAACTCCTCGAGGGTGTTCGGCTCTCCCACGAAGGGATTGTCGTCGGGGATGCAGTAGCCGGACGTCGTACCCGATTCGGGCTCGCGCGGAGGGGGGTGGCTCGCACCCGGCGTGCAATCGACGTCGAGGCGAAGGATTCCGGAGAAGAGGTCCTTGTCGAGGCGCTGCGCGTTGTCGCGGACGGGGACCCAGCCCTCGTCGCCGAAGGCGACGTAGAGATGGCCGTCCGGTCCGAAGACGAGGCCGCCGCCGTAGTGCTCGCCGAAGGGGTGGGCGCGATGCCACTCGTGGAGCTGCTCGATCAGGATCTCTTCGGAGTCGGGATCGATGCCACCGTCGGACAGCGCGAAGCGCGAGACGCGGTCGTACATCGTGTCCTCGCGCAGCGTGACGTAGAAGAGATACGCGTCGCCCCGCTCGGGTCGAACGGCGACGCCGACCGCACCGGCCTCGTTGCCGGGCTCGAAGTACACCCGCGCCCGGAGATCGAGCGCCGGTTCGCGCGCCGAGCCGTCCGGCTCGATCTGCCACAGCACGCCCTTCTGCTCGAGCGCGTAGAGGGGACCGCCCGGCTCCGGCTGCGTCGCGAACAGCACCTCGTCGAAGGTCCATTGCGGGAAGAGGGGCTCCAGGGAGAACGGTGTGGTCCCGACCCCCGTCGCGTGCAGCCGCTTCAGGTTCGGTGCCACGCGCTCGATCGAGGATGCGGGCGGGCGCGGGGCGGGCTCGCGGGTCGCGGCCACCGCGATGGCCGCGAGGACCGCGACGCCCGCTCCGAGGCGTAGGACCGAACGCGGCGTCACGGCTCAGCCCCAATCCGGGTGCAGCAGGGGCTCGGCGGGGTGAACGCCTTCGAGTGCGAGCAGGAACTCCTTCACCTTCGCGCCGCCCGTGTAGCTTCCCAGCGAGCGGTCCGCGGGGAGGACCCGGTGGCAGGGGACGACGATCGGTAGCGGGTTCGTCGCCATGACGCGTCCGACCGCTCGGGACGCGCCGGGCTTGCCGACCGCAGCGGCGAGGTCGCCGTACGTGACCGTCTCTCCGAAGCGAGTGTGCATGAGGCGGCGGAGGACGCGCTCCTGGAACGAACTCGTCGGGCGCGGATCGACGGGCAGGTCGAAGCGGCGTCGCTCGCCTTCGAAGAACTGGTCCAGCTCGCGACGCACGTCCGTGTCCGGCGCGCGGTCGACGAGCCGCGCGTTCGTGAGCTCGGCGGCGAGTCGTTCCCGCACCTCGTCGCGGTCGCCGTTCTCGGACCACGAGATGCGACGCACGCCGAGCGGGCTGGTGGCAATGCAGAGCTCGCCGAGGGGCCACGGCTGGAACCAGTGTTCGATCGTCTCGATCCACCGAGCATCGCAGGGCCAGGGCGGGAGTTCCAGATTTGACTTGCACGCCGGGAGGTCCGTAAGCATCCGTTCGTGCCCACGAAGTACCTGTACCGTGACGAGCTCGCGATCCACTACGAGCACACGGGCGAGACGACGCTTCCGGGCGTGCCGCCGCCGCTCGGTCGCGGTGCGGCGATCCTCTTCGTGCACGGCACCGGCGGAAACGTTCGCCTGTGGTCGCGCCAGCTCGCACACTTCGGCGCGAGGCACAGTCCGGTCGCGGTCGACCTCCCGGGCCACGGTCGATCGGGCGGGCTCGACGGTCCCGCGTCGATCGCGGAAGCGGCCGCTCTGCTCTCCCACGTTCTGGAGGAGCTGCAGGCTCCTCCAGCGGTCGTGGTCGGGCACGGGCTTGGCGGGAAGGTCGCGCTCGCCCTGGCGCTCGATCACGCGCCGCGGGCCCGGGCCGTCGTGACGATCGGAACGACGTCGGCCCCGGCCGCTGCCGAGAGCGAGATCGGAGTGCTGCGCGACGTCGTGCGCGGCCGCCGCCCGCAGGCCTTCGACGCTCCGTTGTTCGCGAAGAAGCCCGACATGGCGGTGATCCGCGAGGCGTGGGGAGAGATCGTGAAGACCGATCCCCGCGTGCGCCTCCAGGACCTGGAGGCGTATGAACGAGACGACTTGCGCCCCAGGCTCTCGTCGATCGGCGTCCCGACTCTCGTCCTTCACGGGGAAGACGACGCGTACTGCGACCGCGCGTGCGGAGAGGAGCTCGCCGCGGCGGTGGCGGGCGCGCGCTTCGAGCTCGTACCGGGCGCCGGTCACCTGGCGCAGATGGAGCAGGCAGACCGCGTGAACGCGCTCATCGAGGGGATGCTCGCATGAGCCGCGCCGGGATCGCGATCGTCGGAGCGTACGAGCACCCGACCCGCTGGGCGCCCGACAAGACGGCGTACCAGATCGCCGCGGAGTCGGCGCGCGGGGCGCTCGAGGAAGCCGGGCTCACGCTCGCCGACGTCGACGGGTACGCCTGCTCGGGGGTCGGCCCGATCGGCATTCTCTCGATGTGCCATCATCTGAACCTCGCGCCGGATTGGTTCGACTCCACGGCCATCGGGGGCTCGTCGTTCGTCGCCCAGGTGCTGAACGCGGCCGCGGCGATTCGCGACGGCCTCTGTACGACCGTGCTGATCACCTACGGCAGCACCGCGGCGTCGGACCGGTTCGCCGTCGGAACGGGCGGCGGCACCTCCGGTGATCCGCCGGATCATTTCGAAGCCGTGTACGGTCCGACCATCGTCGGCGCCTACGCGATGGTCGCGCAGCGCCACATGCACGAGTTCGGCACGACGAGCGAGCAGCTCGCCGAGATCGCGGTGACGATGCGGCGTCACGCCGCGCTGAACCCGAACGCCAAGTACCGCGACCCGATGACGGTCGACGACGTCCTCGCGTCCCGGATCATCTCCTCGCCCCTGCATCTTCTCGACTGCTGCGTCATCTCCGACGGCGGCGGAGCGCTGGTGGTGACGTCCGAGGAGCGGGCGAAGGACCTGAAGACCGCCCCGGTTCGCGTGCTCGGGGGCGGGGTCGCGGCCCGGCACTCCGGTGTCGGTGTGCGCGACATCACCGACATCGCGGCCCGTCAGTCGGGGCACAAGGCGTTCGAGCGTACCGGAGTGCGCCACGAGGACGTCGATCTCTGCATGATCTACGACTCGTTCACGATCACGGTTCTTTCCACGCTCGAGAACCTCGGATTCTGCGCACCGGGCGAGGGCGGCGCTTTCGTGCAGGGCGGACGAATCGGTCTCGGGGGCGACCTGCCCTTGAATCTCGACGGCGGCGGTCTTTCGTCCAACCATCCGGGCATGCGGGGCATGTTCCTCGTGATCGAAGCGACGAAGCAGCTCCGGGGGGAGTGCGGAGACCGGCAGGTCGCGGACGCGCGGGTCGCGCTCTGTCACGGGACGGGGGGCTTTCTCGGCATTCGGCACAGCGGCGCCACGTTGCTGCTGGGGAGGACCTGAACGATGGCCGAGCGTCCGTCCGGAAAGCCGATCCCGCGCGTCGACGAGGAGTCGAAGGGGTACTGGGAGGCGTGTCGCCGGCACGAGCTGCGCGTGCAGAGGTGCCGCTCGTGTCGTCGCTTGCGCCATCATCCACGAGCGACGTGTCCCGCGTGCCTGTCGAGCGACGTCGAGTGGGTGCTCTGCTCGGGCCGCGGTGAGGTGTACACGTTCACGGTGACGCACCAGAATCACGCGCCGGGCTTCCGGGAGTCGCTGCCGTACGTCCTGGCCTACGTGGAGCTCGACGAGGGCGTGCAGATGCTCACCAACATCGTCGACTGCTCGCCGGACGACGTGAAGATCGGCATGAAGGTCGAGGTGACGTTCGAGGACGTCACCGACGAGATCGCCATTCCTCGCTTCCGGCCCGCATCATGATCCTCGATCTCCATCTGCACTCCGAGCTCTCGGACGACAGCCGCGCCAAGGTCGAGACCTATCTCAAGATCCTGACTAAGAAGCGCGACGAGCGCCCCCTGGACGGGATCGTCGTGACCGAGCACCGTCGTTTCGATCTCGACGTCGACTATCGCCCCTTGGAGGACGAGTACCAGCTTCGCATCCTGCGCGGGGCCGAGGTCGAGAGCGAGTACGGCCACATCCTCGTCTACGGCGTGAACGAGGACATCCTGGCGCGGTTCGATTTCACCGACATCCGATTGCCGGCGCAGGAGGTCATCACCGAGGTCCAGCGCCTGGGCGGCATCGCGGCGCCCTGCCATCCCGGGCGCGCAAACGTCGGTCTCTGTGCGCACTACGAGACGAAGCCACCTCTCGAGGGCGTGGTCGCGGTCGAGGCGCTCAACGGCGGCAGCAAGGGCGCGGAGAACGACCGCGTCCAGGGGCTGATGGCCGAGCACGGCTACTTCGGGTTCGGCGGGAGCGACTCGCACCTCGTGAGCTTCATCGGCGTGTGCGCGACGAACTTCGAGGACGACATCGCCGACGAAGAGGCGCTCGTCGCCGCGCTCAAGTCCGGGCGCTACGAGGCCGTCGATTTCCGGACGGCGGGCGGTTGAAGCGCGCTATGCGCGATCGAGCCAGGTGGAGTCGAGATCGGCCGGCGAGCCTCGCCGTGCGGGGCAGCCCGAGAGCGTGATGGTGCCCAGGACGGCGAGAGTGACGAGAAGGATCAGGGACGTACGGCGGCGACGCATGCCCCGAGATTCATACACCAGGATCGTCTCGGCGCGAACCGATTCGCAGTCCGTCGCGAAGGAGGCGCCGTGACCGACGTCGCGCCGCATCGGCACCATGCCCCGACGACGGGCGTTCGTGTCGATCTCGAGCTCGCCGGTCTGCGGGCCGTTCTGGCCCTCCTGCGCGCGATGCCGCTCGACCGGGCCCGGGGGTTCGTCGGGTCGATGGCCGCCGGGGCCGGGATGCGGATTCCGCGCCTCCGACGCGTGGGTCTGGAGAATCTGGAGAACGCGTTCCCCGAACGCGACCCCGCGTGGTGCGAGGAGACGCTCCGCGCGTGCTTCCGGCAGCTCGGGTACATGGCGGCCGAACTCGCGCACTTCGATCAGCTCGACGAGAACAACATTCGGGACATCGTCGGATTCGCCTCGGAGGAATCGGAGGCCGTGTTCCGCGACCGCGCGCGCGATCGGAAGGCGATCATCGCGACGGGGCACTTCGGGAACTGGGAGCTCTTCGCCCAGGCATCCGGACTGATGGGCGCACCGATCCACATCGTCCATCGGCCGCTCAAGAATCCGAAGGTCGACGATCTGCTGACGGACGTCCGCGGGCTTGCCGGGACCAAGGTCGTGTACAAGCACGCCGCGGCCCGCGACATTCTTCGCTTGCTTCGCAAGGGAGAGCTCGTCGCGGTTCCGATCGATCAGCACGCGCCGGGTGGATCCGGCATCCCGGTCCCCTTCTTCGGCCGTCCGGCGAACACGACTCCGGGGCCCGCTCGGCTCGCCCAGATCGCGCAGGTGCCGATCCAGATCGCGGTGCTCGCGCGTGTCGGTGGCGGGGCGAAGCACCACATCGTGTCGCGTCCGCCGATCCCGCCTCCGCCCCGGGGAAAAGATCCGGCGGCGCTCCTCGAGGTGACCGCGGAGCTGAACCGGCAGTTCGAATCGATCGTTCGAGAGTACCCGGAGCAGTGGCTCTGGATGCACCGCCGGTGGCGGGTGCCGAAGGATTGAAGTGGGTCGGACTGCTTGAATCGTGCGGGCCGCCGGCGGTAAGAGTCTCCATGGCTTCGGCCCGCCGTAAGCGGAAACGCGCGACGGCTGCGAGGAGGAACGCGGCCACACCGACGTCGCCCGGCATCGACGTCGAGGGGCTCCAGCGAGAGCTGGCGGAGGTCCGGAAGAAGCTGGAGGCCGCCGACGCGACCAAGTCCCGCGCCGTCTCGCGCAGCACGGCGAAGCTTCGCAAGGAGAACGAGATGCTCGAGGCGCAGCTGACTCGCCTGGTACAGGAGATCGGTCAGCTCCGGTTCGTCGTGGATCGCGTCCAGCAGCTCGAGCGCGAGCTTCGCGAGAAGGACCTCCGGATCTCGGAGGCAGAGGCCGAGACCGATCGGCTCCGGGAGGCTCTGAACAGCGGTCGTCCCACGGCGCGAGCCGCCGCCGCGGCCTCGCAGGCCGCGCGCCTCTTCGGCACCGGTCGGTGACGTACGCCGGGGCGGGCGACCCGCGGCCGCTCCGGTGTCGTCGCGCTGTTGCACGCCGGGTCCCCGATGGCCTACGGTGGGCAATCGATTGATTGAATCGCCCGTGCCCGTGAAGCCACAGACCGAGGAGAGCGAGGGAGCGCCGCGCCAGAGCACGAAGGATCGGATCCTTCAGGCGGCGCAGGACGTGTTCGCCGAGCGCGGGTTCGATGGCGCGTCGACCCGAGAGATCGCGGCCCGCGCCGAGGTGAACATCTCGAGTCTCCACTACCACTGGGATTCGAAGGAGACGCTCTACCGCGGCATCTTCGCGCACATCCATCACCAACTCGTCGCACTCGTGCAGGATCAGATCGCGCGGCCCGAGAGCCCCGAGGAGGCCCGCGCTTTGATCGACCGCACGATGGGGGTCATCTTCGACGCCTTCGCGGACGACCCGACGATCCCCAAGTTGCTTCTTCGCCGGTTGATCGAGGCGCCCGACCTGGACGACGCCGCGGTCTCGTCCGCGCTCGGCCCCTCGTGGAAGGTGTTCCAGGAGTGGGCGCGCGAGTTCTCCGGGAACGAGATCTCGGCGCAGGACATCTCGTTCCTGTTGCTCTCGGTTCAATCGACCCTTCTCGTCTCGATGCTCGACACACCGCACGTCTCCATGATGCTCGGCGGACCACTCCGGGAGCCCAAGCGGCGGGCGCGTCTGCGCAAGCAAACGATCGCGCTCGTCGAGAAGCTCATGGGGGTTGCGTGAAGGCATTCGTCACCGCGTCGATCGACGAACGGAACCTCGCTCGTCTGAAGCGTCACATGGACGTGCACGTCGAGGACTGGAAGGTGACGAAGAACATCTTCTTCGACGCCGACACGTTCTCGAGGCGCATCCGCGAGGAGGGCTGCGACGTCCTCATCGTCGAAGCCGATTTCGTGCAGAAAGAGGTTCTCGAGAGCTGCGATCTGAAGATGATCGGAGCCTGTCGCGGCGCCCCCGTGAACGTCGACGTGGAGGCCGCGACCCGGCTCGGGATCCCGGTCTTCTACACGCCCGGGCGCAATGCCGAGGCCGTCGCGGATCTCACCCTGTGCTTCATGATCATGATCGCACGCAACGTCTACCCGGCCATCTCGTTCGTGAAGGGCAAGCGAGAGCAGTTCGACAACGCCGGAGACTACCTGAAGATGTACGAGTCGATGACCGGGGTCGAGCTCTTCGGTCGCAACGTCGGCATCGTGGGGTTCGGTGCGATCGGGCAGCGCGTCGCGCAACGCGTCCGCCCCTTCGGGTCGCGCATTCTCGCCTACGATCCGTTGGTGCCCGACGCGGTCTATGACGAGATCGGCGCCGAGAAGGCCGACCTCGACACGGTTCTCTCCGAGGCCGACTTCCTCACGGTCCACGTGCCCGACATCCCGGAGACGAAGGGGATGATCGGAGCGCGCGAGATCGGACTCTTCAAAGACGGCGTGTACTTCGTGAACACGGGGCGTGCGGCGAGCGTCGAAGAGGATCCTCTCTACGAGGCGTGCGCGTCGGGTCGGATCCGGGCGGCGGCCTTCGACGTGTTCTGGAAGGAGCCGGTGCAGCCGGACGATCGCTTCGTCCAGCTGCCGAACGTCATCGCGACGCCGCACATCGGTGGTGCGTCGCTCGACGTGGTCACACACCAAAGCGCGACCCTGTGCGACTGCATCGAGGCGTGGCTGGAAGGGAAGCGCCCCCGCTTCCTCGCCAATCCGGACGTCTTTCGCGAACCGTAGCTGCGGGGAGGCGTCGTGCGCATCGTCATGATCGCCTCCGAGGCGGCGCCGTATTGTGGTGCCGGGGCGGCCGCGGGGGTGGTCGGGGCTCTGCCTCGGGCGCTGGCCGAGCGGGGACACCGGGTCACGGTCGTCTTGCCTCTCCACCGCGTGTTGCGCGATCGCTTCCTGCCCGTCCCGGAGATCGCTCCGATTCCGGTTCGGATGCACGACGGAAGAGAGACCGGCGACGTTCTTCGCGCTCGTGAGGAACCGCCCGGGGTCGAGGTCTACGCGATCGGCGCCGATCGCTACTTCGATCGTCCGGGCCTGTACGGAGAGGACGGGGTCGAGTACGCCGACGGCGTTCGGCGCTTCGCGTTCTTTTGTCGGGCGGCGCTCGGAGCCGTCGACGCGCTGGCGATCGTGCCGGACGTCCTTCACTGCCACGATTGGCCGACGGCTCTCGTGCCCGTCTACCTCCGTGCCGGGATGCTGGGGGAGGACCGCGCGACCGCGGCCCGGGCCATGCTCGCCGACGCCGCGGTCGTCCTCTCGGTGCACGACATCTCCGCGCAGGGCGCGTTCCCTTCCCCGGATCTCGCTGCTGCCGGCATCCCGCGGGGGGCGGTTGCGAGCGGGAGCATCGAAGCCCATGGCACGTTCAATGTGCTTCGCGAGGGGCTGCGTCGTGCCGACGCGATCACGACTCCGAGTCCGCGCAGCGCTCGGGACGTTCAGCTGCCGGAGTACGGTGCGGGGCTCGATGTCGTGTTCACGGAACGTTCGGGGGACGTGACCGGGATTTCGAGTGGCATCGACACCGAAGTCTGGGATCCGGCGACCGATCGCCACCTGGTGGCAGGCTTCGCGGCGGACGACGTTCACGGCAAGCGACGCTGCAAGGCCGATCTCTTGTTGGAGACCGACCTCAACGCGGAGCTCGCGGCGCCGGTCGCAGCCGTGCTCGCCCCGCTCGTCCCCGCGTCGGGCTTCGACATTCTCGTCCCGTCGCTGCCGGATCTTCTGGAGCGGGGCTTGAGAGTCGTCGTCGTCGGTCGCGGAGAGTCGCGCATCGCGAGCTCGCTCCGTGAGCTCATGGAGTCCTCCGGGCGCGAGATCGTGCTGGCGCCGGAGCCGACCGAGGGGCTCGTCCACAAGACGCTGGCGGGAGCGGACGTGCTGCTTCGGCCCCACGCGTACGAGGCGGGCCCGACGATGCCGATGCGGGCGCAGCGATACGGCACGGTTCCGATCGTGCGCGCGAGCGGCGGGATGGTCGACACGGTGTTGGACATCGGCGCCGTTCCGGATCGGGGCACGGGCTTCTGGATCGAGGATCACTCGAGGGAGGCGCTGTGCGATGCGGTCGACCGCGCAATCGACGCGTATCGCGTGCCGGACCTCTGGCGCGGGCTGCAGGGCAGGGGCATGCGACGGGACCACTCGTGGCGGCATGCGGCCGCGCGCTACCTGCAGATCTACCGCCGCCTCGCGCACCGCCCCCGTCTCGCGAGCGGTGGCGTACCCCTCGCCGATGCGCGATGGCACGGCCGCGTCGCCGAGGATTTCACGGTGCAGAAGGTGCGTGCGGCCGCGCAGGGGCTCGCGGAGTATCTCTTCGAGGCGGACCCCGCTTCGGCGCTGGCACAGCGGGGAATCCTCGTCGCCCACGACACGCGCCTTCTCGGTGCCGACTTCGCGTCGTTCGTCGCGGGCGTGTTGGCGTGGAACGACGTCTCGGTCACGTGGGCCGGCGAGCCGGTCGCGCTGCCTGCTGCGGCGTGCGCCGTCGTCGCGGAAGGGCTCGCGGGCGCGGTCGTGGTGAGCGGCGAGTCCGCGGACGCGCGGTGGAACGGGCTTCATCTTCTCGGAGCGACGGGGGCGCCGCTGGACCGTGAGTCCGCGGTTCTCGTGGGGGAGCGGAGTGCGCCGTGGGTCGACCGCGCGCTCGGTCCGCAGGAGCTCGGAGGCGTCGAGGCGCGGGAGATCGGCTTGCGACGAGGAACGAATCCGGCGGCGATCCATCGCGACGTGCTCGAGGCGGTCGTCGATGCGGACGCGATCCGCTCGAGCGGCCTTCGGGTCGCCTGCGATCTGCGCTGGGGTGCGGCCACGGGGACGCTCGAACGACTGCTCCGGGATTGGGGTGTGCTCGGGGAGGTGCTCCACGGCGATCGCGATCCCCGCTTCGGAGGCGGCGCTCCGGACCCGGCGGCCGACGGTCTCGTGGCGCTCTCGGTCGCGGTGCGCGACGGACACGATCTCGGTGTGGCGGTGGATCCGAGCGGCACGAGGCTCGGAGTCGTAGGCCGGGGCGGGGTGCTTCTCGCGCCCGACCACGTCTCCGCTCTTCTGGTGGACCATCTCGCCGAAACGCGTGGGGCCCGGCAACGCGCCGTGGCGCGTTCGATCGCCACCTCGCGGTTGGTCGACGCGCTCGCGCGTCGGCGTGGCCTGCGGGTCGTCGAGGCGCCGACGGGGTTTCAGGAGCTGGGAGCGCTTCTCGCTCGGGGCGACGCGTTCGTCGCGATCGATGGAAGCGCGTTCGCGTCGGTCGAAGGAGCCGCGCACGCGGATGCGATCCTGGGGGTGCTCCTCGTGGTCGAGATGATTGCGATCCGACGTCGCTCTCTCGCGTCGCAGCTCGAGGAGGTGTTTCACGAGTTCGGTCCCGCGGCACGGGCGTCGCGTCGAATCGCGATCCCCGCAGGGCTCGACTCCCAGGCGGCGGAGCGCCTCGAGAGCGCGCCGGACCGGGTGGGGGACGCGACGGTCGTGTCGCACGTGTCCCTGGACGGGATCCGTTTGCAGCTGGAGGACGGCGGGTGGATCCACGCGCGGGTCGAGGCCGACCGGAGCACGCTCGTCCTCGAGAGCGAGGCGGCGAGTCCGGAGGCGGCGGAGGCACGGCTCGACGTCGGCGAGGACCTCTTCGCGCCGAGAGGTTGAGCGCGACGCCCGAACGGTGGTGCGGCCGCTTGCCCGGTCGGCCGGAAGAGCTTTACGTTGGGGTCTCTCGATGATCGAAGTGTCTCACCTCACCAAGCGGTTCGGCGACTTCGTCGCGGTCGACGACGTTTCGTTCTCGGTGGCTGCCGGCGAGTGCGTCGGGTTTCTCGGTCCGAACGGAGCCGGGAAGACGACGACGATGCGGGTCGTCGCTGGGATCTTCCCTCCGACGACCGGTGTCGTCCGGGTCGGCGGGCACGACGTGAGCCGGGACCCGAACGCTGCGCGGCGGACGCTCGGGTACTTCCCCGAGAACGCGCCCTTCTACCCCGAGATGAGCGTCGAGGGGTATCTCGGCTTCGTGGCGCGGGCGAAGCGCGTCCCTTCCGGAGAACGGGCGCCTCACGTCGAGAAGGCGATCGGCGCGTGCGGGTTGGGCGAGGTTCGGCGGCGCCTGGTGGGGAAGCTCAGCAAGGGGTACCGGCAACGGGTCGGTCTCGCGCAGGCGCTGCTCGGAGATCCGCAAGTCCTGGTACTGGACGAGCCGACCTCGGGCCTCGATCCGGGGCAGGTGACGGAGATCCGGGAGCTCGTGAAGAGCCTTCGCGGAGAGCGCACGATCGTCTTCTCGAGCCACATCCTCTCGGAGGTGAGCCTCGTCGCCCAGCGGGTGGTGATCGTCGATCGCGGCCGGTTGGTCGCCGAGGACAGTCCGGCCGGGCTCGCGGAGCGACTCGCGGGGGCGTTGCCGCTCTGGGTACGTGCGGACGTCGACCCCACCGCCCTCTGCTCCACTCTCGCCGGAGTCGACGGGGTCGAACGAGCCGAAGAGGTCGATGACCGGGTGCGACTCATCGTAGCCGACGAGAGCGCGATCGAACGCGTATCGCGGAGGGTGACCGAGCAGGGTTGGGTGTTGCTCGAGCTCCACCGCGAAGCGCTCACGCTGGAGGACATCTTTCTCCGTCTGGTGCGCGAACCGGCGCAGCGCATCGCGCGCGATTCGGAGCGCCGCGCGTGACTGCGGTCGTTCGCAAGGAGCTCGTCTCGTATTTTACGAGCTTGCTCGCGTACATGGTGATCGCGCTCTTCCTCGCGGTCTCGGGCTTCTACTTCTACTCGAACCTCTCGTTCTTTCTTCTGTCGGGCGGCTTCGATCTGACCCGTGGCCTGTGGCAGTACCAGTTCCTCGACATGCGCCAGTACATGCTGACGCTCCTGCCTCTCCTCACGATGCGGCTCTTCGCGGAGGAGCGGCGACTGGGGACGCTGGAGCTGATGTGGACGTACCCGCTGCGCGACGTCGAGATCGTCCTCGGGAAGTACGTCGCGGCGCTGCTCGTGCTGGCGCTGATGCTCGGCGGCACGTTGATCCAGCCACTTCTTCTCCTGCCCGCGGACGTCACGCTGCCGGTGGGGGCGATGGCGGCCGGCTACCTCGGGCTGTTTCTCCTGGGCGCCGCATTTCTGTCGTGCGGGATCCTGATCTCGGCGCTGACCGAGAGCCAGGTGCTCGCCGCGGCGGTCACGTACAGTGTGCTCCTGCTCTTCTGGGTTCTGACGTGGAACGAGGCCGCGGTCGGAGCGCCGGTGTTGTGGGTGCTGAGTCAGCTCTCTCTCTTCGATCGTCTCTACACCTTCGTGCGCGGAGGGATCGATACGGCCGACGTGACCTACCTCGTCCTGTTCTGCGCGGTGTTTCTCGCGTGGACGGTCCAGTGTCTCGGGTCGCGACGGTGGAGGGGCGTCAAGTGAGGCGGGCGGCGGGGCACTGGACGGCCTTTCTGCTGTCGATGGGCGCCGTCCTGTCGGTGGCCGTCGCGGTCCAGGCGTTCTCGGAGGTGTGGCGCGAGCAGCTCGATTTGACCCTGCAGGGACGGCTCTCGCTCTCCGAATACAGCTCGTCGGTGCTGCGGCAGCTCACGTCGCCGCTGCAGATCGACTTCTACTATCGCCGGGGCGAGCGCATGCGGGCGCGCGATCTGCTGGAGCTGCTCGCGAACGAATCTCCAAAGGTGCACTACGAGCTGATCGACATCGATCGCAATCCGCTCCGCGCCAGGCAGAACGGCGTGAGGCGCTTCGATCGAGCGGTTCTGTTCTACGAGGAGCGGGAACTCGTCACGCCTTCGGGGACGGAGGAAGCGCTGGTCGGTGGCATCGCCGAGATTCTGCGGGCGCGACGCCCGGTGCTGTACTTCGTCGGCGATCACGGCGAGCGAACGACGCGTGTCGGCCACGCGGACCAGCTCGGACGGGCGGCCCAGTTCCTTCGCGCCGAGGGGTACGACGTACTGCCTCTGTCGCTTCTCCGAACGACGAGCGTGCCGGAGGATGCGGCGGCGGTCATTCTGGCCGGGCCCGAGGCCGACTACGCCGAGCGGGAGCTCGCGATGCTCGAGGCGTACCTTCAGGGCGGGGGATCGGTGCTCGTTCTCGCGGACCCGATCGAGCTGCCGCATCTGGAGGCCTGGATCGCGACGCACGGCCTCGTGCTCGCCGACGACGTGGTCATCGACCGCTCGAACCGCGTCTACGGAAGCGATGGGACGAACGTGCTGGTGCCGATCTTTCGCGAGTCCCACCCGGTCTCGGCGGCGCTGAAGGCGCCGGCCGTGCTGGGCCGTGGTCGGTCGGTCGAGACGGCCGACGGAAGCGCGGGGACGCCCGACGCGGCGATCCAGATCGTCGCGCGCTCCGCTCCCGAGAGTTTCGTCGCGCTGGGTGCGGAGCGGACGCGTCGGGGCGAGGTCGAGTTCGATGCGCGGACGGATCGTCCCGGCCCCGTCGGAGTGATTGGTGTTTCGTCCGGCGGCGAGGGCGGTCGCCTCGTCGTGATCGGCGACGCGGATTTCGCGAGCGACAACTTCGTCACCCTGCTCGGCAACAAGGATCTGCTCGTGAACGTGCTCGGATGGCTCACGGAGCGCGAGGCGACCGGCGCCCGGGTTCGCCCGGACACGGCGGGTCTCGGCCCGCTCTCGCCGGTGTTCGTCTCGGAGAGCTTGGCACGGACGATCTTCTGGGCGGTGGTGATCGTGCAGCCGGCGCTGGTGCTGGTGATCGGCGTCGGGGTGGTGATCCGGCGTCGGCGGCGGCGCTGAGGGCTCGCACGCCGTGTCTCCTCTCGTACGCAGCCTGGTCTCGCTCGCGGTGATCCTCGCGTCGGCGGGCGCGACGTGGATCGCCGTCGGCTTGCAGCCTCCGCCCCCGCCGCCGCCCAGCGAGGTCGAGTCGGTGTTCTCGTTCTCGGCGGACGACGTGACCTCGATCGCCGTCCGTACGTGGCAGGGATCGCTTCGCGCCCGGCGGGATGGGGAGCACTGGCGCGTCGAGGCGTTGGACCTGGACGCCGCGCGGACCGGATCGGCGGCCGCGACACCCCCGGACCAGGGGAGGGTCGACGAGGAGGTCGGCGCCCTCGTGCGCGACGTCGCCGCACTCCCGGAGGTGAGCCGCTTCGTCCACGAAGGCTCCCTCGCCGAGTTCGGTCTCGACGCCCCGAAGGTCCGCATCGACCTGACCCTCGCGTCGGACGAGCAGATCACCCTCGAGATCGGCGACCGCACGACCAGCGGCGCCGGCCTCTATGCGCGCATCCCCGGCACCGACGAGATCCTCCAAATCGGCAGCCTGATCCTCAACGAGATCAGCGCCGCCCTCTTCCACCTCCGCACCCTGGCCTCCTAGGGGACGTTCGTTACCTTTTCTCCAACTGTTACCTTTTCCCCAGCCGAGGCTCGCCATGCGCCGTAGCGCATTCCCTCCACGCTATCCTGCCTCGGGAGTGTCTCCTACCTTGCTTGGTCGTGCCACGGGGGCCGCGTTGTGATGAGGAAGGGCGCATCTATCATCTCGTCGCCCGGGGGGTGAATCGGCAGGACATCTTCCTCGACCGCCGCGACCACTTCTCGTTCCTGAAGGGGATGGTGCGTGCTTCGATGCACGATGGTCTTCGACTGATCGCCTACGTGCTGATGACGAACCACGTCCACCTCGTTGCGCTGAGAGGTCGCGAGAGTCTCGGAACGGCGCTGAAGGGGTTGCTCGGCGACCATGCTTCTCGGTTCAATCGACGGCACGGGCGCTGCGGGCACCTGTTTCAGAATCGGTTCTGGTCGAGGGAATGCGCATCTCTCCGCTATCTGGTCCACCTGGTTCGGTACGTTCACGAGAACCCTGTCCGAGCAGGGATGGTCTCGCATGCGGCTGCGTACGCCCATTCTTCGCATCACTGGTTCGTGGGGTCGCGCCCGCCGGCCTGGTCGGCGGGGGACGTTGCCATCCGGGAGCTGGGGGGCGCTGGCCAGGCGCGAAGGTTCTTCGCCGACGGGGACGACGGCCACGATGCGTCGATTCTGGAGGAGGAAGAAGAGCGTGCCCGGGAAGCCTCCGTGCCTCCGCCGATCATCGCGGAATCGCCGAGCTCGCCGTCACTCGATCTCGAGGAACTGGCGGCCCGGGTCGAAGGCGAGCTTGCGCTGGCTCGGGGAAGTTTGACCACCCGCGGACGCGTCCGACGCGTGGCCGCCGGGCGCCGTCGCTTGGCGGTGGCGGCGGTTCGGGAGCTGGGAGTTCGGCCGGCCGCCGTGGCACGCTTTCTTGGTGTGAGCCGAGTTCAGGTCCACCGCTACCTCGCTTCGGTCGATCCCGGAGAGCGGGAGGACGGCGGAGCGAAAAAGGTAACACTCGCGAAAAGGTAACGAACGTCCCCGTTTAGGCGGAGCGGCGGTTGGCGTCGGAGCGGCCTTCGAGGCGGTCGACCGGGGGGCCCTGGGCGAGCCAGTCGGAGGCGGCGCGGAGGCCGGCGCGGTACATGTCGCGCATCAGGCCGCGTTGGAAGTTCAGGTAGGAGCCCGCGCTGAACAGGTTGCGGTCGTAGGTCGGGCGGATCGCGTCGTAGAGGCGGACCTCGCGGTACGGGCTCCCCTCGACGTGGGCGAGGCGGTTGCGGTCGAGGAGCAGCATGCGGTCGACGTTGTAGGCGTTCTCGAGGAACGCATCGAGAGACCGCTCGATCGCCCGGCCCATGTGCGTCAGCTGCTCGTTCGGATCCTCGCGCTCCGTGACGAGCACGGTGACGATCTGGTCCGCGCCGAGCGCGACCGCGGGTGCGAGCGGCGTGTTGACGAGAAGGCCACCGTCCCAGAGGAGGTGCGAGCCGATCGTGATCGGGTTGAACACGAGCGGGATGCTGGCGCTCGCCATCAGCATGTCGACGGTGATGGACGGGACGACGACATACTCCGACGCGGGCACGGCCGGGACCGGCCCGGTCACGTAGCGGACGACGCGACGCGTGTTCAGGTCGACCGCGTTGATCGCGAGGCGTGTCTTCGCAGGAACCCGCGTGCCGCCGAAGAGCTCGATGAGCCGCTCGCGCAGCCGGCTCGTGTCCGCGAGGTACGGCTCGTGAATGCCGTCGAGGATTCGACTGATCACGTCGAACCGGCTCGTCAGCATGTAGTCCATGAGAAGGGCCATGCCGCTGCCGAGTCGGGGAGGCCAGTAGTGGCGGGCGCGCTCGCGCAGCCTCGCGATGTCCTCCGGAAGGCTCATCGGCAGCCGCACCAGCTCCTCGACGAGCGTCTTCACGATCGACACCGCGCCGGACTCGAAGAGCTTGGCACTGGCGACCACCGGCGGATCGTCCGCGAGGCCGAACCAGAACTCCATGATCTCCACAGGGGAGAATCCGGAGGCGATCATCGCTGCGTTCAGGGCGCCCGCGGACGTTCCGCTCAGGACCGCCGGCCCGTCCGCGAAGCGCTCGTCGCGCAGAAGACGCTCGTAGACGCCGACCTGAAAGGGACCCCGGGCGCCGCCGCCCGAGAGGACGAGGCCCAGCTTTTCACCGGTACGGGAGCTCGATGCAGTCACGGTGCTTGGAATATGCCGGACGGGCGACGCTGTTTCACGTCGTCACCGTCGTCCGTTGTCGGGGCTCGAGGTGTATACTCCCGAGCGCGGAATGACGTCCTTCCTGGCGGCCCTTCTCCTGTCGAGCGCACTGCTCGTCGTGCTCGTGCGCTCGCGCCGTCTCGAGGTGGAGGGGTTCCCCTCGGCGTCCCGCAGGGCGTTCGCCCTGGCACTCCTCACGTTCACGCTCGGAGTGGCCTGCATCGCGCCGCTGCTCGAGTTCTCGGAGACCGACCCGAACCAGGAGATCCCGGACCTGCCGTTCGCCGCTCTGTTCCTCGGCCACGGGCTTCTCTCGGCCTTCCTGCTCTTGTGGTGGCTGCTCGTCGGCCGGCCGCCGGTGCGCGACTTCCTCCACTTGCGGCTCGATGGATTGGCCGATGGGCTGCGCCTCGGGGCCGCCGCGGGCGCGGCCGGCTGGGCGGTCACGATGACGACCATGGCGATCGTCGGCACGGTCGCGGTCGCCTTCGAGCCGGGAATCGTCCCGGCCGACGGGGAGATTCCTCCGACGGTCCGCACCATCGTCGAGCTCACCTGGTACCAGCGTCTCCTCCTGGTCCTCTCCGCGGGAGTCGTGGAAGAGGCGTTCTTCCGCTCGTTCTTGCAGACGCGGTGCGGGCTGCCGCTGTCGACCCTCCTCTTCACCACGAGCCACATGAGCTACGGTCTGCCTCTGATGCTTGTGGGCGTCTTCGCCGTGTCGCTCGTGTTCGGGCTCGTCTTCCGTACGCGCCGCGACGTCATCCCGTGCATGGTCGCGCACGCGGTGTTCGACGCGATCCAGCTCTTCCTGATCTTGCCGGCCGTGGTAGCCGGAAGCTAGACTTTCGAGGGCGATGTCCGATCCCGCCCCGTTTCTCGTCCCGGTGGACGAGAGTCAGATCCGAGCCGAGCGAGCCAAAGCGCGAGAGCTTCGGCGGTCGGCGTGGTGGAAGCAGAAAAAGTCGCGCGGACGTTGCCACTATTGTGATGCGCAGGTGGGTGCGCAGGCGCTCACGATGGATCACAAGGTGCCCATCATTCGCGGAGGACGCACGACCAAGGGGAACGTGGTCCCCGCGTGCAAGCCGTGCAACGACGCGAAGAAGCACAGCCTTGCGACCGAGTGGTCGCCGGAAGCGGTGCGGGAAGAGCGCTGACGTGGCGCGCAAGCTGCTCCGATCGATCGACGACCGACTGAGCGAGCGGGATCCGCAGATCGTGGATCTCGAGCACGCGCGCCGCGCCGCGGTGGCGATGACGCTCACCCCGTCGGGCGACGATCTGGACGTCCTCCTGATCCGGCGGGCAGAGCTCGACGGCGACCCGTGGTCCGGCCACATGGCGTTCCCGGGCGGGCATCGCGACGCCCACGATCCGACGCTCGAGCACACCGCGATGCGCGAGACTCTCGAGGAAGTCGGGATCGACCTCGCGCGTCACGGCCGGCTCATCTCGCGCCTCGACGACGTGCAGGCGCAGGCCCGCGGCAAGGCGCTCGACATGGTCGTCACGCCGTTCCTCTTCGAGCTCGATCGGCCCCGCCCGACCACGATCGATACGAGAGAGGTCGCCGACGTCGTCTGGATTCCTTTGCGGGTCTTCCGCGACGATCGCTACCACGGGACCACCCCGATCGCGCGAGGGGACTTCCGGGCCGACTTTCCCGCGTTTCTCTACGAGGGGAACACGGTCTGGGGCATGACGTATCGGATGATCCGCGATTTCCTGCGCGCGGCGCTCCTCGACGAAGAGGCTCGCTCGAAGGCGTGATTCGACTCTTCGTGAGTCTCGAGCTTCCCGACGTCGTTCGAGAACGGCTCGCCGGGTTGTGCTGCGACGTGCCGGGCGCGCGGTGGACGGAGCCGGAGCAGATGCACCTCACCATCCGGTTCATCGGGGAGGTGGAGGAGCACGTGTTCGACGAGATCCGCGATGGGCTCGGCAGCGTGAGCGTCGAGCCGTTTCCTCTCACGCTCCGGGGCGTCGGACACTTTCCGCCCCGGGGCCAGCCGCGGGTCCTCTGGGTCGGTGTCGAGCGGAGCGACGCGCTTCGAATCCTTCACCAGCGGGTCGACGCGGCGCTCGTCCGAAGCGGGGTGGCGCCCGAGCGCCGCAAGTTCGCGCCGCATGTCACGCTCGCGCGGCTGAGGCGAACGCCCACCCGGGCGGTCGGCAGCTTCATCAGCCAGAACGCCCTGTTCGAGGAGGGGCCCATCGAGATCGACCGCTTCTGGCTCTACTCGTCGCGGCTTTCCAGGAAGCAGGCGGTGCATCGCCCCGAGGCGGAGTACCCGCTCGGCCGTGCCCTGGTATAGGAGCGGGGATGTTCTCTTCCGACCTGCAGGCCCTCGTCTTCGATTTCGATCGCACGCTCGCCCCGCTCGGCAACTTCGTGAAGTGGCGCGAGGCGCTCCCGCTCATGCGTGCGAGGTACGAGGCCCACGGCGTGCCGGCAGAGTATCTCGAGGGTGCTCCCCGCGGGTGCTTCGGTCTCTACGGTCACGTCGCCCGGGGCGGCCATCTCGACGGGGAGGCGTTGCTGCGCGCCCAGGTCGAGGTGTCGAAGCTGCTTGCGGAGTACGAGGCGGTCGGCATCGGCCAGGTCGAGCTGTTCGACGGGGCCGAAGAGCTTCTCCGTGCGTTGCCCGCTCTGGGGCTGCGCGCGGGGATCGTGAGCTCGAACCCCGATTGGGTGATTCGCGACGTCCTGAAGCTCGAGAAGGTGCTCGACTGCTTCGGCGCGATCGTCGGCCGCGACGGCCTCGATCACATCAAGCCCGATCCCGAAGGCATGCTCGCGTGTTGCGAGAAGCTCGGTGTCGCGCCCGAGCGCTGCCTCGGCGTGGGAGACAACGCGGGCGACATCGCGGCCTCCCGCGCTGCGGGCATGCCCGCGGTGGGTGTCGCGACCGGCGTGTCGGGAGAGTCGGACCTTCACGCGGCGGGAGCGATCGAGGTGTACGACGGCCTGCCGGCCCTCCACGCGGCCTTGCGCGAGTGGAGGAACCGGACGTAGCCCGTCAGTCCTCGCGCCACGCGCGGAGGAGGAGGAGGCCGATCGCGCAGCTCGTGCCGAGGCCCAGGGCGACCGGGGTGAGATGCCAGAGCACGAGGTGCCAGAAGTCGTCGACCGGGCAGACGACGCGCATGGTGGCGGCGGCGAGCAGAAAGGCCGCGAGGCCCGCGAGGCCGCCCGACAGGACCGGGACGAGCGAGGCTCCGCGACGGGCGAACCAGAGGAGGGCGAGCCACGGGACGATCGCGAACGCCATCGTCTCCAGCGCGCACGCCATCCCCCACGGTGCGCTCGCCAGAGTGCGTGCGGCCCCGGGCATCTCCTGGTAGAGCGCCACGAACGAGCCCACGAGCAGGGCGATCGCCAGGGCCACCGCGCCGCGGCTCGGCTCCCGCCCGGGCACCGCGGACAGGAGCGCCATCGCCGCCGACAGGCCGCCGGCTGCGATCAGGAGGGTCAGCTCGAGCAGGAAGAGCGGGTTCGCGAGCTGGTCCAGGACGTCCATGCGGAGCGCGAGGCTCGCGATCAGCCCGAAGACGAGGAGCTCGATGGCGAGCCAGAACCCGAGGTGCGTGGCGGGAGACCAAACGCGCTTCACCGGCTCCAGGTCGTCGACCAAGTGGTCGATCAGGGATTCGGTGCTTCCGAGATCGTCGCGCGGCTCGCTCACGTCAACGATCTCCCTCGGCTTCGCTTCCGATCGATGCCTTCACCGCACGGTAGGCGCGGTGGGCTCGGACGCGGAGTGTTCCGGGTGTGACCCCGGCTCGTTCCGCGGCCGCCTCGACGGAGAGGCCTTCGAGCTTGAGCATCGAGAACGCCTCGCGTTGGTTCGGCGGCAGTCGGGCCAAGGCCGCGGTGAGGGGCGCGTCCGTGGACGCGGCGTCCGCGGCGACCTCGGGAAGTTGTTCGGTCAGGATCTCCCTCTGACCGCGCGTCGCGCGGCGGCGCCCGTAGTCGATCGTCGTGTTGCGCGCGATCGCGTACATCCACGGCTCGAACGGCCGGGCGGGGTCGAACGTATGGCGTGCCCGGTGGATCGTGAGCAAAACCTCCTGAACGATGTCCTCCACTTCCTGGGGGTCGCGGGTTCGTCGCCGGACGTAGCGTGCGAGCTCGCCGTGGATGTCGTCGAGAAGACTCCGGTACGCCAGGCGGTCGCCCGCCTGGGCCTTCTCCATCCACATCGCTCGCGCGCCCGGCTCGGTGCCTGCGCTCTCCTTCCCCTCGTTCCCGTCCATACGTCTCCGCGTCCGACAGGTTACCGCATCGAGCCGGATTCGTCGCACGAAAGCCGCTTCGTCCCGGGCCCCGGGACGAAGCGGCTTTCGCGTGCGGGCGCGCTCGTCCACCGGGAGCCTCGCCCGACGCCGCGCTCCGCCCTCGGGGCTCCCGCGGGATGGGTTCCGAGCCCGTCGGCGGACGGCACGGAGAGGGGCGCATGGCGAACCGGGCCGGTCTCGGCGCGCGTTCGGCGACCGCACGTTGGGTCAGTCGGAGAGCGTACGGAACCGGATGGGCAGCCTCTGGTATCCGCCGAAGACGTTCAGGTACCAGGACGTGTAGAAGCGCTCGATCTCGCCCGCGACCTCGAACTCGGTCATGCGGTTCAGCATCTCGTCGTAGACGATCTCGATCTCCATCTTGGCGAGATTCGCCCCGAGGCAGTAGTGCGCGCCGCCGCCGCCGAAAGCGAGGTGGTCGTTGGGGGAGCGCGTGATGTCGAAGCGGAACGGGTCCCGGAAGACGTCCTCGTCGCGGTTTCCGGAGCAGTGCCAGAGGGAGACCTTGTCGCCGGCGCGGATCGTCTGGTCGCGGACGACCACGTCGCGGGTGGCCGTGCGTCGGAAATAGTTGACCGGACTGGTCCAGCGGAGGATCTCGTCGGTGGCCTTCGGCAGGAGCGCGCGATCGCTCCTCAGTCGCTCGAGTTGGTCGGGATGGTCGATGAAGGCGAGGAGCCCGCCCGTGATCGCGTTGCGCGTCGTTTCGCTGCCCCCGGTCGCGATCAGCTGGAAGAACGACGCGATCTCGAACTCGTTCAACCGCACCGGTGTGCCGTTCTCGTCGGGGATCTCGGCGGCGACGACGCGTGAGAAGATGTCGTCGGTCGGGCGATCCTTCTTCTCCTGGCCCAGCTCACTCGCATACGCGTACATCTGGATGTACGCGTTCATGCGATCGTCGTCGTCGGAATCGTCGAGCGCCTTGTTCGTCCAGGTGAAGACCTTCTCCCGATCGCTCGCGGGGACTCCGAGGATCTCCGCGATGACCTGCAGCGGAACTTCGGCCGCGAGCTCGCTCACGAGCTCGCACTCGCCGCGCGCGAGAAAGCCGTCGATTCGCTCGCGCGTGAGCGCTCGCGTGTAGTGCTCGAGCCTTCGAACGGCGCGCGGCGAGAAACCGATGTTGACCAGCTGGCGCATCCGCTGCTGCTTCGGCGGATCGGTCATGATCATGTTGGAGCCGAGCGCCTGGTCGACGTCGCGCAGCATGATCCCACCGCCGGTGCGTCCCGGTCCCGTCTCGGCCGAGAACGTCCGGCTGTCCCGATTCGCGGATCGGATGTCGTCGTACTTCGAGAAGACCCAGAACCCTTCGCCTCCGAGCTCCGGGCAATCGTCGACGGGCGGGTGGAACCACACGGGCGCTTCCTCGCGCAGGAACGTGAACCAATGGTCCGGCATGTCGCCTCCGAAGCTCGCGAGCTTCGAGAGGTCGATGTCTTCGAGCTGCATGCGGCTCTCCTCGGGGAGGAGCCTGCCAACCGGGCGGCGTCGGATCAACGCCGTGGGGCTGTCCGATCGGTCGAGTCGCTCAGAGCCGGAGGGTGCCGTCGCGGATCCGGTCGAAGAGCGGCTGGTCGAGACGTACGAAGGTTCGCCGCTCGTCGTCCCGGAACCAGAGGGGATCACCACCGACCGCCGAGGGGTCGAACCCCTCGGCTTGCAGGCGGGTCTTGCGCGTCTTGAAGTTGCCCGTCACGTCGACGCCGCGCGCGACGCGCACGAAGAGAGGGCGCGCGTAGGGAGGCAGGGCTCCCGTAACGAACTGGTGAAACGCGGCCGGATCGAAGCTCGCCGCGGTCGCCGGCACGACGAGAGCCATGCCGGCTCTGCCGTCCGTGCCCGGCACGCGTACGCCGTACACGGCCGACTCGTGAATCGATGGCGCGGCGTTGAGCAGATGCTCGACCTCCATCGTCGCGACGTTCTCGCCCTTCCACCGAAACGTGTCTCCGATGCGATCGACGAAGTAGTAGTACGATTCGTAGTCGCGGCGCAGGAGGTCGCCGGTTCGAAGGTAGACGTCGCCCTTCTCGAAGCAGTCGCGTACGAGCTTTCGCTCGTTGTCCCTCGCGTCGGCGTATCCGTCGAACGCCATGGTCGCTCGCGCATCGATCTTGCCGAGCAGCTCGCCGGTCTCTCCCACGCGGCATTCGGCCACGAAGCCGTCCTCACCGCGGACGAGGTCCCCCGCCTCGTGGTCGTAGCGGCCGAGGCGCAGCAAGTGATGGGTGAACGGCTGGGCCCGTCCGCACGACCCGACGCGCCCCCGCCGGTTCTGAAGACTGACGTTTCCCTCGCTCTGCCCATACGAGTCGACGATGCGCGCGATGCCGAACCGCCGCTGGAACGCCTCCCAGACGTCGGGGCGCAGTCCCGAGCCGGTCGCGATTCGGATCGCGTGATCCCGATCGCGCGGCGTCTCCGGCGTGCGCATCAGGTACCGACAGAGCTCGCCCACGTAGCAGAAGACGGTCGCCCGGTGGCGCCGCACGTCGTGCAGGAACTCGCTCGCGCTGAACCTCCGCCGGGAGGCGAAGCACGCGCCCTTGTGGAAGGCGGGGGCGAACCCGACGAAGTTCGCGTAGCCGTGGTAGAGCGGCGTCGGTGCGTAGGCGCAATCGTCCTCGGTCTCACCGAGCATGATCGCGAGCGAGTGCCCGCCGGCGGTGAAGCGCAGGTGTCGCACGATCGCGGGCTTCGGAAATCCGGTGGTGCCCGACGTGTACACGTAGAGGAACACGTCGCCGATGGTCACGTCCGCGATGTCGGGCTCGTCCTCCGAGGCGCCGGCGAGCTCGTCCGGAAGGGATCGGAGGCTCGGGTGCGAGGCGCCGTGCGCGTCGTCGCCATGGACCGTGATTTCGCCGAGGCGGTCGAGCACCGGGACGACGGCTTCCGTACACGCCGCATCGACGAGGGCGACGCGCGCCTTCGACGCGGTGTGGACGTGCGCGAGCGCATCGCCCTCGAGGTGGCTGTTCACGAGGGCGCCGATCGCGCCGAGCTTGGCGCACGCTCCTTGGGCCATCAACATCGCCGGTGAGTTCTCCATCATGATGTTGACGACGTCGCCTCGCTCGACGCCGTGGTGTCGGAGGAGGTGTGTGAATCGGTTCACGCCGGCATTGTACGCACCGTACGAGACCTCCTCGGCTTCGAAGCGGAGCGCGATCCGGTCCGGGATCTTCTCGGCCTGGTCTCGGCACACCAAGCCCATCGTCCGGAACGCCCCCGCCCCCGCGCTCACGAGCGAGTCGCGGATGGCACGGAACGTCGGCAGCTCGATCAGGTCCTCGATCAGGGTCGCGGTGCCGACGTCCTGGTACATGGCGGCTCTGGATTAGCAGGGGCGCTCCGAAAAAGGGATAGTACGTCCCATGGCGCGTTATGATTACGATCTCTTCACCATCGGGGCCGGCTCCGGCGGCGTCCGAGCGAGCCGGATGTCCGCTTCCTACGGGGCGCGGGTCGCCGTCGCCGAGGAGCGACGGCTCGGGGGCACCTGCGTGAACGTGGGCTGCATTCCCAAGAAGCTCATGGTCTACGCCTCGCACTACGCCGAGGATTTCGAAGACGCGGCGGCCTACGGCTGGACCGTGGGACCGTGCAGCTTCGACTGGGGCACCCTGATCGCCAACAAGGACCGCGAGATCGCGCGACTGAACGGGATCTATCGCAACATCCTCGAGAGCAACGGAGTCCAGATCTTCGAGGATCGAGCGACGATCGTCGATCCGCACACGGTCGAGGTCGGCGGCAGGCGGATCACCGCCGAGCACATCCTCGTCGCGACGGGCGGCTGGCCCCGCATGCCGGAGCACTCGGGCTCCGAGCACGCGATCAGCTCGAACGAGATCTTCGCGCTCGAGCGGCGGCCGAAGCGGATCCTCATCGTCGGCGGGGGCTACATCGCCGTCGAGTTCGCGGGGATTCTCCACGGCATGGGCTCGAAGGTGACGCAGGTCTACCGGGGGCCGTTGTTCCTTCGTGGCTTCGACGACGACTGCCGCACGACTCTCGCCGAGGAGATGCGCAAGAAGGAGATCGATCTGCGGTTCGACTCGACGGTCGCCTCCATCGAGAAGACCGCCGGAGGGCTGGTCGCGACGCTCGACGACGGCTCGGCTCTCGAGGTGGACCAGATCCTGTGTGCGATCGGCCGGGTTCCGCTCACGAAGGGCCTCGGCCTGGAGAAGGCCGGAGTGAAGCTGGGGAAGGGGGGAGCGATCGAGGTCGACGAGTTCGGCGCGTCGTCCGTGCCGAGCATCCACGCAATCGGGGACGTGACCGATCGCATCAGCCTGACCCCGGTCGCGATCCACGAGGGCATGTGTCTCGCCGCGACGCTCTTCGACGGCCGGCCGACGTCGCCCGATCACGAGGACGTCGCCTCGGCCGTCTTCAGCCAGCCGAGTATCGGGAGTGTCGGTTTGACCGAGGAGCAGGCGCGCGAGCGCTACGGAGACGTCGAGGTCTATCGCTCGAAGTTCCGGGCGCTGAAACACACGCTCACCGGCCGCGGCGAGCAGACGATGATGAAGCTTGTCGTCGACTCCGCCTCGGACCGCGTCGTGGGCGTTCACATGGTCGGGCCGGATGCAGGCGAGATCATTCAGGGCATCGCCATCGCCGTGAAGTGCAAGGCGACCAAGGCGCAGTTCGATGCGACCATCGGCATCCACCCGACGGCGGCCGAGGAGTTCGTCACGATGCGCGAGCCGGTCTCGGCGGAATGAGCGGTCGGTTCTCGAGCGTCGACGGAGCCGCCTCGGCGCAGGTCGTGATCGAGCAGCGCTCGGATACCGGGTTCGTCCTGCGCGAAGGGTTCCGCTACCGAGACGAGGCGGCCGGCTACGACTTCACCGTGCTTCCGGGCGATCTGCCGGTCACGGACCTGGCCTCGGTGCCGTGGTTCCTCCGATGGTTCGTCCCGGCGTACGGCCGCCACTCCCTCGCCGCCCTCCTGCACGACCATCTGATCGAGAACGGCTCGACTCTGACGCCGCCCGTCTCGCGCGTGGAAGCGGACGACGTGTTCTCCGCGGCGCTCCGCGATCTCGACGTGCCGTTGGTGCGCCGGCACCTCATGCGTGCCGCGGTCGCGATCGAGACGCGGCTGACGCACGGAGGCTGGAGCCGGGCGGGCATGCGGATCTGGCTCGGGGCATCGCTTCTGGGCACCGCGACGCTGCTCCTCGGCATCGTGACCCGCGAGCCGCTGCTCGGTGTCGGCGCGATCGTCGCGCCGATCGCCGGGGCTCTGCTCTGGTGGCCCCAGTTTCGCGTCGGTCTGGTCGCCGGCTACGGTGCCGCGCTCCTCGGCCCGCCCTCGTACGCGATCGCCATCGCCTACGGGCTCTATGCGGCGACCGAGAAGCTCGTCTCCCGCGCGCGGGGCGGGGCCGACGACGCCGCGCACGTCGCCCGGCCGGAGCTGGACCTCTGACGCGCTTCGAACTACGGGTGGCGGCATGACGACCCTCGCCGACGTCGCGCCGGCCTTCCTCGAGATGGCCCACACCATCGTGTGGGCGAGCGCCGCGACCGTGGATCGAAAGGGGCGCCCGCGCTCGCGGGTTCTGCACCCCATCTGGGAGTGGGACGGGCGAGAGCTGGTCGGTTGGATCGGCACCGGCCCGACCCCCGCGAAGCGCGCCCACCTCGATCACTCCCCGTTCATGTCCCTGAACTACTGGGCGCCGAGCCAGGACACGTGCGTGGCGGAGTGCCGCGCGACGTGGGCGTTCGATCTCGAGACGCGTGAGCGGGTCTGGAATCTGCTGAAGAACGCGCCTCCTCCCGTCGGCTACGACCCCGCGATGATCCCCGGGTGGAACGAGCCCCGCGACGACGCCTTTGCGGCCCTTCGACTGGATCCCTGGCACCTGCGGGTCTTTCCGGGCACCGTTCTCCTGGGTCGGGGGGGCGAGGTCCTCTCGTGGTCCGGTGGCTGAGGATCGAGGCTGACAGGCGCGCACGACGGACGGGGGGGCCGGATCAGAGACCGCTCTTCGTGAGGGCGGCGGCGATGCGCTTGCGGATCACGGCGTCGGTGAAGGGGAACGATCGGAAGAAGGCGGTCTGGTCGATCTTCGGGCTGCGCTCGAGTGCGCGCGTGATCCACGCGCGGGCCTTTTCGGTATCGCCCGCGCAAGCGTGCGTGAGGCCCGCGAGGACGTCGATGAAGGCATGGGCGCCCGGGGCGCGTGCCGCGCGCTCGCCCCACGCCACGGCCGCGTCGTACTCGCCACGCACCACGTGCGAGAAGGCCCGGATTCCCAGCATCGCGTAGTAGAGGGGATCGAGCGGGCTCAGCGACATCGCGAGATCCGCGTCTCCCTCCGCGGCGTCGCCGCGTGCCGCCATCGCGTTCGAGAAGCCGCGGGCGTAGACGCCCTGGGCGTAGCTCGGGCTGAGCGACATCGCCCGATCCAGCCACGGGAGACTCGCGTCGGGATCCCCGGCGAGCCAGAACGTCCGGCCGAGGACGAGGTTGGCGAACGGATCCATCGCATCGAGCTCGACGCTGCGCTCGGCGAAGCGCCGTGCGTCGGCACCGGCGGCCTCCACGTCCTTTTCGTACGCGAGAAAGGCGTCCTGGAACCGCACGAACGACATGCCCGCATGGGCGCGGGCAAAGCCGGCGTCCTCGCCGATCGCCCGCGCGAACAGCTCCTTCGCCCGCTCGTTGTCCTTGCGTGAGAACCGGAACATGTGGTGGAGGCCGAGGTGATAGGCGGCCCACGCATCGAGGTTCTCCGTGCTCGAGAGCCGAGCGAGCCTCGCTTCGTTCGATGGGATCTGGATCTCCAGCGCCGAGACCACGCTTGCGACGATCTCGGATCGGATCTCGTCGATCTGCTCGACCGGCGCGCCGTACCGCTCCCCCCAGAGGACGCCGCCGCTGCGCGTGTCGGCGAGCTCGACCGTGACCCGAAGGTGGTCTCCCAGGATCTCGGCGGTGCCGGAGAGGCAATAGCGGACGCCGAGGACCCGTCCGATCTCGACGACGTCCGGCTCGGAGGCGCGGAAGCGGAACGACGAGGCCCGTGCGATCACGAACAGCCATCGCAGGCGCGAGAGTTCGGCGATCAGCTCGTGGGGGAGGGCGTCGGCGACCGCCGCGTACGGTCCGGCGATCCCGACGAGGCGGAACGGCAGGACGGCGATCGACGGTCTCTCCGGGAGGGGGTCCTCGGGCGCCGCGACGTCCGGCCGGGAGGACGTCTCCCCGACGGGCGACCCGGGCGCGGCTTCTTCGACGTCGACGACGAACCGGTAGCCGCTGCCGTGGATCGTGCGGATGAAGCGTTGCTCCCGGCCGGTGTCTCCGAGCGCCTGGCGTGCCGACTTGATCCGGCTCGTGAGAGCCGACTCGGAGACGACCCGACCGCCCCAGACCGTGTCGATGAGCTGGTTCTTGGTCACGAGGCGCTCCCGATTCTCGACCAGGTATCGAAGAAGGGCGAAGACCTGCGGCTCGAGCGCGATCGTCTCCCCGGCCCCCCGCAGCTCCGCCTTGTCCGTGTCCAGCTCGAAATCGTCGAAGAGGAAGCGCACGCGGGCGGATCATAGCGCGGTCCTCGGGCATCTCTCCAGGGTTTCTCCAGACGGTCTCCAAGCTTGGCTCGGAGGCCCCCGATAGAACCCGGTCCACGGCTGGCGAATGGATCGCCGGCACGAAGAACGAAGGAGAGATTCCGATGCCACTCGTCACCATCGACGTGATCGAAGACGTTTTCACCCCGAGCCAGAAGCAGGACCTGATCGAGAGGGTCACCGAGGCCATGATCTCGGTCGAGGGCGAAGCGATGCGGGACGTCACCTGGGTGCGGATTCAGGAGATCCGGCAGGGCGACTGGGGAATCGGCGGCCGCACGCTGACCGCGGCCGACGTCCACACGATGGCCGCCGCGAAATCGGCTTGAGCGTGGGATCCGAAGGGAAGGGATCATGAATCGCAAGGGAATCGCGTCCGGGGTTCTCGCCGTCGGGATCGCTGGCCTCCTCTCCACCGAGGCCTCCGCCCTCGAATGCGGGGACACCGTCGAGCCGGGGCAGCGCGTCCAACTCGAAGCCGACGTGGGACCGTGCACGGCCGAGACCGGCGGCATCACGATCGAGGGGCCCGCGACGCTCGATCTGAACGGCTTCGCGATCACCTGCCTCGTCGGGTCCGACCTCGCGCAGAACCCGACCGGCATTCTCGTCGTAGGCGAGCGCGCCAACGTGAAGGACGGGCGCGTGCTCGCGTGCGGGATCGGGGTCGAGATCGAGGGATCCGGTCGACATCGGATTCAGAGCGTCGAGGCGGCTCTGAGCGGGCGCGACGGCTTTCTCGTCCTGAGTCACCGCAACGTCCTCAAGAAGAACGTCGCGAGCCACAACCAGCGCAACGGCTACTGGGTCTTCTCGGAGCGCAACGTGCTCAAGAAGAACAGGGCGAGTGAGAATGACGAGTTCGGCTTCCGGGTGGCGGGCGATGCGCATCGCGTGATCCGGAACGAGGCGTACCACGACGCGTGGGGAGCCTTCTTTGCGGAGACGTATTCCGACGACGGCCCGAGCAAGTACATTCGCAACGTCGCCCGATCCCCGGATGGTGAGTACGACATCGTGGGTGCCGCGAACGCGTGCTCGAATCTCTGGAAGAGGAACGAGTTCACCTCCGCGAGTCTGTCGTGCATTCAGTAGGCAATCCTCGAGGTGGAGGTCCGCTCGTTCCGGACGCCGCGGTGCTGGCAGCGGCGACGTGCCACCCCCCGTGATCGGCGAGTGATTCCGGCATGGGATCCGGGCGAGGGGCACTGGGCACCCCGCGAAGACCTGCGTCGCGGGGCTGCCCACGCCTCGGTCGGTCCGGAACGCGATCACGCACGTCCGTGTGAACGGGCTCGGTGGCCTCCGGTAGCGCCTCAACGGTGCAACGGGTAACTCACCGCCCATGGCGCGAATCAACGAGAACTTCCTGAAGCTCAAGGCCGGCTACCTCTTTCCCGAGATCGGGCGACGCGTGGGGGCCTTTCAGAAGGCGAACCCGGACGCCGCGATCATCAAGCTCGGAATCGGCGACGTGACCGAGCCCCTGGCTCCCGCAATCGTCGAAGCCTTTCACGCCGGGGTCGACGAGATGGCCGACCGCGCGACCTTCCGCGGCTACGGACCCGAGCAGGGCTACGAATTCCTTCTCGATGTGATTCGCGAGAACGACTACGAAGCGCGGGGCGTTCAGGTCGGCAACGACGAGATCTTCGTCTCGGACGGCTCGAAGTGCGACAGCGGCAACATCCAGGAGATCTTCGGACTCGACAACGTGGTCGCACTCGCCGATCCCGTCTATCCGGTCTATCTCGACACGAACGTCATGGCGGGCCGCACGGGCGAGGCCGACGACGACGGACGCTACGCCGGCATCGTCTACATGCCGGCCGTCGCCGAGAACGGCTTCAACCCCGAGCCTCCTTCGACCCACGTCGATCTGATCTACCTTTGCTCTCCGAACAACCCGACCGGCACGGTGTCGACCAAGGAGCAGCTCGCGCAGTGGGTCGAGTACGCGAAGAAGAACGACGCCGTGATTCTCTTCGACGCCGCGTACGAAGGCTTCATCTCCGACCCGTCGCTGCCGCACTCGATCTACGAGGTCGACGGCGCGCGAGACGTCGCGATCGAGTTCCGGAGCTTCTCGAAGAGCGCCGGCTTCACTGGAACGCGTTGCGCGTTCACCGTCGTGCCCAAGACGGTGAAGGGAAAGACCGCGTCGGGTGAGGAGGTCTCGCTGAACGGCTTGTGGAACCGTCGTCACTCGACCAAGTTCAACGGAGTCTCGTACCCCGTGCAGAAGGCTGCGGCCGCCGCGTACTCGCCCGAGGGCCGCAGGCAGACGGGCGAGATCGTGAAGTTCTACATGGAGAACGCACGCCTGATTCGCGAAGGCCTCTCCAAGGCCGGCCTCGAGGTTTTCGGGGGAGAGAACGCGCCGTACATCTGGTTCAAGACGCCGGCGGGGCTGGGGTCCTGGGATTTCTTCGACCAGCTTCTCGAGAAGGCGCAGGTCGTCGGCACGCCGGGCTCGGGTTTCGGTCCGTCGGGAGAGGGATACTTCCGGCTCTCCGCCTTCAATTCCCGTGAGAACGTGGACGAGGCGATCTCGCGCGTGACCAAGGCCAGCTGGTGAACATGGACCGCCCGCTCCGCATCCTGCACGTCGTGCAGGGGTACGCACCGGCGGTGGGCGGTACCGAGCGCGTCATCCAGAGACTCTCGGAGGAGCTCGTCTCGCAGTTCGGAGACGACGTCACCGTCTTCACGAGCGACTGCTACAGCGCGGAGGCGTTTCCGCGCCCGTCGCACCCGCGCCTGCCGGTCGGGTCCGAGACGCGGACGGGCGTCTCGGTTCGCCGCTTTCACGTGATTCGCTCCCTCGGTCCATTGCTCCAACCGGTGCAGGATGCGGCGTTTCGTCTCGGGCTGCCGTTCAATCAGTTCCTGCGTACGTGGTACGCGGGACCCATCATTCCCGGGCTGACGGATGCCGTCCGGCGCACGCCCGCCGACGTCGTCGTCGCGTCGTCGTTCCCGTTGCGCCACATGTACCAGGCACTTCGGGGAGCCCGGAGGGCGGGGCGCCCCTGCATCCTGATCGGAGGCATGCACCCCGAGGACCGCTGGGGCTACGACCGGGCGATGATCCACCGAGCGATCCGTCAGGCCGACCTCTACGTCGCCTACACCGGCTTCGAGGCGCAGCACGTGGTCGCGCGGGGCGCGGATCTCGAGCGCGTCGACGTGATCGGTCTCGGCGTCGACCCCGAGCCGTTCGCGGCGGTGGATCCGATCGAGGCCAAGCGGTCGCTGGGCTTCGGCGACCATCCGGTCCTCGGCTTCATCGGGCAGCTCGGCGTGCACAAGGGCGTCGACACCCTGCTCGAGGCCATGCCCGCCATCTGGGCGCGTCGACCCGAGACGCGCCTTCTGATCGCGGGCTCTCACACGGAGTTCGCGCGGCAGATCGAGCATCGGGTCGCGCAGTACGATTCCGACGCGCGACGTAAGGTCGTCGTCAAGTACGACTTCGAAGAGGACGAGAAGCCTCGACTCTTCGGTGCGTTGGACGCCTTCGTCTATCCGTCTGGCTACGAGTCCTTCGGGGTCGCGTTTCTCGAGGCGTGGTCCGCGGGGAAGCCCGTGATCGGCTGTCGCAACGGCGCCGTCCCCGACGTCGTGCGGGATGGCCAGGACGGGATCCTGGTGCCGTTTCGCGATGCCGAGGCGCTCGCGGCGGCGGCTCTGAGCCTTCTCGAGAATTCGGAGTGGGCGCGTGGGATGGGGGGGATCGGCCTCGACCGGGTGCGCGCGCGCCACGCCTGGCCCTTGGTCGCGCGGCGCTTTCGGGAGAGCTACGTCCGGACGATCGCCCGCCACGCCGAGATGCGGTCCTGACGCCGCAGCCATCGCTCTCCCCTCGGCCTGCGCGGCGGGTGTGTGGAGGGGCGAGTCCCGGGGGTACGGCGGGCGGGTGCCGCTCCCGTCCTCCGACGGGCACATTCGAGCGTGGCCATGCGCGTGACGCTCGTCGCGGAACCAGCTATTCTCCGCCTCCACGTGGCACGCACGACGATGTCGAATCCCAACCCCACCGTCGAGGACAAGGTTGCCCAAGTCGCTCGCCTGGAGCTCGAGCTCGACGACATGCGCCACGAGAGGGAGATGGCGCGGGCGGTCGCAGCGCGACGTGCTCGGGACTGTGCGCGCCTCGAGCGCGAGATCAACGCACTGCGGGCCGAGCGGGACTCCTTCCGGCGCCAGTTCGAAGAGCGCAACCAGCTCCTCGGCATGGTGATGCAGTCGGGCAGCTTTCGACTGATGCAGGTGTTGCGCCGGCTCCTGGGCCGAGAGTGAATCGTGGACGCTCGCGACGACGCGGTTCGTTACTGGGAGACCCGGGCCCGCGAGCTCGAGCGACGACTCGACGCCGAGCGCGCGCGTCTCCGCATGCTGGCGTCGGCGCTGCCGCCGGACGCTCTCGAGCTTCTCGAGCTCGATGCCAAAGCGCTGGAGGCGCGAACGTGGGAAGAGTCGCCGGTCGTCGGGCTCGAGCATACGCACACCTTCGTTCCGTCCGACGTGAAGACCGAGCTCGAGATCGTGTGGCAGCGGCTGAGGCGTGGAGACGGCGATGCCTGAGCGGCCCGTGTCGATCGTCGTCCTCTGCTGGAACCATTGGGACCTGACGGAGAAATGCCTCGAGTCGGTTCTCCGGAACACCGACCTCACGCACGCCGAAGTGATCGTGGTGGACAACGGCAGCGAGGACGAGACACCGGATCGTCTCCGGGGGGTCGAGGGGATCCGGGTCATCACCAATCCGACGAACCTGGGCTTCGTCCGCGGCAACAACGTCGGCATCGAGGCCGTCGACGCGGATCGCGACGTCGTCCTGCTGAACAACGACATCGAGGTCCTGCAGCCCGATTGGCTCGAGCGCCTTGCGGCGACCGCATCGTCCGAGCCCGACATCGGCATCGTCGGCTGTCGGCTCCAGATGCCCGACGGCCGGCTCTTGCACGCCGGCACGTACATCCTCCCCGAGACCTGCTGGGGCCAGCAGATCGGTGCTCTCGAGCCGGATTTCAACCAGTACGCGAGCGACCGGGAAGTCCAGGGAATCGTCTTCGCGTGCGCCTACATCCGTCGCGAGGTGATCGAGTCTGCCGGGTTGTTGTCGGAGGACTACGAATCGTACTTCGAGGACACTGACTACTGCCTCGCGGCGCGCAAGGCGGGCTTTCGCACGTTCTGTTGTGGCGGCGTCACCTTGTTGCACAACGAGCACGGCTCGACGCGGGACGACCCGAAGAAGTTCGAGTCGCTCTTCGAAGCGAGCCGTCGGACGTTCCGCAAGAAGTGGCTTCCCGATCTCGAAGCACGGTACGTCCGTGACCTGACGTGGCAGTCGATCCTGAATTTCCCGACGGGGTACGCGATGAGCTCGCGCGCGTTCCTGGTCGCGCTCGAAGACCTCGGCGTTCGCACCCACTACTCTTACGTCTACGGTGCGGGATCACCGTTCCCGGTGGAGGAGCCGGAGCAGTCGGGGGATTATCGCCTGAACGTCATCTCCTCACGCCCACGGGAGAAGAGCCCGCCCGTGTCGGTGGTGTACGGGCAGGGAGACGTCTTCGACCGCAACTGCGGCGCCTATAAGATCGGCTTCACGATGCTCGAAGTCGACGGGTTTCCCGACGAGTGGGTCGCCCAGGCGAACCGGATGGACGAGGTCTGGACCCCGACTTCGTTCAATCGCGACGGAATGCTCCGCTGTGGCGTGACCACTCCGATTCGCGTCATGCCGCTCGGGGTCGACGTCCATCATTTTCATCCCGAGGTGACGTCGTTTCCCTCGCCGGACGGGGACTTCGTCTTCCTCTCGAGCTTCGAATGGGGAGAGCGGAAGGCGCCGGAGCTCCTCCTCTCCGTCTTCAACGAGACGTTCCGAGCCAACGAGCCCGTCGCGCTCGTCTGTAAGGTGAACAACCGCGATGCCTCGGTGGACCTCGCGGCTGAAGTCGAAGCCCTGCGCCTCAAGCCCTGGGGTGGACGGATCGTCTTCATCCACAACCGGGAGCTGCCCTACGAGCAGCTCGGAAGTCTCTACCGTTCGACCGACTGCTACGTCTCGGCGGGCCGTGGCGAGGGGTGGGACATGCCGCTGATGGAGGCCATGGCCTGCGGACTGCCGACGATCGCGACGGACTGGGGTGCGCACTGCGACTTCGTGCACGAAGGGATCTCGTTTCCCCTTCGGGTCGAATCGACCATTCCGGCCGTCGCTCGGTGCCCGTACTACGATGGCTTCTCCTGGGCCGATCCCGAGCGCGGTCACCTTCGGGAGCTCCTTCGATACGTCTTCGAGAACCGCTCCGACGCCGAGGAGCGCGGTCGCCGTGCCGCCGACGAGATGAGGGAGCGCTGGTCGTGGAGGGCGGCGGCAACCCGGGTCCGGGATCGCCTGGACGAGGTGCTTGGCTGACGGCACCGGGAGAGAAGGCGACGAGAACGCTCGACCGGCTGTCCCTCGCGTTCGTATGGACCGGAGTCGCGCTCGTCGCGATCTCACTCCTCCTGAGCCGGCCGGGGATTGCCGGGCTCGTCGGCACCCCGGTCGTTCCCGGGGTGCTCAATCTCGTCGGGTTCGAGCCCGTCGCAGGGGGCAGGTATGTGAGTGTTGCGACGCCGGATGGACTCCATCTTTTCGCTCGCAACGTATGGCTCGCGCCGCATGCGACCTACGCGGTCGAGCTCGATGTCGTGCAGGCACCGCGGGAGGGGGGCTCCCTTCACGTCGATCTCTTCGGGCCGAGCTTCGATCCCCCCGAGAGCGAGAGAGAGTGGCGGATCGACGGCGCGGGAACCGTCCGACTCTCGATTCCCACATACGACGTTCCACCGGAGGTCGTGCTGCGCGCGTTCTACTCCGGGCCGGCCGGACTGGAGTTGTCCGAGCCGCGCATCCTGCGTCTGCCGGTCTGGTACGCGTGGGCGGAGGGCGAGATCGGGGTGGTGGGATGGGTGCTCCTCTCGATGGGCGCGCTCGGCGTATTCGCGAACGGAGGGTCGCGCGTCTGGCGGGGCCTCCGTACCGTCACGCCTTCACCCGCGCTCGTCCGGGCATGCTTGTTCCTTCTCTATGGCGCGTCCGTCGTCCTGCCGCCACAGGTGGATGTGCGGGTCGATGACGGAACGCTCGGCACTCATGATAATCTCCTTCGCGCCCGCATCGCGCCGCGGATCTGGTTGACCGACTGG
>JAUIFY010000257.1 GCA_030430245.1 bacterium | reverse complement strand
GGACGTCGACTTCGAGCTGGACATCCCGCACGAGGACGAGTCGCGGGTGAAGCTCGCGGACCTGGCGCCGCATCTGCCGAGTGTGTTCCTCTACGAGTACGACTTCGGTGACTCGTGGGACCACGTCGTCATCGTCGAGGACTACTGGAGGGGCGACCAAGACGCCGCGCTTCCGATCTGTGTGGGAGGGGCTCGGGCATGCCCGCCTGAGGACGTGGGCGGCATGCACGGCTACGAGCAGTTCCTTGAAGCCGTGCTCGACGCCACACATGAGGAGCACGAGTCCATCCTGACGTGGGTGGGCGGGAAGTTCGATCCGGAAGAGTTCGACGTCGAGGAGGCGAACAGGCGGCTCAAGAACCTGCGCCCCAGGGGGAGGGCGAAGGCAGTCGGGAGGTAGACGCGCTCGACGCGGCGCGCGCGGTTCGGACGGCGATCGATGAGTGCGATGCATCGTTGACCAATTGTCGAGCGCCGTGCTGTGCTCTACCCATGAAGCAGAGTAGCTGGGGTGCGTCGTCGTTCCGTGGTCGGATCGTTGGGGACGTGCTTGGTGCCCGTGGAGCCGTCGCGTTCGTCGCGCTCGCCCTTCTCCTGTGCCCCACCATCGGAGCTGCGTTCTCGAACCCGCTGCGGATCGCCGTCGAGGCCACTGGCGACCTCGTCGTCACCGATCCCGAATTGGAGGTACTGTTTCGGGTCGAGCCGCTGACGGGAGATCGTCGCATCGCGTCGGGGCTGGGAGTGGGCGCGGGGCAACCCTTCACGAGCCCGGTCGCCGTCGCGGTCGAAGCGAGCGGCGATCTCGTGGTGACCGACAGAGACCTGAACGCGGTGGTTCGGGTGGACCCGACGACGGGTGACCGCTCGACCGTTTCCGATCCGGGCACCGGCGCTGGTCCGGTCCTGTCGAATCCGCTGGGTATTGCCGTGGAGGTGGGCGGAGATCTCGTCGTGATCGACAACTCGCTGGACGTGGTCGTGCGCGTAGACCCTTCGACGGGGGATCGAGCGATCGTATCAGGCTCGGGGACCGGCTCAGGCCCGGCGTTCTCGGCCCCGACCGGAATCGCGGTGGAGGCCAGCGGCGATCTCGTCGTCGTGGACCACGACCTGGGCGTGGTTCGGGTCGACCCGGTGACCGGCGACCGGACGATCGTGTCGGGAACTGGCGCCGGAGCTGGCCCTGCATTCTCGGTTCCGCACGACATCGCGGTGGAGGCGAGCGGCGATCTCGTCGTCGTCGACCACGCGCTGGACGCGGTGGTCCGTGTGGAGCCGGTCACGGGAGATCGAGCGATCGTGTCGGACGACCTCATGGGCACAGGTCCCGACTTCAACCTTCCGTTCGGCATCGCGGTGGAGGCGAGCGGAGACCTGGTGGTCGTCGACGCCGCCCTCGACGCGGTCGTTCGAGTCGACCCGGTGACGGGAGACCGCACGAGCCTCGCACTGGACTGCCCGGCCGCACCGCGCCCGATCTGTACGACGGGTTTCGGCAAGGGGAAGCTCAAAGTGGTCGAGCGGAGACCCTTCCGGGAGAAGCTGTCCGCGAAGCTCTTGTCCGGCCCGGAGATCTCCCAGACCGACTTTGGGGACCCCATCGGCGCCGAGGTTTCCGCCTTCGCGTTGTGCCTTTACGATGACGCGGATGTGCTGGTCGGCACCCTCGTCGTGGATCGCGCCCTGAAGGACTGCGCTGGAAAGCCGTGTTGGAGGAGCACCGGGGGCGCGCCTCCGAGCGGCAAGGGCTACGTGTACAAGGACAAGGAGGCGTCGGCTTCGGGCGTGAGCAAGATCGTGCTGAAGCGCGGGGCGGCTGGGAAGTCGAAGCTGCTCGTCACGGCGGCCAACAACCCGTCCAAGCCTCATTCGGCGCTTCCCACAGGGATCGCGGCCGCGCTCGCGTCGACGACCAGCGTTCGGATGCAGCTCATCTCGGACGACGGGGCCTGCTTTGGGGCGACGCTTACGGAGATCTCCAAACAGGAGAGCGATCTCTTCAGCGCGAAGTAGCACCGCTCGGTTGTGATCCCTTCGGAGGGCGGCGCTCGGGCATGCTCCCGCCCGACGAGATGGCCGGGAAGCGTGGCTACGAGCAGTTCCTGCGAGCCGTGCTCGATTCCATGCACGGGGAGCATCAGGACATACGGGCGTAGGTAGGTGGCGAGTTCGACCGCGAAGAAGAGGCCGACGAAGCGAGCGAGGAGGTGAGGGCGGGCCGTCGATCGCCGGAGGCTCTGTTGGTTGCGTCGCGGGCGTGCATGGATGGCCCGGGGGCGCGATCCGGACGGTTCCAACACTTCACGCCGCGCGGCCCGTTGAGGGCCGATCCGGTCGAGCCCCGCGAGGAGGGTCACGCCGCGGGCGCCTCCCGGTGGCGGAGTTCACCACGGCGGTCTGCACGGCCGTCGACGTATCGAGTAAGGCGCGCGAGGTCTCGATCGGCCTCATGGACGATGACGGTGTTGCCGTAGAAGGTCCCGGTGGATTCACGGGTGCGACGGTGTTCGTAACCGAGACGAATCCTCTGGACAGCGGAATTGTGCCGTTGTGGCGCTGCGAGTTCGACGTAAAGGGTGGCAAGAGCTCGATCCGCGCGGGCACGAGCCTCTTCGACCCCGATTCCGGAGATCTGAAGGGGTCGGATCCGGCGCACTAGAACAGCCGGGGTGGTCGACGACGGGAGCCGTGGGCACGGGTCCCGTCGCGGTTGGAGAGTCGCTGACCGCAGTTGGGCTGCTGCGGCTGTTGTCGCAGTGATGATCGCGCGTGGGGGTGGACGCGTGGCATCGCGATCCGGACGGTGCCGGGCATCCGACCGAGGCGATCGGCGTCGTCGCAGCGATCTCTCGGCTCCGTCGTGGCGCTACCCGAGCCCCATCGCCCGCAGATGCTCGACGATCGCGTCGGCGGCGACCTGGTGCCCGAGCTCGTTCGGGTGCCACGGATCGAACCAATGGCTCTTCTTCTTCTGTCGAAGATCATCGGCGGCGTGCTGTTCGTATGCCGGGAGGAGATCCACGACCGGGAGTCCGGCGCGACGGGCGAGCGACGTGAGCTCGCGGTGCAGGCCGCGTAGAGAGTAGGCGTCGAAGTCGCGGCCCGCCTCGAAGACGGGGTGCAGAACGAAGACGACCGGGACGCCTCTGCTGCGGGCGATCGACGCGATTCGCGCGAGAGTGCGCTCGACCTCCGGCCAGTACAGGCAGTGGAGGCGCGCGTGGTACTCTTCGGGGCAACCCACATCGCGCCACCGCTCGCGTAGGCCGAAGAAGGCCGCTTCCAGCGCATGCACCAGGTAGCTCACTGGCCTGTGGTAGTAGGCGCCGCGCTCGCCGCTGGCGTTGTGGTGGATGGGGTGTGCCGGATCGTTGAGCACGTAGCTCCAGACGATGAGATCGGGGTCGTAGGAGTAGGCCTCGCGGTCGAGCAGCAAGATCTCTTGGGCGCTCGAGTAGCCGGAGCGGGCGAGGATCACGGCTTCCCACGGAGCCCCTTCCGTCGAGAGCTTTCGGCCGAGGAGGCTTGCGAACCCGTCGAACACACGCACGCCGCCGCCCTCGGCGACGGCGTCGCCGACGACGACGACGCGGCGGACGCCGGGCGGCTTCTGCGGCTCGTGTCGAACGTCCCGATAGCCCGCCGCGTTGTGGCCGCACACGTTGGGCACGTACGAGTAGACGAGATCGGACTCGGGCTGCGCGCACCGCGGTGGGAGCCCGGCTCGTTCCGCGATGGTCTCGCGGACGGATTCGTGATGCCAGCGCAAGCCGACCTCGACGAGAGCGATCGACGCGACCAGGGCGAACGCGAAGACGGCGAGTTTCCGTGCCGTGCGCACACGGCGAGTCTCGCATGGGTTGGCCGTCGCCCGGAAGCGGCCTGGGCGCTCGCACCGACCGGGGCGTCGGAGAGCCCGGAGCCGTTCGCGATTGCCGCGTCCCACGCGCGTTCCCGGTCGAGGCCGCGGGTCGGCCCCGTACGGACCGCTCGAAGCTGCGCAGAGGATTGGGCACCGCGAGTTCGCAGATCGTCCACGCTCCGCGAGTGATGACGGAGACCCGCGCAAGCGACGATGGTGCATTGCTCGGAGGCGGCGCGGGGGAGCACGAGCTCGTCCGCCGGGATCAGTCGGCGAGCAGGTCCTCGAGCAGCCTCGCCTCCCGAGGGGAGGGTTCGGTGACCTCGCCGTGGAGGAGCTTCCGGCGGCCGAAGACGTTCCGCATGACGGCGAGCATGCCGTACACATCGTTGTCGAGCACCTGGATCACGACGACGTCCGGGTCGGCGAACTGCGCGCGCTCGATGAACAGGTCCGCTTCGTCGACGATGGTGTATCCGATGTGCCCGGCGTTCAGGATCTCCATCTCGGGCCGGAGCGCAGCGAGGATCGCCGGAAACGTCGCCTCGTTCGGCAGGTGAGGGCCGTAGGTGAAGGAGTCGCCCAGGATCAGCACTCGTTGCCGACGCTTCGATGTCGGCACGTCGTTCTCCATTCGCAGTCCTTGGGCGTTCGTGATCAGGCGAAACGGCATTCCCTGCTTCCACTCCTCGACGACGTGCAGGTTGGGGGCGAGGTCGCCGAATTGGTCGGGCTTCGGGCCGGGCGGTCCCGCTCGAACGCGATGGTCTCGAAGCCGATCGAGAACACCCGCGAGCCGCCGAGCGACGATCTGGTTCGCTTGTTCCGACAGGTGGGAGTCGACGGGATGCAGCGTCATCTCATCCCAGGCTTCGCTCATGAGGTCGTCGTGGAGATCGACGAACTCCGCGTCGTGGCGCTTGGCCGAGCGCTCGAACAGTCTTCGAGCCGTCGCTCCGATCGACTTCGTCCGGACCGGGTCGTTCCAATCGGAGGGGAGGTAGAGGACGATGAGGCCGATGCCCCGTTCGGTGGCCCGGCGGGCGAGCCGATCGAACTCGGTACGGTAGGCGGCGTGAAGCCCGTAGAGGAGGTCGAGGTTTCTTCGCGCGTAGATCGCCTTGAACAGCCGTGGCTCCAGTTCGGAGAGCCTCTCGAACGTCAAGTCGTAGCCCGTTGCGTCCCGGAAGGCCTCGACGGCACGGTGCCGTCGGGCGCGGTCTCGTACGGTCTCGACGGCCGCGACGATGGCCAGCGGAGGATGAGCCGAGTGGGTGTCGATCCAGAGCCGAAGGCTCCCTTCGACGGCGAGCGCGCTGACCAAGGTGACGCCGATTGCCTTGGGGAGCCGCCGCATGCTCGGGATTGTAGGAGCGCAGACGGCATCGGTAAAACGCGCCACCCGGTACGAAGCGCGGGACGAATGCACGGAATGCGCATCCGCAGCCGACCTCACGCATCAGGCTCCGAGCGCGCTCGCGCAGAAGAGGCCGACGAGGCTCGGGCTGCGACTGGGCCGGCGCGGGCCGCGAACGCCGCGCTCGGTGGTCGGAATCCGAACGCGGTCGGTGCCGGATCCATCGCTCAGCCAATGCGCGCCGGGCGTCTGGCCCTGCGTGCGGGTGCTGTGGCAGGACCGTTCTTCGCCGCTGTGGCGGCGGGCGGCGCTGTCGCAGGCAGAGTGGATCGCACGGGAGACACGTGTCGCGCCGGACGTTGCTCGTCGGCGCAGCCGGCTTCCTGGCGTGGGCGACCGGCGCTCCGCGGCAGCGAGGGGCGGGGGGATCCTGCCTGGAGCGCTCGACGTGACAGTGTCATCGACGACCTGAAGCGAGTCGGCGAGGAGGGCGAGCCCCAGGGCGCGGTAAACGAGGTCTTGGCCGGAACGGTTTCCGATCCGTCGCGGGGCGTTCCGGCCCCGACGGCGTTCGCATTCGATGCGTCGGGTGCGCTCGCGAATCCGCCGGAGGTTTCCACGAGATTCCCCGGCCCGCTTCGCTGGAGCGATGCGCTTTCACCGGCTCGAGTTCAGGTTCGGGAGCGCGTGCGTACGGGGGTTTTTCCGGCCGCTCGGGTGATGGGTGCGCGGCACGGTTGTCTGGCGTCGAAGGCATCGAGTACGCTCGACGCATGGGTGACCGCCGAAGGCATCCGATCGTTCCCGGGCTGGGTTTCGGCCCCGGTGACGCGGCGACGCTTCCCTCGTCGGCGAACGGGGGCGGGCCGGGAGATGTGCGCCCGAGCCGTACGCCGTCATCGACGGACATGGGCGCCGACGATCCGGACGCGTCGGTGATGCCAGGCGCACCATCGCTCGGGGGGAGAAGCGCGAGCCCCTGTTGGACGGTCGTCGCTTCGCTCACCCTGTTCGTGTTGGGTGCCTTCGGGCCCGCGAGCGCCGCCGACCCGATCAAGGTCGGTCCGGAGATCACCGTCTCGACGGAGTACGTCGACTACGGTCCTCGCGTCGCCTCGGATCCGGCCGGGAACTTCATGATCGTCTGGGAGCATTGGGATTACGGCGACGACGAGGGCGTATCGACGATCGAAGCCCGGCGGTGGTTCGCGACTGGCAACGAGTTCCTGTCGCAGTTCACGATGAGCCAACCATCCCACTTCGTGGGCACGAGCGAGTCGATTTCGAAGGGCAACGTGGGCATTGCTTCCGATGCGGCGGGGAACTTCGTGGTGACCTACACGGCCCTCGACTACGGGGACGGAGAGCCCGAGTGCTACCACGACGCGTGCCTCTTCGTACGGCGACACGACGCGAACGGCATCAGCGGTCCGATCCTCCTGCTGCGGGATCCGACGGACGATCCCGATCACACCGATCAAGTGTCGAATCCGGAGGTCGCGGCGCTCGGAAACGGCGAGTTCGTCATCGCTTGGGAAGGGTACGACGCGAGCGGCGAGGGCACGTTCGCGCGGCGGACGGTCGCTTCGGGGCAGCCCAAGGGAAGCTTCTTCCGGGTGAACACGTTCGATGAGGACTACCAGGGGCAGTACGGCCAGCTCGCCATCGCCGGGGATGACGACGATCGTTTCGTCGTCGTGTTCAAGAGCGACCATCCCGTCCCGTTTCCGGGCGGGCGGATTCGCGGCCAGCTCTACGACGGCAAGGGGAAGTCGGTCGGGACCGAGTTCGGGCTGAGCTCGGACGACGACAGGGGGTTCTTTCCAGCCGTGGCGAAGGCCCCCGACGGCACCTTCATGGCGCTCTGGAACGGTGATGGAGTTCTCTCGGGGCGCACGTTCGACGATGCCGGAGTGCCGGTGGTCGACGACTTCACGGTCTACGGCGGGACCGCCTATCAACCGGCCGTCGCGGCCGCCGACGACTCGTTCGTCGTCGTCTGGGTCGACGAGCGCAACGGCGCCGACGAGGTCTGGGGGCAGCGCTTCGACCTGGCCGGGAACGAGCTCAGCAGCGAGTTCCTGGTCGGCGACTCGGCCAACGGATACCGGTACATGCCGGATGTCGCCGCCGCCTCCAACGGCGACTTCGTCGTGTCGTGGGTAGATTCCGCCTACGACACGGTCGCGCAGCGCTTCCAGGTCGAGGCGCCGGTCGAGCGAGAGATCGGTGTCCTGGGCAAGGTCCTCGTGCTCTCGAACAAGGTGCCGGACGACCCGGAAAAGAATCTCGTAAAGTGGAAGGCGACCGGCCCGGAGGTCCTCGCCCCACCGCGAGGGACGTCGAGCGACCCGCGGTGCAACGGCGATCCGCCCGGCACCGTGAAGGCCACCGTTCAGTTCTTCAGCCCGACGAGCGGACACGACTCGGGCGTGATCGGTCTGCCGTGCGAGAACTGGTTCGCCCTGGGAGGTCTCAAGCCCGGCCAGGTGTCGAAGCGGTCGTATCGCTACCGCGACAGCCAGCTCGACCAAGGACCGTGCAAGTCCGTCCTGGTGAAGGGCGAGAAGAGCATCACGGTGAAGTGCCAGGGCAAGGGCGAGGCGACGGACTTCCCGTACGACCTGGAAGTCGGGCTGTCGGAGGGGACGGTTCACGCGGTGCTCGACATGGGGCTGTACGAGTTCTGCTCGTCGTTCCCGCCGGACGGGAGTGCGGACGGCAGCGACGGGAAGAAGTTCAAGGGGAAGAACGCCCCGATCGTCGGGTGTCCACCGTAGAGGCGTTCTCACGGCGCCTTGGCCGGCCGATGCTGACGCGGCGAGGGTGGCCCGGGGGTGCTACGGGCTGACGGCCAGGCCGTAGAGAGTCATCTCCCCGTCGAACGGGGTCGACGTGTGCTCGAACGTCGCGCCGCCATCGAGCGTCTCGAACATTCGGAACTCACCGACGAGCATCGCGCCGATGCCGACGCCGCTCCACAGCCGACCGATTCCCCATCCGCGCCGCTCGTCCAACAAGGCGACGCCCGCGATGGAGTTCACGCGCGGCCCCACGAAGGCGCTCTCGAGCCAGGGCTCGCCTCCCGTCGTGGTGTGGGCGCAGTAGGGTCGCGTGGGCACACCCAACACGTCGTCGGTGCCCCCGCACGCGACGCCGGTGGTGGCATCGATGAGCTCGATCGCGGCGAAGACGGGTCCCTCGCCCGGCTTCGGTCCAGCGGGTGGCACGCCGTCGATCTCTTGCTCGGACCATGTTCGACCGTCGCTGGAGGTCCACACGCCTCCTCCTGCGCCGGATGGGATGGCCCATCGTCGGGTGCCCACGTGGGCGTAGTCGCGGAGGTCGAGCTCGGGAGACACGGGTCGTGCCTCGTGCGGCGGCGCGAGCGATCGCACGATCGACGCGTAGCCGGCGCCCGACCCTTCCCAGCGCTGGTAAGTGAGGTCGGGTTCGTTGGTCGAGCGTCCCAGGAACACGGCGGGGCCGAGAGCTTCGCGGAGCCGGACGACGGGCGCCCAGGTCGCTCCGGCGTCCTCGGTCTTCCACACCGCCGGACCGATGGCGATGTCGGGACTTCCGCCTCGGTAGCCGCCGGCCACCCACCAGGTGAGCGCGTCCTCGAACCAGACATCGTCGAGGGTCGATCGCGGATCGACGTCACGCTCGCCGCGGTACCGGAAGACTTCGGGGAGGAGGTGGGTCGCTTCCGCCCACGTCCGGCCTCGATCGTCGCTGCGCAAGACGCGACTGCCGAGCCCGAGGAGGTCCGCGCCGTGGGCGACCAGCCACACGACCCTGGGAGACTCCCAAAAGACTTCGGAGAGGAGCATCACCGTGCCGCCGTCGATGCCCCCGTACTCCGGCGGGAGCTCCAGCGTGCGCACGAGCTCCTCCGGGAGCACCGACTCCGACCAGGCGTCCTCCTCCCACCGGAGGAGGCGGGGGTAGGTCCCCGTGCGGCCGCTCGGCAGCTCTGCGTCGGGAGTGCCACCGATCGCCAGAGCCACTCTGGGAAGTGGCGTCGGGCTCGATGCTCAACGTGCTTCCATAGAGCGTTTTTGTCAGTTGGGTGGGTTCGCTCTGGTCCAGACACATGCCGAGGTCGCCTCCGCGCGTGGCCACGATAACCTTCTCCGGCGTCCGAAGCTTCTGGAGGCCTTGAAAGAGGCGGATCGTCTGGGCGCAGTTCTGATCGTCGACGACTGGGCTCGTCTTACCAGAACACAATCCGACAAGCCTCTGATCACGACGCTGCTGCCGGAAGATCGCATCCTTGCAGTCGAGGGCGGCGAGGATCTCAGGAAGGCGTCCGAAGCAGGTAGGCTGGCGTATCATGAAAGAAAGGGAGAACATATCTCCCGGTCAACCAAGGA
>JAUIFY010000003.1 GCA_030430245.1 bacterium | reverse complement strand
TGTGAACGGAGCTCTGGTAGTACCAGTCGACGCGCGGCGTGAGCCATCCATCCAGCCACTCCGGTCCGACGCCGACGTCGAACGAGTACTGCACGGCCAGGTAGCTCGTGAACTCCGGCACCTGATTGAACGTCTCGCCCTCGCGGTTGATCTCGGAGACCGCATCGAGCGCCGAGATGTCCGGGAAGTCGCCGTAGGAGGAATCCAGCACGCCGATGTTCCCGGTGATCAGCAGCCCGTCGATGGGCCGGGTCATCACCTCGGCCTCGATCCCCTTCAGCGTCGCGGACGACGCGTTGACGATCAGCCGGACGTTCTCGGGCAGCTCCTGCCCCGGCACGTAGACAGTGCGCGCCTGCGTCACCTGGATGTCTTGATAGTCCATGTAGAAGAGCGCGATGTTGAACGTCGCACGCTGCTCGAAGCCGACGGTCTTGAAGCCGATCTCGAAGTTGTCGAGAGTCGCCGGATCGAACGGGATGAGACCGCCGACGTCGCCCGTGCTGCCGACCACCGCGTTGAAGCCGCCGCTCGAGAAGCCCTTCGCATAGGTGAAGTACCCCATGAGGTGGTCGAGAGACGCGGCGTCGAGCAGATCGCCCGGAGCGATCAACTGTAGACTCGCCATCGGCGTCCACTGCGTGAACTCCTTGCTGTCGGCGCCGGCGGAGGTCACGACGGGATCGCTCGTAGTCCCGTCCCCCAGGGGGAAGATCGTCTCGCGCGTCACTCCGCGCGTCTCGCTCGTGTAGCGGATGCCACCGGTCAGACTCAGCCAATCGAGCGGACTCCACGTCGCCTGACCGTAGAAGGCCCAGTCCCGGTCGTCTCTCTCGACCGGACCGAGAGTGAAGCCCCCGACCTGGTCGAGAGTCGGCGGATTGGTTCGGATGAGATTCGCGACCTCGTTGTTCTGCCAACTCGCGAAGAACCCCGCGACTCCCGTCACGGTGCCGTCGAAGGCCGTGCCGAACACCTGCCCCTCGACCAGGCTCGCGTCAGTCCGCGACGGCTCGCCCTGGACGTCGCCGATGTTGAGATTCGTGAGCGTGATGATGAGGTCTTCGGTGAGATCGATGTCCTCCCGCGTCCGGTTCTCGTTCTTGCGCCACGAGCCCAGAAGCTTCGCGCTCAGGTCGTCGAAGATGCCTACCTCACCGAAGCCGTACTCGATCCAGCCCCACAGTCCGTAGTCCGTGTCCTGATAGAGCATCTGCGACGGCGTCGAGAACTCGTACGGCTGTGTCGCGTTGCACTTTGCGAAGAAGTTCGGGTTGGCGATGAGAAGGAGGTTGCGAATCGACGGCATGGCCTCCGCCACCTCGAGACACCGTCCGCCCGCCCCGTTCGTCTTGTTCTGGAAGTAGTTCGCGTTGACGTTGATCTCGAGATCGTCGATGGGCAGAACGCGAACCTTGCCGAGGAACCACAGGGCGCTGCGGTCGTTGTGATACTGGTCCAGCGCGCGGTTGTAGGTGTAGCCGTCCGAGTTCGACGACGCGAAGGACCAGCGCGTGAACACCTTGTCCTTCAAGGCTCCTACCTCGACGGGCACGCTGAGCATCGCTCGCGTCTCGAGCGTGTTGAAGCGGCCTGCGCGAAGCCACACCGATCCCGTCAGCTCGTCATCCGGCGCGACGGTCGTGTAGTTCACCGCGCCGCCGAGCGTGTTCTTTCCAAAGAGCGTCCCCTGAGGGCCACGGAGCACCTCGACCTGCGCGACGTCGACGACGTTCAGAATCTGCCCACCCCCCGTCTGGAGAAAGATGCCGTCGACGTAGGTTCCCACGCCGGGGTCGCCCGACTCGGTCGGCCCGACGCCGCGAATCCGCAGATCGCCACCGACTCCACCTCGTCCGACACCGATCTGAAGATTGGGGACCAGGAACTGGAGCTCGTTGAGTCGCGTCACCTGGGCCTCGACCAGGGTGTCCGCGCTCACCGCGGTCACCGAGATGGGCGTGTCCTCGAGCATCTCCTCACGACGCCGCGCACTGACGACGATCTCCTCGACCTGTGCCGCCCGCCGCCGGGGCATCCCGGCCAGGTTGCCCGACTCCAGGCGCTCGGCCTCCGCGGCGGTGTCATCGACCTCCATGTCGATCCCGGCCGCCGGCTCCTCTTCGGTCTCGACGTCCTCGAGGAAGCCGGGGGCCGCCTCGTTCTGCGCGTTCGCGTGGCGCGCCACCGTCGCGAGAACGAGGGGGGCGACGACCAACGGCACCAGAGCAATGCGTAGCGTCATGAACGAACTCCTTCGATGCACGGCTTCTATCGCATCGCGAAGCCGACCGGAACGAGGTTCGGCCCGATCGGCCGATGCGGCGCCCCGAGACACCTCGTTCGAGCGTGGGCGATCCCGATCGCGATCTGGAATACTCGCGTCATGCGCCCCGGGAGATCGACATGAATCTCGAATGGCACGACCTGCTGGGCGGTCTCGGCGTCGCCTCGATCCTGGCCGCGTACGGACTCCTCCAGCTGGGCCGGATGCGCGCCGAGGACCTCGGCTACTCGATCCTGAACTGGCTCGGAGCCGCCCTCGTCCTGGTCTCGCTCTCCCGCGAGTTCAACCTCTCCGCGGCCGTGCTCGAGTCGACGTGGCTCGTGATGAGCACGATCGGAATCGCCCGGTGGTATCGGAGCCGCGGCGCGGGCGAGACGCAGCGCTGACGGACCCCGTTTCGACCCGCCGGAGGTCGCCGGCCCAGCGATCCGCCTCCTCGTCGGAGGCCGCCCCGACGGCACCAATGGAGCCCATCGCCCACCCCGTGGCACGGGCGCTTCGAATCGGCGACCGCATCGACGCTGGCCTTGCGCTCCAGCCATGGACGAGTCACCTGGTGGGAAGGCGGATCGACCGAGAACGGAGGCCATCGACATGAGCTGGACCGCAAAGGACATCCCCGACCTCGAGGGAAAGGTCGCCGTCGTGACCGGCGCGAACGGAGGCCTCGGCCTCGAGACCGCGCGCGCCCTTGCGCGCGCCCGCGCACACGTCGTCATGGCCGCACGCAATCGGGACAAGGCACGGGCTGCGATCGAGAGCATCCGCGCCGACTGCCCCGACGCCCGTCTCGAGCTGGTCCCCCTCGACCTGGGATCCCTCGATTCGGTGCGCCGCGCGGCCGATCAGATCCTGGCCGCTCACGAGACGATCGACATCCTCGTGAACAACGCCGGTGTGATGGCCGTACCCGAGCGCCGGACGACGGACGGCTTCGAGATGCAGCTCGGCGTGAACCACCTGGGCCACTTCGCACTGACGGCGCACCTGTTGCCCGCCCTCCTCCGCGCGCCCGCGGCGCGGGTCGTCTCCGTCAGCAGCACCGCCCACCACATGGGTCGGCCAATCGATCCCAACAACCCGAACCTCGAGGGCAAGTACGAAGCCTGGACGGCGTACGGCCAGTCCAAGCTCGCGAATTTCCACTTCGCGATCGGCCTGCAGCAGCGCTTCGAGGCGGCGGGCGCGAAGGCGCAAAGCCTCGTCGCCCACCCGGGCCTCACCGACTCCGACCTCCAGGAGACCAGCGTTCAGGAGAGCGACGGAGCCGTGCTCCAGAAGTTCTTCCATTGGCTCGCCGGCACGACCGGCATGACGACAGAGCGCGGCGCGCTCTCCCAGCTCCGAGCCGCGACCGACCCCGACGCCAAAGGCGGCGAGTTCTACGGCCCTCTGTTCGTCAACAACGGCCCACCCGTGCGGAAGCCGATCTTGCGCGTGTTCGGGATGCAGAAGGCGATCGACACGCTGTGGGAGGTCTCCTCGCGCCTGACCGGCGTGGCGCTCGAAGTGCCCGAGCGACGGGCGGCCGCCGCGGGCCCGGCCGGCGCTCCGTAGCTCCCCGGGGGAGCGGTCTCGAGCGACGCTCGTCCTCGCCGTTCGGAGCGGCCTGCATCCGCGCACGTCGGTCGGGCCCGCCCCAGCCCCCACCGCCGCCAACTCGGGCGCGCCACGCGAAGCGCCGCTCACCCCCGTTAGCGGTCGGCGCTAACCATTCGGCGCGCCCCGGACGCCTCTCCCGAGCGCGACCCGCTGAAACCCTCTGCAATCGCGCGATTTCGGTGCCCAGGAACCGGCGGCACGGCGCTTGCGCTCCTCCGGCTCCGCCGGCGCCCGAGCCCGGCCTCGAAATCGACCATCAGGGGGAGAGAACGATGATTCGCACGACGATCGGAAAGAACGCTCGCCGCTGGCTCGCGGCGACGACGGCGGTCGCGGCGCTCGCCGCACCGCTCGTGATGACGGCGGCGGAGGCCGCCGCCAAGAAAACGACGACGAAGGCCGGAGCCTTCGAGCGCAAGAAGGACGCGTTCTCGAAGAAGACCGATCTCTTCCGCACGAAGGAGCCGAGGATCGATCCGGCCGCCAAGAGTCCGAAGCTCGAGAAGCCGATCGAGGCGATCCTGATTCGTCTCCGGACCGGGGGCGACGCGGTCTCGCACGTGGCCGACCTCGACAAGGCGGCCATGGAGGCAGGGGCGGATCTCCGCGGACTCCTCGACAAGATGGAGACGACGGCCCGAACGTCGGCGAGCGCGTCGGCGAAGAAGCTCGCGAAGAAGCTTCGCCGCAAATACAAGAAGTCGCTCCTTCGGCGCACGGAACAGTACGAGAAGGCCGAGGGGCTTCTTCGCGATGCCGAGAAGTCGATGTGGAGGGGCTTCGCCGGAGGCGATCTGGCGAAGCCGTCCATCGTCGACGAGCCGCTCGCAGCGGCGCTGTTGCAGCTCCAGATCGAGCTGCGGCGGATGCTCGGTGTTCGACTGCACACCGAGGTCCGGAATCTGGCGGAGATGCCCGGATGCGCGGGAGACCTGATCCTCGACCGGCTCGTCGCGCGCTACGGAGCCGCCGTCCTGTCCGTGAGCGACGACCACTCGGCCGAGGTCGAGGTGCTCCGCCAGATTGCGACGCAGCTCGCGTGCATCAGCGCCGAGCAGTCGCGCCGTCTCGACTACGCACTCTACGCGGCGTACTTCCGCGCCTTCGAGCGGCTGGACGAGGCAGGCCTCGGCGCGCTCCAGGGCAAGCTCGCGCGACTCGTCGCACCGCTCATGCTGCTCGTGCACGATACCGTCAAGCACCGCGGCCACGCTGCCGCGTCGTGGTACTGGTGGAACGAGCACCGCGAGATCCTCGAAGACGAGGTCGGACGCCTCGGTTGGGCGACCGGCGACGTCTACTGGATGTACGACCGGATCGACGGCGCGCTGATCGGCTATCCGGCGTGCGCGGGATCGGGACCCGACCTGTGCGTACATCCCGACGTCCTGTTGGACTCGCTCCGCGATCCGGCGGCTCTGGGCCGCGGTGACTGCGCGCTCTCCGGCATGGTCGCCTCGGGCATGACGTCGATGGGCGGTCGCGGCGACCGCTACGCGTGCTCGCAGGATTGCTCCGACGTGTCGGGAGGCGACGCGTTCAACCGGTTCGGCGGCGGCAAGCTCGACCGTGGCTCGCTCGGGAACATTCGCGGCAAGCACGGCGGCGATTTCCCGGGAAGCCTCAGGAACGCCTCGCTCGGCTCGGGTGGCAACGATCTGCCGTGGTACGGCCTCACCTCCGGCGACTTCTCCGCGATGCAGTCCGAGTGCAACGGCGGCGCGGGGGGCACGGGCGGCGGTGCGGACGCCGGCACCCAGGGTCCGGGCGGATCGCTCGGCGGCTGGGGCGGGATTCAGGAGTGCATGGACGAGTTCCTGAGCCAGCCCGCGAGCCCGTTCCACGCCCACGCGCAGTGCGTCGTGGACTCCGTCGGCGGGAACGACCCGCTCGATCTCTCGTCCGCATTCCAGGGCGTGCCCATGGATCCGAAGTGCACCATTTCGGACGGCGGCGGCGACGACGAGGACGCCCCGACCGATGCAGACGAAGCCGACGGCGGGGACGAGGTCGATCCCGCAGAGACGGGCGACGGCAAGGAGGAGAGCCTCGGCCAGAAGGTCTGGAACGCGATCAAGACGTTCTTCAGCATTCCCACGTCGCCGTCCGGCCCGGGTGGAGTCGTCGGCGTCGAGCTCGAACTCCTCGACCCCGAGAACGGCAAGAAGATCTACGGCACGGCGAGTGCCGTGATCCTCAATCGGCTCGAGCTCGCGCACGCGTCCGGCGAGATCAGCACCGCGGAGTACGACGTCCTGAAGGAGCAGAAGCCCGGCGAGATCAGGGAGTACCTGAACAACAAGGGCATCAAGGACTGCGCGAACCCGGAGGACTGCAGCGACTCGTGCACCGGTCTGAACTCGCAGATGGCCGCACGGCGCGAGTGCGATCAGCAGTTCCTCGAGGACATCACGCCGCCGGAGTACCAGGGTAGCAACGACCCGAACGACCCCGACCACGTCATCAACTGGGGGCCGGACGGCAACCCGAACGAGCAGGGACAGATCGACGGCGTCCTCGGTTGCATGATCGACCAGGCCGGCACCGGTGGCCCGAGTGCCAACCCGCAGTGCGGCCTCGTGACGTGCGCGGACGGCCTCTCCACCTCGTGGTCCGCGGCCAACTGCTGCATGGATCTCGGCAACTTCGACGGGACGATCCCGGTCCACGACAGCTGCTTCCAGATGCAGTGCTCGGACGGCAACCCCTCGATGGGCCCGAACGGCATCTGCACCTGTGCCGCCACCGACGGCGTGGTCGTCGGGAACCCGGAGCCACCGGTCGGTCCCGAGCGCCCCGGCTTCGACGATCTGCTGTCGGGCCACCTCCGGTAGCCGCACGACTCGTGGCGGGATGGCGCGCGGATCGCGTCATCCCGCCCCGGGGGCGGTCGTCCGGGGAGTCAGCTCTCGAACGCTCCCGGGTACCGGGCCTCCAGAGCGCGGCGCACCCCCTCCTTCCACGGGACCTTGCACGGGCCGCCCAGCTCCTTGCGGAGCGTGTTGTCGAGCACCTTCATGCCCCAGGTGTCTTCCGGGCCGGTCTCGGTCTTCATCTCGAGACCGGTGAGCGACTCGATGTAGGCGATGAGCTCTCCCATCGCCGTCGGCTCGTCTCCCCCCAGGTTCACCACGATCGCCGGGACGTCGGCACGCTCGATCAGGTTTTCGCACTGCGCGGCGATGTCGTCCTCGTGGATGAGCGAGCAGTAGGTCTCGCCCGACTCGGCACGGGTGTACGCCTGCCCACCCTTCATCATCTCGTAGAGAATCATCGGGGCGCCGCCGTGACCCTGAGACCCATAGGCGACGTCCAGGCGCGTGATGATCGTCGGCAGGGACAGGGCGCGCGCCTGGAACCGCACGACCGCCTCGCCCGCCAGCTTGCTCATCGCGTACGGCGGCGAGTATGCGGAATGGCCTCCCAGGTCGTGGTCCTCTCGTACGGGCTCACGCATGCCCGCCGGCACCCGATAGACCGAAGACGACGACATGTGCAGGAAGCCCTTTGCATCGCGGTAGCGCTTCATCAGGAATCCGACGCCCTCCGCGTTGTGCAGGAGCGCCTCGTCCGTCGTGCGGGGGTAGGTATTGGCGCCGCAGTGGAACACGTAGTCCACGTCGGGAAGCGTCGAGAGATCTTCGTCTCCGATCGAGAGATAGGCCGTGCCGATTCCCCGGGCCTCGAGAGCCTTCTTCGCCTCGGCGTTGGTGAACCGCGCGGCCGCGACGACCTCGTTGCGCTCGTTCAACGTTTCGGCGAGCACCCGAGCCACCTGGCCCGTCGCGCCCGTGACGAGGATGCGCTGATCTCGAAGCATCCGAGATCCCTACCGGTCGGCCTCGGGGTTCGGAAGCACCGGCCTCCGGAGGCGGCCCGGGCGCCCTCGACGACGGGAGGACCCTTGAAAAGTCAACTGACTTGGAGTTCCATACGAGTGACATGTCGGCGAGACCAAAGGAAATCACGGAATCCGCGCGCGCCGCGTTCGACGCGACACAGCGCCGCCTGATCGCCGCAGCCGCGTGTCGGGTCATCGACCGCGAGGGACTGTCCGGGGCGAGCCTTCGTCGCATCGCCGACGAACTCGACTGCTCCCTCGGCCTGATCCAACACTACTTCTCGAACAAGGAAGACCTGATCGTGGCCGCACTTCGCGCCGCACTCGAGCAGCTCCACGAGGAGATCGAGGCCCGGGAGCCGCGGCTCCCGGAGGACATGTCCGGCCTGCGCGAGGGCTTTCTCGAATCCCTGCGCGCCCGGTCGCCCGACTCCCTCTATTGGCGCGTCGTGATCGCGTACCGAGGAGCCGCCCTCAGCAGCGAACGACTCCGCGTCGAGCTACGCGACCACGACGCCGAATACCGGGAGCTGATCGAATCGTACGTTGCGGCCGAGATGGGTCGCGACGCCGGCTCGTCCGAGGTGACGCTCGCCACGGATTGCCTGAATGCCTCGCTCGACGGACTCGCGACGGCCGCCGTGCTCGACCCGGATACGTACTCGCTGGAGCGAGTGGGCAAGATGCTGCCCGGATTGCTTCGCGGCATCCTCGCGGTGGGCACGCAGCCTGCGGCAACCGGCGAGCGGGCCCTTGCTCCCCGGCGGCGTGTACGCTCCGGGACCCGGCGGGGGCCGTCGTGAGGCGCGACCAGCGCGCCCGCCCGGCCCGCACAGCGAGACCTCGGCTCGTCGTCGGACGAGTCCTCGTCGCGGCGGTCGCTCTTTCCGCCTGCGGCGGTTCGAACCCGGCGCCGGGCGCCGGCTCGCCACCGCTGGCCTCCGAGCCGCCCGCCCCGCTCCCGGTCGAGACCATCCGCGTCGAGGCGCGCATCCTTCCGACCACGGTGGCGGCAGCCGGATCGGTACGGGCGCGGCGCGAATCCGCGATCGGGGCCGAGATCTCGGGCCGGATCCTCTCGGTCCTCGTCGACGTCGGAGACGAGGTCGACGAGGGCGACGAGCTCTTCCGGATCGATCCCGTACCGTACGAGATCGCAGTCGCGGAATCGCAAGCCGGGCTGGCACTCGCTCGCGCGGAGCTCGAGAACGCCGAGGCGGAGGAAGCCCGCATCGAGCGACTCGTCGAAGAGCGCGCTACCTCGATGAGCGTACGGGACGAGCGCAAGACGGCCGCAGCCGTCGCGGCGGCCCGACTCGCTCAGATGAAGGCCCGTCTCGACGCCGCGCGCACCGATCTGGAGAGAACGGTCGTCCGCGCCCCGTACGCGGGCAGCGTGGTCGAGCGGCTCGCCCACGAGGGAGCGATGTCCGGTAGCCAGCCGGTGATCGTCCTCCAGGAAACGGGCCATCTGGAGGTGGTCCTGAACATTCCGGAGGCGACCCTCGTGCCCGTCTCCGTCGGAGACCCGGTGCGCGTCTTCGCTCCCGGCCTCGCCGAACCCGTCCGAACCGAAGTCACGCGGGTGAGCGACCGGGTCGACCCCGCAACGCGAACGGTCGAGGTGCGCGCGCCCGTCACCTCCCCCGGGGGCGTCCTCAAGGCCGGCTCGTTCGTTCGTGCGGACGTCGTCGTCGAGCCGGACGGGCCGCGGCCGACCGTGTCGAGATCCGCCCTGCTCGTTCGAGACGGACGCACCTTCGTCTTCGTCGTCGACGGGGAGCACGTGCGTCAGGTCACCGTGCGCACCGGCGCGCAGACCGCGGACGACGCGGAGCTGCTGTCGGGGGTCCAGGTCGGCGCGGAGCTCGTGCGAGGCGACGTTCTGGCGCGCCTCGTCGACGGCGACCGCGTGCGGCGGGCGAGCTCCCCTCTCGCACGCGCGGGAGCGGACGAACGATGAGCCTGTCGACGACGTCCATCCGGCGGCCCGTGTTCGCCGCCATGCTCATTCTGGGTCTCGTCATCCTCGGCCTCGTCTCCCTCTCGCGCATCGGGATGCAGATCGATCCGGACATCGAGTTCCCTCTCGCCGCGGTGCGCACCGAGCTCCGCGGCGCTTCGCCGGAGACGATGGACCGGGAGGTGACCGAGCCCCTCGAGGAGCAACTGAACTCCATCGAGGGCGTGCACACGATGTCGTCGACGTCGTCCCAGGGGCTCTCGACCATCACGATCCAGTTCGGGCTTCAGTACGACGCCGATGTGAAGACGCAGGAGGTGCGGGAGAAAGTCGCCCTCGCCCGGCCGCTCCTGCCGCTCGACATCGAAGACCCGGTCGTCCAGAAGTTCGATCTCACCGCCACATCGATCATGACGATCGTGCTGGGGGGGCCGGTTTCGCTGCGCGAGCTCTCGGACATCGCCGAGCATCAGGTCAAGGAGCGGCTGGAACGACTGCCCGGTGTCGGCGGCATCCTTCTGCGGGGCGCGCGCGAGCGCGAGATCCGAATCTGGCTCGATCCCGTCCGGCTCGCCGGCTACGACCTCGCGATCGAGGACGTCTCGACGACCCTTCGCCGAGAGAACGCCGAGATGGCGGGTGGGCGCATCGAAGGCGGGGACACGGAGTGGTCGGTGACCACGCAGGGGAAGGCAGCCGACGTCGCCGCCTTCGGTGAGATGGTCGTCGCGCAACGCGGAGGACGACTCGTTCGGCTTCGCGACGTCGCGACGGTCGAGGACGGGATGGCCGAACGCCGGAGCATCGCGCGCTTCAACGGTCGTCCCGGGGTCGCGCTCGAGATCAAGCGACAGAGCGGCGCCGACCTCGTCACCCTGGGCCACGCCGTCCGCGCCGAGGTCGCAGCGATCGCGACCACACTCCCTCCCGACGTCGAGGTCGCGATCACCCGAGACTACGTCGTGGTCGTCGAAGACCAGATCCGAAGCGTGTTCGTCGACATGATCGTCGCCACGATTCTGGTGATCCTGGTCGTCTTCGTCTTCCTCCGTGAGTGGCGCTCGACGTTGATCGCCACCGCGACGATTCCCGCGAGCTTGATCGCGAGCTTCACGTTTCTCCTCGCCTTCGACCTTTCCCTCAACGTCATGACGCTGATCGCGCTCTCGCTGGCCATCGGGCTCGTGATCGACGACGCGATCGTCGTCCTCGAGAGCATCTTCCGGCGCATCGAAGCCGGGCAAGATCCGATCCGGGCGAGCATCGAGGGCAGCGAAGAGGTGGGGTTGGCGGTCGTGTCGACCACCCTCGCGGTCTGCGCGGTCTTCGTCCCGATCGCGTTCATGACGAGCAACGTGGGGCAATACTTCTACGAGTTCGGCGTCACCGTGACCGTGGCCGTCTGCGTGTCGACGCTCGTCGCACTCACCCTGACACCAGCGCTGGCCAGCCGGATGCTCCGCCGGGGACAGGCCTCGGGGCGCGTGGCGGAGATCCTCGAACGCGGACTCGGCGCGGTCGAGGACGGATACGCGAGATTCCTCGCCACCGCCCTCCGCCGACGAGGCGTCACGGTCGCGGTCGGCCTCAGCGCGGTCGCCGGCGGCTGCGGCGTCGCCACCACGCTCCCCTTCGATCTCTACAACCAGGAGGATCTCTCTCAGGCGCTCGTGTCGGTCAAGCTGCCCATCGGGACGCCGCTCGCCGTCACCGGTCGGGCCATCCGCGAGCTCGAAACTCGCCTCGCGAACCATCCGGAGATCACCGGCATCTACTCGGTTGCGGGAAGCGACGTCCGCCACGAGCCCAATCGAGGAAAGCTCGAAGTGAACCTGCTGCCCAAGACCGCGCGGTCGCGGCACATCGACGAGACCTTCGAGGACTTCCGTGAGCGACTCGCCGGCGTGGTCCCCGGAGTGAAGGAACTCTCCGTCGGCCATCCTTCCTACGGGGACACGGACCGCTTCACCGACCTCGAGTACAGCCTCCAGGGACCGAGCCTCGGCCGCCTCGAGCGCTACACCACCGAGCTGATCGCTCGGATGGAAGCCGATCCGAGCTTCACCGACGTGCACAGCTCGTTCGAGGCCGGCCGGCCGCAGGTGACTCTCGAGGTCGATCGGCAACGCGCGGCCGACCTCGGACTTTCGAGCGTCTCGATCGGGCGCGCCATTCGGACTCTGCTCGCGGGAGAAAAGGTCGGCTCCTTCGAGCACGCCGGCCGCCGCCACGACGTTCGTGTGCAGGTTCTCCCCGACTACCGAGACCACCCGCAACAGCTCGACCTCATTCGGCTTCGCAACGTCCATGGTGAGCTCGTTCCACTCGCGAACGCCGCGACGCCGCGTGTCGACGAAGGCCCCGTCGAGATCCGTCGCGAGAACCGGAGCCGGCAGATCGCGCTGTTTGCGAACCTCGTTCCGGGCACGTCGCTCAGCGACGGGATCCGCAAGCTGGAGACGTGGGCGCGTGAGATCGGGATCCAGGCACCCGACGCCCTCGTTCCAGGAGGCCGAGCTCGCACGATGGAAGAGACCGGCGCCGACATCGTGTTCGCCTTCGGGCTGGGGCTCGCCGCGCTCTACATGGTGCTCGCGTCGCTCTTCAATTCCTTCACCCACCCCATCACGATCATGGCCTCCGCTCCTCTCTCGTTCATCGGCGGGTTTCTCGCGCTCGCGCTCGCCGGAATGTCGATGGACATGATGAGCGGGATCGGGTTGCTGGTCCTGATGGGCCTCGTCATGAAGAACGGAATCCTCCTCGTGGACTATGCGAATCAGCTGCGAGAGCGGGACGGCCGATCCGCCACCGACGCGATGCTCGCCGCCGGTCCGGTCCGCATGCGGCCCGTGCTGATGACCGCGGGAACGCTCATCTTCGGACTCCTGCCGGCCGTTCTGTCGGAGGGAGTTGGCGCGGAGTTCCGCGCCCCGATGGCGGTGATCACCATTGGCGGCCTCGTGACGTCGACCCTGCTGACGCTCGTCGTCGTTCCCGTCCTCTACACCCTCATCGATGCGGCCACGGTGTGGGCACGCCGCACGCTCGGCAGGCTGGGCATCACCAGCCCAGCGCCGGAAGCCTGACGAGCCCGTCTCGTTCAGGCGGTCGCGTGGATCGTCTTCACGACGTCGAGGTACACGTGCTCGACCCGGACCGGCGCGAAGCCGGCCGCCTCGACGTTGCTGACGGTGTCGCGGTTCATGTCTGGGCCGAAGCGACGCGAGAGCGGCGTCATGAGATTCATCATGAGCTTGAACGGGTAGTAGCGGCTTCCCGTGTGCTCGAACATGTGGAGGTCGCCACCGGGCTTCAGAACGCGACGGAGTTGCGCGAGGCCCTGGACGGGATTCGGCACCGAGCAGAACGTGCAGGAGGTGAACACCTGGTCGAACGACCCGTCCTCGAACGACATGTCGTGGACGTCCATGGCGTGCGTCTCGATGTCGCCCTCGTACTTGTCGAGCCTCGGGCGCGCGACCTCGATCATCTTGTCACTGATGTCGATCCCGACGATGTTCCGACGCGCCGGAAAGAAGGGAACGTCGAGGCCGGTGCCCACGGCGAGGAAGAGGATGCGGCCCTCGCCCATCTGCGCGAAGAAGCGCTCTTTGAACGGCGCCCAGCGCTTCTCCGGACCGTAGCCCGCCATCAGGTCGAAGTTGGCCGCGGCGCGATCCCATTTCTTCTTCGTCACGATGTCCATTTCGGAGTCCTCTGCTTGATCACGGCGTTGGCAACGTAGGTCGCGACCATCACGCCGACCCCGGAGAGCACACCCATGCGAAGCCCCTCCGCGACGGTGACCTCGCCCATGGCGGCCGACATCGACACGACCATTCCGGCGACCATCCCGGTCGTCATCACCGGGACCATCACCTCCATCGCTCCGAAGAGCGCGCCGAGGCCGAACGCAGGCGGCCCCGAGAGCACCATCCCGATCGCCATTCCGACGAACATCGCCACCATCATGTTCCAGGCCGGTCCGAAGACCAGCGACGAGACCAGCCCGACGAACCCGCCGGTCGCGGCGTTGGCCAGAAGGTCGCCGAAGACGAAGTACGGTCGAGTCTCCATGGCCGAATCCTAACCCCGCGAAGGCCGCCCCTTGCAAGCTCTCGAGAAGCCCGCCCCCGCCGCACCGCGTCGAAGAAAGGGAACGATCCCGACGGGGGAACGAACGTCCCCCCCTCAATCGCGAAGGTCCCCGGGGATCCGCCAGTGGATGAGGTCCCGGGAGCGCGCGAGGCCGAGCTTGCCGTGGCCGCGTAGCTCGAACGAATCGCCGTCGTCGGATCCCGAGTAGGACAGGTAGAAGAATCCGTCATGCTCCCGCCAGTCGGCGAGGTGCCCGCTGTTCGCATGCGTGATGGTGTTCCAGGACTCGTACGGTACCCGGAGCCACGTCTTTCGTTCCCAGTCCGCCCAGGAGTCGAGCTCGTGGCTCGCAGCCGGGAGCGAGTACAGGTGGGGCTCGTGATCGCAGGTGAAGATGAAGTAGGGCGTGCCCGGACAGCGATCGGCGTCCGGGTCGCGCGCGGTCGCGACGATTCTCTGCACACCGTCGATCTCGAGAAAGTGGAGCGCTTCCGCGAAGCCGTCCGCTTGGGCGGCGACGGGCGGGAGCCAGCGTCCGTCGAGCTCCGGGTCGACCGACCGCGTGACGTAGGGGATCTGCTGCACCCGATCCTTCCAGATCGTGAAATGGTAGCCGTCGCGCTTCGTCAGCGCGCCGTCGATCACCGGAACCGGCCACAGGAACGGTGTGATGGAGCTCTTGGGGGTCCAGTCGACCAGGTCGGGCGAAGTCGCCATGAGAACCTCGAGACGACCGGACGGGCCGTTGCCGTTGGTCGTGAGGTGCCACGTGTCGCCGATTCGCCCTACGTCGCCGAAGTACGAGGGCAGATCCGGATCGCGGAACAGCTCGTAGTCGAGGAAGTCCCGCGTCCGGAAGATCCACTGCCGGCGATCGCCTCCGAAGTCGGGCTCGAACCTCTGTCCGGTGAAGACCCAGAACCACCCATCGTGAAAGACGATCGACTGGTTCTTGAGCATGCGATCGTCACGCTGCAGGATCGGGTTTCGTAGCGACGCCCAATCGATGAAGTGCGTGGTCGGCCGATCGGGCTCGCCGTTCCACTCGGCCTGAAGCAGGAGCAGCGCCTCGCGGCGATGGGAGCAGGCGACGCACGCGGCGACCTCGTCGACCGACCCGCCGCACGTATCGAGCTCGGCGAGATCCGCCGCAGAGCACGCGCGCGCGATGCGTGCCTCGAGTCGCGCCTCCGCCGCGTCCAGACGCGCAGCCGTACGTGGATCCTCCGGCGGAAGGAAGGCTCCACCCTCCACCGAGCCGAGACATCGATCGGCATGACCCACCGCGTCCGGGTCGCCCGCGACGCAGGAAGCGCGCACGCGCAGGGCGACGCTCACGAACTCCCTTCCGGCTCGCGCGATGGCCCGTTGGCATCGTCGTGCCTGGCGGTCCGCGATCGGCAGCTCTCCGAAGACCGGCTCCAGGAGATGCTGCACGTGCTCTCGGTGATCCGCGAGCACGCATTCGGCGAACTCGTGTCCGGTGGGGCCACACAGCCCGATCTCCGCCACGGCTTCCTCCGGACACGAGGAGGCGATCTCGCGCAGCAGGCGCGTCCGGGCCGCACCGAGGCGTCTCGCGGTCGTGGGATCCGAAGGCGCGTGGACGACGAGCCGGGAGAGCTCGATCCTCTCGAGACACGACTCGTCGAAGGGGCCCGCGACGCGACCGTCCTGAATCCTCGCTGCGCACGACCCGTGGGTCCGAAGAAGACTGCGAACGTAGCGTCGGCCGGCACCGTTGGCCGCGGCAACGCAGCGGCGAGCCGCAGCCGACGACGGGAGCGTCGGCGTCGACGCCGTGAGGTCGGGGCAGGCCGCGAGATCGCGATAGGCGGCCATCGCGACCTCACCGCTCGCCAGACCGAGGAGCAGGAACGTCAGGAGCACTCGACACACGCGTTCGAGTCTAGCCAGGGCGCCCCGGGCAGGCCATGGACGTTTTTCGCGCGGCTTTACGCCGCCTCGATTCCGAGCGATCCTCATGGGTCATGTCTTCCCAATCCGGCTCGCTGCGCTGCATCTCTCCCATCGACGGACAGCTCTACGTCGAGCGATCGCTCGCCGACGCGAGCCTGGTCGATCGCACCCTCGTCCTCGCTCGGGAGGCGCAACGAGAGTGGCGCGCGACGCCGCTGGACGCCCGCTGTGCACTTCTCGGCAAGGCGGTCGACGCCTTCGTCGCCCAGCGCGACGACATCGCCGCCGAGCTGACCCATCAGATGGGCCGGCCGATCGCGTACACGCCCGGCGAGGTCGGCGGCTTCGCGGAACGCGCGAGAGAGATGCTGCGACTGGCCCCGGAAGCGCTCGAGCCCATCGTCCTCGAGCCCAAGCCCGGGTTCGAGCGGTTCATCCAACGCGACCCTCTCGGCGTCGTGCTCGTGATCGCGCCCTGGAATTACCCCTACCTCACGGCTGTCAACGCGATCGTGCCGGCCCTCGCCGCGGGGAACACGGTCGTGCTCAAGCACTCGTCCCAGACGCCGCTCTGCGCGGAACGTCTCAGCGGGGCGTTCGAGTCGGCGGGCCTGCCCCGAGGCCTGCTCACGCACCTCCACCTGAGCCACGAGGGCGCTCTCGCAGCGGTGGCGGATCCCCGGGTCGACTTCGTCGCGTTCACGGGCTCGGTCCCGGGGGGCCGCGCCGTGCAGCGTGCCGCGAGCGAACGATTCATCGGGATCGGGCTCGAGCTCGGCGGCAAGGACCCTGCGTACGTTCGCCGAGACGCCGACCTCGCGCACGCGGTCGAGACGACGGTCGACGGTGCCTTCTTCAACTCGGGACAGTCGTGCTGCGGCATCGAGCGCGTCTACGTGCACGCATCGCGCCTCGACGAGTACGTCGACGCCGCGCGATCGCTCGTGCAGGCCTACGTGCTCGGAGACCCCCGCGAGGAAGCCACGACCCTCGGACCGATGGTCCGCCCGTCGGCCGCGGACTTCGTTCGCGAGCAGACCGCAGACGCGGTGCGTGCCGGCGCCCGCCCCCTCATCGACGCCTCGGCGTTCGAACGGGCCGTCCCGGGCAGCGCGTACTGTGCGCCCCAGCTGCTCATCGACGTCACGCACGACATGCGCGTGATGCGCGAAGAGAGCTTCGGGCCGGTCCTGGGCGTGATGCCGGTCCGGGACGACGCCGAGGCGATCCGGCTGATGAACGACAGCGACTTCGGCCTCACGGCGGCCGTGTTCACCCGGGACCGCGACGCGGCCGTCGCGATCGGCCGACAGATCGAGACGGGCACCTTCTTCCTGAACCGCTGCGACTACCTCGACCCGGGCCTCGCGTGGACCGGCGTCAAGGACTCCGGACGCGGGGTCACGCTGTCGCGACTCGGCTACGAAGTCCTGACCCGACCGAAGTCGTTCCACCTCCGCACGGAGCTCGAGTAGGCCATCCCCGAACACCCGGAGGAGGCCGCGCCTCGGCGGCCACCGAACACGACGTGCGGCCGGTCGCGCCCCATCCAGGAGCAAGCCGTCCCGACGGCCGGCGTGGCGGCACTCCCGGGCCCGAGCAGGCCGGCGACGGATTGGGCCGGATGATCGCGCATGCGTCGGCCGGGAGTCGTCGGCGCGCGACCGTTCGGTTTGCGGCCGAGCGGCGTCAGCGTGCCGGCCCGAGGTCGCGCCACGGGTTCCAGGCGAATCGCCGGACGCCGGAGCGCACCAGGACGCTCGCGGGGCGAGTCGACACGAACGCGTTCCACGGCGTCTCGAAGCGCGTGACGTCGACGGCGTCGGGGTCGACCACGCCAACGGGCTCCTCCATCGTCTTGCCGTCGTAGAAGACCTTGTCGCAGACTCCGTTGCGCCGGCAGACCCGGTCGCCCGCCTCGATGGAGTCGAGGGTCGGGAGCGCACTCCGCGTGTTCGTCGCATCGAACTCGGCTTCGAAGGCGACCGATTCGGATGCGAGGGTCGTGCGGATACGGCCGTTCGCCGAGTCGTGTTCGACGACGCTCGCCAGCCGCAGGAGGAGCTCCGGGTCGAACCTCGCCTCCTCCGAGAGCAGATCCACGATCTGCGCGTGCGGCCGACCGTCTTCCCCGGTCACGAACACGGTCCACTCGGCGCTGCGCCACCTCCCATCGACCTCGTAGACGCGGAGCGACAGGTAGTGCCTCGGCTCGTCCTCGCCCTCGAGCAGCCGCAGTGCGGCAAGGCGCGTCTCGGGGGGCAACCCGAGCGCCTCCTCCAGGCCCGCCGGGTCGGTGACCTCGAAGTCGTAGTCCACCGACGGCGTCGATGCGCCGACGGTGAACTCGGCGAGCGCATCGCCCCGTCCGGCGACGGCGGCCTCGGCGATGCCGAGGACCGCGGCTGGATAGAAATTATCCTTGAACTCGATCAGCGTTCGCCGATGCTCCGGGGTGAGGTCGAGATATTCGGCATCGAGATTCCACCACGGCGAGATCACGATCTCGAGCGGGTTCAGATAGACGTAGGTGTGCTTCGGCGTGGGATCGACATACCCGGCCCACCGACTGTCGTCCGCGAGTGTGACCTGGGAATCGGGGATGAGAACCGCTTGCCGGTTGTGCACCGACGCGTTGTAGAGAACGCGATCGGCCACGCCGTGGCCCCAGTAGATGAAATCGTTTGCAGCGACGAACTCCCGTGCGAACCCGACGCGCACCTCCGGGTTCTGCGGCCAGACGATCCTCGACGAGAAGTAGGGCCGCTCTCCTCCGCCCTCCGGGTCTTCGACCCCGACATAGCTCACGATGCCCTCCTCCTGGAAGACGTGCGAGACCGGCTCCGGGGCCGTGATCAGGTTCACCGGATCGGCCGAGACGTTCTCGGCGGCCGCCTGCACCACGAGGAAGCGGGGATGACCATCGACCGGATCCTCCACGAAGACGGACCACTCTGCGCGCGCTCCTTCGACCAGTCCGCCCGAGGAGTTGTAGACGTTGAGAACGAGGAAGTACGTCGGCTCATCGGTGTCCAGAATGCGGAGAGGCGCGAGGCGGAATCCTGCGGGCAGCTCGTTCGCCTCGAATGCGCGGATCTGTTCTTCGCTCTCGAACTCGAAATTGATGAAGATCGAGTTGGGGTCTCCACCGACGTCGAAGTTCATCCACGGCACGTTGCCCCCGTGAAAGACGCCCTCGGCGTAGTCGACGGCGTCCATGCCGTGCACGAGCGCCTTGAGAAACGTGCGCGCGGAAAGGGCCTCGCTCGGGCTCCGCGCGAGCTCCCACCCTGGGACCTCCACGTGGATCGCACCGTCGTCTCCCAGTGAGAGAGGCATCGTCCCGCTGTCAGCGACGAGCTCGTTGAAGCGAGCGACGTACTCGCCGGCATTGTCGGTGTGGATGCGAACCCGCCCCTCGAACGAGTCGCCGTCGAGGAGAACCGTGCCGCTCACCGCGCGCGCCCGAGCGAGGGTTGCCGCTCCGGGGCCACGTGGCGCCACCTCGCGGTCGAGCGCGGGGAGTCCGACCACGAACCTGATGGGATCCGCGCCGTCGAGATGCGAGAGAAAGGGGCCCATCGGACCGGCACCGACGCCCCCGTCTTCACCGTCGAGGGTGTCGATCGCCGCGCGAACGCCGGCCCCGCCGCCGACGAGGACCCTGCCATCCGCGAGACGGACCACGTGCAGGCCGGACCCGCCGGCATCGTAGATCGTCCGCGCCCGATACGCGCCGGCCTCCGTCAGCCGAACCCCACCGAACACGTCCGCGAGCCGTTCGACCCGCGGCTCGGCGACCAGCAGGAACCCGTCCCGGCCGCGCGAGACCTGCGCGAGGACGAGCTCGCGCATCGTGGCCGCGAGATCGGCCCCCAAGGTGTACCGACGGATCAGGCGGGCGGGCACCGCGAGGGCGGCGTCCGAGCCCGCCGCGTCGAGGACCGCGCCGACGCCTCCCCGGGGCCCTTCCGCCCGCAGGGCCTCGACGTCGACCGCGAGGACCGCGCGCGTGCTGGCGGGCAGCAGGGTCAAGAGCGCCGTGCCCCCCGCGACCGGACGCTCCGACGGGCCCGACGCGCCATCGCCACAGGCCGACGAGAGGAGCAGGAGCAGCGAGAGAAGTGCCCCGAGGAGGCGCGGCACGATCCACATCGAACCGATGTATGCCATCCCTGTGCGGACCGAGCCATCGAGGTCCGGGACCTCCCGCCCGGCTACTTGACCGTGTAGCCGCGCCCCTCGAGACAGGCGGCGTAGGCACGCGAAAACGACTGGTCCGCCGCTCCCTTCGCATGATCGTACTCGACCCGCCGACGCCGATTGCCAAGCAGTCGCCCGGCCGCACCCACGGCGGCGCCGGCGGCCGCGCCGGTTCCGGCATCCCCGGCGATGGCGCCACCGATCGCACCGAGAGCCGCACCGCGCGCGGCGCCCCCGACGAGGCCCCGTTGCCGGGGTGCCGAGCCCGACGCCGCGTTCGGATCGTAGCCGGAGCTGCTGACGGCCCACTGGTGGCACTCGTACTGGTCCTTGGACATCTGCTCCGCGCTCTGCCCCTTCGCGGGATACACGTACGGCTGTTGCGCAGGCGCGCCTCCCGGCGAGAACAGAAGTACGATGGCAACCGCCGAACAGACGCAACGCTTCATCCCTGCTCCCTCGTGCATTTGACAGCCCCTTCGCGGCCGAAGAAGATCGCCGCAGCTCGAAGCCTATACAGGAGGTCCTTCGTTGAACAAATTCGCTTGCATCGCCCTCGTCGCCATCGCGTGCATCGCCGGCTCGGCCCTCCGGACCGACGCCGCCGAGAAAGGCGAGGTCGTCGCCCTGGCCGCGTGGGAAGCGGCCGGCCAGTTCGTTCGCAGCGGTCCGGAGGAGGCCTACTTCGTCGGCGGCTTCAACGGGACGCTCTTCGTACAGAGCCAGGAGGGCTCGCTCGATGCCGCACGCATCGTATGCCCGGGCACGATGCAGCTGAGCCTGAAGGACATGTCCCAGAAGGGCGATGGCCGGTGCGTGATCACGACGCTGGGCGGCGACCAGGCGTTCGCGAAGTGGACGTGCGAAGGGGCGCACCTCGTTGGCTGCACGGGCGAGTTCACCCTGAACGGCGGGACCGGGAGCCTCGAGGGCATCTCCGGGGGCGGCCCGATGGTCCTCCGCAGCGCTTTCGCGGCGGCGGCGGCCGAAGCCCTCGGCGAAGGAGTCACCGAGGTCGGAACCGGCCTCGCGATCTGGCCGAAGCTCGTCTACTCCGTTCCGTAGAAGGGAACTCCACTCTCCGACGGCTGGGCGAGCGTCGGTCGTCGTCGCGGACCGCCTCCGCGAGCGAGAGACGCTCCGCTTCCGGAACTCGGAATGACCGATTCGCAGCACAACGACGTCGTGGTCCTCGGTGCCGGCGTGAGCGGCATCTACCAGATCAAACGTCTCACCGATCTGGGGCTCGACGCGATCGTTCTCGAGGCGGACGAGGACCTGGGGGGCACCTGGTACCGGAACCGCTATCCCGGCGCGCGCTTCGATTCCGAGAGCTACACGTACGGCTACTCCTTCTCGAAGGAGCTCCTCGACGAATGGCACTGGAAGGAGCGCTTCTCCCCGCAGCCCGAGAACCTGCGCTACCTGAACTACGTGGCGGACAAGTTCGACCTGCGTCGGCACATGCGCTTCGGCGCCCGTGTCGTCGGCATGTCCTGGGACGAGGAAGGGCGGCGGTGGCATCTCCACCTTCAGGGGGGAGAGACGCGGACCGCGCGGTTCGTGGTGACCAGCGTCGGCGTCCTCTCGATCCCGGCGCTCCCCGAGTACGAGGGACTCGACGACTTCGAAGGCGACGCCTTCCACACCTACTGGTGGCCGAAGGAGCCCGTTCCGCTCGCCGGACGCCGAGCCGGGGTCATCGGGACCGGCGCGACGGGCATCCAGGTCATCGCGGAGATCGCCGGCCAGGTCGCGGACCTCACGGTGTTCCAACGGCGACCGAACTGGAGTACGCCGCTCAACAACGCTCCGATCTCCGAAGCCGAGATGGACGGGATCCGGGCCCGCTACGACGAGATCTTCGCCAACTGCGCCTCGACCGCCGGCGGCTTCGAGCACCTGGCGGACCGCCGGGGCTTCTGGAACGTGTCGCGCGAGGAGAGGGTCGCGCTCTGGGACCGACTCTACGAAACGCCCGGCTTCGCCCTCCTCGCCGGGAACTTCCCCGAGATCTACTTCGACGAGGCCGCGAATCGAGAGATCTCCGACTACGTCGCGGACCGGATCCGCCGGCGCGTGAACGATCCGGCCGTCGCGGAGAAGCTGATCCCGAAGGATCACGGATTCGGGACGCAGCGCCTACCGCTCGAGACGCACTACTTCGAGGCCTACAACCGCGACGACGTCCACCTCGTGGATCTCCGCGAGACCCCCATCGAGCGCTTCACGAGCAACGGCATTCAGACCTCCGTGGCACACCACGATCTCGACCTGATCGTCCTCGCCACGGGCTTCGATGCGATCACCGGGGCCTTCGACCGGATTCGGATCCGGGGGACCGAGGGCCGGCTTCTGAGCGACAAATGGAGGGACGGCCCGAGTACGTATCTCGGCCTGCTCACCCACGGGTTTCCGAACATGCTCATGGTCGCGGGCCCCCAGAGCGTGTCGGGCTCCACGAACTTCCCCCGCGCGATCGAAGGCGGCGTCGACTGGGTGACCGCCCTGCTCGCATTCGCGTACGAGCACGGACACACGCGGCTGGAAGTGCACGCCGAGGCCGAGCGCGACTGGGTCGAAGAAGTGAAGCGCATCCACGAGGGGCTCCTCCTGCGACGCAGCCGCGGCTGGTTCACCGGTTACAACGCGAACGTCGCCGGCCATGGGGCCGGACGCGTCCGGTACCAGGCCTACTTCGGCGGCGCGCCGCGGTACGCCCAGTTCCTCGCGCGAGCCGCCGCCGGCGGCTATCCGCGCATCGAGAAGAGCTGACCAGCCGCAGCCGACGGACCATTCCCGACCGACTACTCGGGGCGGCGAAGTTGAATGCCCGTCACGAGCTGGCCGGACGTCGTCGCGAAGTCGGACACGACGACGACCTCGTCTCCTCCTCTCACCGCGCCCATCTCGCGAAGCCTCTGCATGCCGGCGTCGATGGTCTTCTCGGGGTCCTGCGAGAGACGGATCCGCGAAGCGACGATGGAACGCGTCAGCCAGAGCTTCCGCCGCGTCGTGCTCATGTTCGTGAACGCGTAGATCAGCGCGCTCTGCGGGCGATAGCTCGCGACGAGCTGTCCGAACGATCCGCGCCGCGTGATCACCAGGATCGCTCGCGCCCCGATGGAGTCGGCCAACCGACACGCACTGCGGGCGAGATGCTCTCTCTGCGTGGTCGGCGCGGGCCGCCCTTCGTAGAACGCGAGCCCCGACTCACTCTCGGTGGCGCAGGCGATCTTGTGGAGCGTCTTCACGCAACGCTCCGGGTGTCGTCCCACGGCCGTCTCGCCGCTGAGCATGATCGCGTCGACCTGCTCGTAGACCGCATTGGCGACGTCGGTCACCTCGGCTCGGGTCGGCATGGGGTTCTCGATCATCGATTCGAGCAGGTGCGTGGCTACGATCACCGGCTTGCCGGCGATGGCGCACTTCTCGACGAGGTGCCTCTGAAGCTTCGGGAGCTCCTCGAACGGGATCTCCACTCCGAGATCTCCGCGCGCGATCATGACGACGTCGGTCGCCTCGAGGATGGCGTCGAAGTTCTCGACGCCCTCGTGGTTCTCGATCTTCGCGATCAATCGCTGGTGACCGCCCGATGCCTCGACGATCTCGCGCACGTGCGCCAGGTCGTCGGCGGAGCGGACGAAGCTGAGCGCGATGAAATCCAGATCGTGCTTGATGGCGAAATCGATGTCCTGCCGGTCCTTGTCCGTGATCGACGGCAGGTTCACGCGGATCCCGGGCAGATTGACGTGCTTGCGCGACCCCAGCGAGCCTCCATCCAGGATGCGACAGCGGATTCGATGCTCTTCGACCTCGAGGATCTCCAGATTGATGAGACCGTTGTCGACGGTGACGTGATCCCCCGCGCTCAGGTGCTGCACCAGGTCTGCGTAGTCCACGTGGACCGAGCGCTCCTCGGCGTCGTCGGCGATGACCGAGACGTACAGCTCTTCGCCCGTCTCGAGATCGAGGCTGTCGGCAAGCTCACCCGTGCGGATCTCCGGCCCCTGGAGATCCATCAGAATCGCGATCGGGTGCTGCAGCCGACGATTCAGCCCTTTGATGGTGCGAATGACTCCGAGGTGGGACTTGTGGTCGCCGTGCGACATGTTGAGACGCGCGACGTTCATTCCGGCCTGTGCCAGCTTCGTGAGGACGTCCGCGCTCTCCGTTGCCGGCCCGACCGTGCAGACGATCTTGGTCCGCCGGGTCTGGTGATGCGCGAGCTCGACCTTCTCTCGGGATCTCATGTCTTCCGGACTACTTGTACGCGACCGCGGCACTCGCGTGCTTCGTGAGCGGGAGCACCTCGGTCCGCGAGAATCCCGCCTCACGGCACCAGGCGTCGAAGTCCGCTCCGGTGAAGTCGAAGGCGTCCCCGAACTCCACCAGCATGTTCAGCGACATCATGAGGCCGTAGACGCTCTCTCGCCGGTCGTCGTCGATCAGGTGCTCGATCGCGACGAAGGCACCACCGTCGTTCACCGCGTCGAAGGCCTTGCCGATGAGCATCTTCTTGTTCTCGAGACTCCAGTCGTGGAGGATCAGGCCCATCGTCAGCACGTCCGCGCGCGGGAGCGGCTCGGCGAAGAAGTCGATCGACCCGAGTGTCACACGATCCTCGAGTCCCGCCTGGGCGAGATACCGACGAGCGATCGGTTCGACCGGCGGGAGATCGACGGAATGGCAACCCATGTGGGGATGGCGCTCGGCGACCAGAGTCGACAGCAGCGCCGTCGCACCACCGACGTCGCAGAGCGTCGCGTAACGCGAGAAGTCGAACTTCTCGGCGAAGGAGCGAACGTGCGTGGCAGAGACGCCGCGCATGCCGGCCATGAACTGCTCGAGCTGCTCGGGGTCTTCGTAGAGCGTCGCGAAAAGCGGCGCTCCGGTGTGCTTGATCTCGTTCTGCGGTCGCCCCGTCTGCAGGGCCTCGGTCAGATCGTTCCAGAATCCGAAGAGCCGACGGGCCGCCATCTCCAGAATGCCGCCGACGTACTCCGGGCGCGAGCGGTCGAGATAGACCGCGCTGGCCGCCGAGTTCCGGTAGACCGCATCGTCGCCAGCCCCATCGCGCTCGAGGATTCCCATCGCGACGAGGCCGTCGAAGAGGTCGTAGGTCGCGCGCTCGGACACGCCGATCTCTCGGGCGAGATCCGGCCCGCGGACCCCGCGGTCGCCGAGGGCCGTAAAGACTCCGAGCTCGACGGCGGAGAGCAGCGCACGCGACCGCATGAAACCCAGCCCGACCTCCAGGAGGTCCTCCGGGGAGAGAGAACTCGTTCGCGCCTTCATCCTCGCCTTCTAGCCCGCCGGCCCGTCCGGTCCAGGGAAATCGACATCCATACTCTGGCGCATGAGCATCGAGAGCCGCAAGCACGGCACCCCGTGCGGAGAGATCGACGATCGGCTCGACCATCGCTAGTGTCCCGATTCGGAAGCTCTCCGGCCCGGTCGGCCCGCCGTGGGTACCGGTGGCCCACGCGGAGCGACGAAGGAAGCCGAGGGCGTTCGTGCCGGGCCGGCGCCGCCGGGGCGTCGAGCGTCGGCGAGGGCGTCGGGGAGCCTCCGAACCGGGACACGAGGAGAGATCATGGCGAACGACGACCGCCGCGCACGCGGCAAGAGGCTGTTCCGGGAGGTGACCCAGCTCGACGATGCCGTCGAGCCCAGTGATCCCTTCCTCGCCTTCACGATCGACGAGGTATTCGGAGACGTCTGGTCGCGCCCCGGCCTCACCCGGAAGGAGCGACGCCTCGTCTCGATCACCGCGGCCGCCACGTCCAGCATGCCCGACGAGACGAGCTTCCATCTCCTGGGCGCCCTCAAGAGCGGCGACCTCACACCGGCCGAGCTCCTCGAGGTCGTGATCCAGATCGCGCACTACTCGGGCTGGCCGAAGGCCGCCTCGACGTATCGAAGCCTCCTCACCCACTGCGCCTCGCTCGGCCTCCCACTGCCGACGAACGACTGACGGACCACGCCAGACGACCATGCTTCCCCCGAGCAAGAAGATCCGTCCCGGGCGCCGGATTCGGGGCATGTCGGCCGTGCTGCTCCCCTTGGCTCCCGACGATTCGATCGACTGGGGGTCGTATCGCACGCTCCTCGCACGCACTCGGGAGGCCGGACTCGTGCCTGCGGTGAACATGGACACCGGATACGTCCAGCTCCTCGACGACGACACGCGTGCCCGCGTGCTCGAGACGACTCACGAGGTCGTGGGGGACGCGTTCGTCGCAGGCGCCCATGTCGCCGACGAGGCCGGCGCCCTCTGGGACCGCGACGCGTACCTGCGGCGCATCGAGCCGATCGCGTCGCGAGGCGGCCTTCCGGTGATCTTCCCGTCCCACGGTCTGTGCGGGCTCGACGGCGCCGCCTGGGCCGGAGCGCACGCCGAGCTCGCTCGCGACGTCGACCGATTCATCGCCTTCGAGCTGGGCGCGATGTTCGTTCCCTACGGGCGCATCTACGACCTGGACGCGTACGAAGCGCTCCTCTCCATCCCGCAATGCGTGGGCGCGAAGCACTCCTCGCTCTCCCGGTTGCTCGAGTGGGACCGCCTGGCCCTCCGCGACGAGAAGCGACCGGACTTCCTGGTCCTGACCGGCAACGACCTCGCGATCGACATGGTGATGTACGGCAGCGACTACCTCCTCGGCCTGTCGGCGTTCGCGCCCGAGGCCTTCGCGGCGCGTGACCGGCTGTGGGAACGAGAGGATCCGCGATTCTACGAGCTGAACGACGTACTCCAGTACCTCGGCTGCTTCGCCTTTCGCCGTCCGGTACCCGCGTACAAGCACGACGCCGCGATGTTCCTCCATCTGCGCGGCCGGATCGCGACGGACCGCACGCATCCGGATGCTCCGAAGCGTCCGGTGGGAGACCGCGCGGTGCTCGAGGAGATCGCGTCACGACTGGAGGCTCTGGCGTGAGTCGCCCGTGCAAGATGAGCGGGTTGAAGACCGCGGACCAGCTCGAGGCGCGGCTCTCGGAGCTCGGGATCGAGCTCCCGCTCGAGGCCGATCTCGAGGCACCGGGCCCGCTCGGCGCTCAGGCGTCGGTCGGCGGCCACGCCATCGGCAACCGCTTCACCGTCCTGCCCATGGAGGGCTGGGACGGTACGGCCGAGGGCCGCCCCACCGACCTCGTGCGGCGCCGCTGGAGGCGCTTCGGCGAGAGCGGCGCCAAGCTCGTGTGGGGTGGCGAGGCGTACGCGGTCGAGCGGGCGGCACGTGCGAATCCGCGGCAGCTCGCCCGCAACGCGGAAACCGAGGCGGATCTCGCCGACCTTCGCTCCTGCGTGGCCGAGGCCCACAGAACGCACGCCGGCCGCACGGACGACCTGCTGTTGGGTCTCCAGCTCACGCACTCCGGGCGATTCGCGCGCCCGGAGGGAACACCTGCACCGCGCGTCGCGTATCGACACGCGCTCCTCGACCGCCGTGTCGGCATCGAGGACGATGCAGCGGTCTTGAGCGACGCGGAGCTCGACGACCTCATCGGGGCCTTCGTCGCGGTCGCACGGCTCGCGCGCGATGCGGGGTTCCAGTTCGTCGACGTGAAGGCGTGCCACGGGTATCTGCTGCACGAGCTTCTCTCGGGGAGGGAGCGCGCGGGACGCTACGGAGGCGAGCGACTCGAAGATCGAGCTCGCTTTCTCCTCGCCACGATCGACGCGATTCGAACGGAGGCTCCCGAGCTCGCGATCGGCGTTCGCCTCTCGATCTTCGATCACCGACCGTTCGCTGCCGGCGACGACGGCATCGGTCGGCCCGAGCCGACGCACCATCGGCCCTTCGGCACGTCCGCCGACGGCCTCGACGTCGATCTCGGCGAGACGCACGAGCTCGTCGACCGCCTTGCGGCGGCCGGCGTCTCGATGCTCTGCACGACGGCGGGGAGCCCGTACTACACCCCGCACATTCAGCGCCCCGCCTTCTACCCCCCCTCCGATGGCTACGGCCCGCCCGAAGACCCACTGGTCGGCGTCGCCCGCCAGATCGAGGCGACGCGCGCGGTGAAGGAACGCCACCCGAACGTCTTCGTCGTCGGGTCGGGGTACACGTATCTGCAGGAGTGGCTGCCCCACGTCGCCCAGGCGACCGTTCGAACCGGCGGCGTCGACTCGGTGGGCCTCGGCCGCATGGTGCTCTCCTACCCGGACCTTCCGCGTGACGTGATCGCGGGTCGTCCTCTCCAGCGACGCGCGATCTGCCGCACCTTCAGCGACTGCACGACGGCCCCCCGAAACGGACTCGTCTCGGGGTGCTACCCGCTCGACCCGTTCTACAAGCGGCGAGAGGAGGCGTCCACGCTCGCCGAGATCAAGAAGCGAGTCCGGCCGGTCGGCTGAGTCGTCCCGCGGGACGGGGCAGCTCACGCTCCGACGGTCCTCCGAACGCCCGGAGCCTGTCAAGGCAAGCTCTGGTTGTGATTTCGTGTCGAGATCTGCCTTGATGTGCGGTCTTGAAGACGACGACCGACGCGCCACCGCTGTGGACCCTCCTCGGCCCCGGACTGCTACTCGCGGCGACCGGCGTCGGGGGGGGCGATCTCGCCACGGCGACGTTCGCCGGGAGTCACCTGGGAACCTCGATTCTCTGGGCGGTCCTCGTCGGCGCGCTTCTCAAGTTCGTGGTCACCGAGGGGCTCGCCCGGTGGCAGCTCGCGACGGGCGAGACCTTTCTGGAGGGACTGGTCCATCGCCTCGGTCCGAGCGCCATCTGGCTCTTCCTCCCCTACCTGTTTCTCTGGACGTTCTTCGTCGGCTCGGCACAGATGAGCGCGTGTGGCGTCGCCCTTCACGCCGCCCTCCCCGTGTTCGAGGACGCTCGGACCGGCAAGATCGTGTTCGGCGTGGCCTCGAGCCTCTTCGGCGTCGTCCTCGTGTCGAAGGGCGGCTACCGCCTGTTCGAGCAGGTGATGCGCGTCTGCATCGGCGTGATGTTCGCGACCGTCGTCGCGACGGCGGCGCTCCTGGCCCCCGACACCTCCGAGCTGGCACGGGGTCTCGTCGTGCCCGACCTCGCCGACCTTCGGGGAGAAGGCCTCGGCTGGACCGTAGCGCTGATCGGCGGCGTCGGGGGGACGGTCAGCGTGCTCTTCTACGGATACTGGCTGCGCGAGGAGCGCCGGACGAGCTCCGCGGATCTCCGGGGCTGTCGACTGGACCTCGGAGCGGGCTACCTCATGACCGCCCTGTTCGGGGTCTGCATGGTGATCATCGGCAGCCGAGTCGAGATCACGGGCTCCGGGGCGACGCTGCTGGTCGAGCTGGCGAACCTCCTTCTCGAGCCGGTCGGGCCCGTCGGCAAGTGGCTGTTCCTCGCCGGAGCCGTGGGCGCGGTCTTCAGCAGCCTGCTCGGCGTGTGGCAGGGCGTGCCGTACCTCTTTGCCGACTGCTGGGAGCTCGCGCGGCGACGCGCGGGAGACGACGCGCGCGAGCCGGTCGTCGTCGACACGACGTCGTGGCCCTATCGGGGGTACCTGCTCCTGCTCGCCGTCGTGCCGATGATCGGGCTGTTCTGGAGCTTCCGAGAGGTCCAGAAGATCTACACGGTGACCGGAGCGATGTTCTTTCCGTTCGTCACGATCGGCCTTCTCGTCTTCAACGCCCGCGCACGACTCGGCGACCTCGGAAACCGCCCCGCGACGGTCGTCGCCCTGGTCGCCGTTCTCGCCTTCTTCTCCTTCATCGCGGTGCGGACCCTCGGGCTCTGAGCCCCGGCGAACCGACGGGTCGGGCCGGAACGGCCCGGAAACCGACGCGCCGGCCTTCGTACCCTCGATGGAATCGCGCTTGACGTCGGGGAGGAGGATGCGAGAGCCTCCGAGCATGGCGCATGGGACGAAGGTCATGGTGTTCGTCGCGAGCCTGCTGGCCGGGGCTCCGGCTCTGGCCGCCGCGATCGACTTCCCCGTCGACGCGCGAGTCCTGCAGCTGCGGGCGCAGCCGGAGGGGACCGAGGTGAAGTTCGTCTCGAGGGACCCGACGTTTCCATTCCCGGTCCCGGGCAGCGACGCGGATCCCAGGGCCACGGGCATCGACGTTCACGTCTTCACGGCGAGCGGCGAATCCGCCTCGTCGAGGGCGACGGGTGGCTCGGGAAAGCCGGGCTGGAGTCTGCGCTCCGACGGCACGGTGTACGTGCATCGTGCGGGCGCCGGCGCCGTTCCCCCCGGGGAGATCAAGAAGGTGCACCTCAAGTCCGGGCGCGCCTTCCGCGTGCGGGGGCGCGTCGACCTTCCCCTCTCGAGCCCCGCGGATGCGGTCGCGATTCGCGTGACGATGGGATCGCTGCGCGCCTGCGCTCTGCTCTCGGAAGCGAGCGTGCGGAAGAACCAGTCCGGCCGATTCGTCGCACGCAACGCGCCCGCGCCGGGTCTCGCGGACTGCGCGGATGCGACGCTTCTCGCGGCCCTGGGCTTCGACTGCGCCTCCTCCTCGTTCCCCGCCTGCGGTGGAGCCTGTCCGGCCGGGGGCGTGTGCGCGCCCGACCCGCTCGGCGGCCCGTGCCGCTGCAACCTCGAGACACAGGCCTGCGGCGATACCGCGCCCTCGTGCAACGGCTCGTGTCCGGCCGGCGAGCGGTGTTGGCCGATCGACGGCTTCGTCCCCGGTGCGAACGACCAATGCCTCTGCGCGCCGGAGGAGACGCCTCCGTGCGGAGCCACCGGCCTCGCGTGCGGCAGCGGCGCCTGCCCGCCAGGCCTCGCATGCGAGGCGCAGCCGGGAGTCGGGTTCTACGACCCCTACTGCGCATGCGTCGATCCCGATCAGGCCTGTGGTCCGGGCTTCGGCAACTGCCCCCCCGACATGGAGTGCCTGCCGATCGGCCCCGGCGACTTCACGTGCGTACCGTTCTTCTGCGGAGGGACGTTCCCGACGTGCGGCGGCTCGGCGTGCGGCCCGGGTGGAGCCTGCGTACCGCTCGCGCTCGGAAGCTCGCAGTACTGCGTTTGTGCGTCGACGAGCGGCTCCTGCGACGTCCCGACCTGCGACGGTGGCCTCTACTGCCCTCCGGGCGAGGTCTGCACGACGTCGGGTGGCAGCTGCGGCTGTCAGCCCGGCTGACAGCCGCCCGCGAGGCCATCCTCAACTACGCGCGGAGCGATCGGGAGGACGCCGCCGATAGGTGCGGTCGAAGATCTCGGCGTCCGGGATGCCGGACGCGTGCATCGCGTAGACGGCTTCAGGATCGAACTCGTAGCCGTAGAAGTTCTTCGCGAAGTGTCCCTCGTCGAACCAGTCCTGGATCTCCTGGCGCGTCGCGAAGTTGTCGCAGCCGAGCTCGACCTCGTTCCGGTCGGGGTCGTGGTAGTACAGCGAGAACTGGAAACCGTGATTCACGCAGCTCGTCGGCGTGATGCCCTCCTCGTCGCGGAGCCGAGCGTAGGCGGACATGAGGTCGGTGAGATCGTTGAAGAGGTAGGCGAAGTGCGCGACCCCGGCCGCCGTCTCCGGCCGATCGGTCGCCTTCGAGTCTCTGTAGATCAACACGCGGTGGTGCTCGTCGTCGTACGTGAGGAAGCAGGCGCCCGTCACTTCGAAGATCGGCTGGGCGTGGAGCACCGTCTTGTACCACCGCGTCATCTCCTCGAAGCGGTTCGTTCGGAGCACGATGTGCCCGAACCGCGCAGGACGCAGCGGTGAGCTCTCGTCGAACTCGGGCAGCTTTGGATTGTCCATTCCATCCCTCCTCGATCGGCCGGCTCGACCGTCGCGAGCGCTCGGGAGCTCCGTGCGCCGCGAGGACGTCCGTCGGTCAAGCTTCGTTCACGTACTCGACGGCGAGGGCCGCGATGGGATGCGGCTCCTCCGGCCCCTCCCCGCATACCACGCCATCGAGAGCCCCCTTGATCTCGCCCCCGGAAATCGGCACGCACGCCGGGTCGGAGGGGAACTCCTGCACGATCTCCACTCCCTCGGCGATGGCCCGATCGAGAAACGAGCCCAGCTTCGTCATGCTGCCGTAGCCTCCGACGTCGTGCAGGATGACCACGGACCAGCCCTGATCCTCGGCCAGGCGAAACGCCGCCTCGGGCCAGCCCTCCGGATTCTCCCAGTCGCGCGGGAGGTTGTTGAAGAGCACGACCGTGTACCGTTCGTCGCAAAGGTACTTCACCGCTTCCGGACTGAAGATGCGGCGACTCCGGAGGCCCCCGCTCATGTAGGGCCGAAACAGACGGTGCTCGTTCAGGTCGCCGAGAAGCTCCTCGCTGAATCCGATCTCGCGACGAACGACCTCCGGATCACGCGTGGTTCCGAGCTCGATCGTGTGCGTCAAGCTATGGTTACCGATCCAGTGCCCCTCCGATCGCGCTCGCTCCAGGATCCGTCGACCGTCGTCGGCCTTCGCCATGCAGGCGGGATGGAGTCGGTTGCCGAGCCCGCAAACGAAGAACGACGCCCGGACGCCCCGCTCCCCGAGCGTGTCGAGCACGGCCGGTGTGCAGTCGGGGTCCGGTCCGTTGTCGAAAGTCACGGTGAGCTTGCGCATCGCCTTACTCCGCGTCGTCCAGCTTCGGCGGCCCGACCACGGGAAGGTCGTCGGATGGACCGGGGGGATGGAAGCTCTCGAGCACGCCCGACACCAGCTGGTAGAACCCCACCAGGGTGACCACCTCGACGAAGGCGCGCTCGCCGAGGACGTCCCTCGCGCGCGCGGCGGTCGAATCCCGAAGGCGCCGGCCGTACACGAGCTCGGTCGCGACGTCGTGCGCGGCGATCAGGACCGCATCCTGCGTCTCGGGGGCTCGCCGATGCGCGATCGCGTCGATCACCTCGCCCGGGACCCCCTGGCCCGCCGCGATCATGCTGTGGACCCACCACTCGAAGTCCGCGTTCCATGCCCGGGCCACCACGAGGATCGCGAGCTCACGCGGGGCCGGCTCCAGCTCGATCGAATCGCGAAGCGCCATGCCGGTGCGCTCGAGAAGGCCCCCCAGCACGGGGCTTCGGAGCCAGGCGTCGAAGGGCCCCGTCAGAGTACCGTCGTCCCGCAGGATGAACCGTCGCGTGGGCCCCTGACCGCGCGGGCTCGCGAGTACCGCGTGGTAGAGGAGCCGCTGCTCGTCATCGAGCCGGTCGGGCGTCATCGGCGCGAGGCGGGGTGTCTTGCTCATCTCCGAACTCCTTGGCTTGTCATCCGACTAGCGAGGGAACGTACGCGGCGGGCCTTCGCTTGTCAAGTGAACTGCGAAAAGCTACGACGGCGATGAGGAAGGATCGATGACGACGCGAGCCGAGCAGCGCGAAGAGACGCGCGAGAGGATCCTCGAGGCCGCCCGGGACGCGTTCTCGGAGCTGGGCTTCAAGGCGGCGAGCACACGGGACATCGCGGCCCGGGCGAACACGACGCAGGGGCTCATCACCTACCACTTCCGGACCAAGGACGAGCTGTGGAAGGCGGCGGTCGGCGGCATCTTCGAGCTCCTCGAGCGGAAGCTCGGCACACGCCTCGCCTCGATCGAGGAGAAGGATCCGCGGGAATTCGCGCGCGAGGTGATCCGCGAGTACGTGCGGTTCACCGCCGCGCACCCCGAGCTCTTTCGTCTGATGGTCGAGCAGGGCAAGCACGACGACGCACGAACGCGCTGGCTCGTGAAGACGCATCTTCGTCCGATGTACGAAAACGTCTTCCGTGACGGCCTCTGGGCCGGGAAGCGCAACGGCGCGCTGGCCCCGCACCTCCACTACGCGTTGGCCGGAGCTGGCTCCCTGCCCTTCGCCATCGGCCCCGAGGTGCGTCGCCTGTGGGGGCTCGAGCCTTCGCAGAAGGACTTCGTCGAGGCTCACGCCGACGTCGTCGCCAAGCTGCTCGTGCCCTGACCGGCGGCGACGGCCTCCGTCCAGGCTCGGAAGCTCAAGTCCCGATGCTCCCCGGTCGATCCAGCGCAAGGGGGAGATACGGCGCATGGCAAGCACCACGACAGCGAGCCCGGCCGAACGCGTGCGGGAAACCGCCCGTCCGGCCGGGATCCGGCAGGGGTTCCTGCTCGGCCTCACGACGATTCTCGCCGGCGGGGCCCTCGCGGTCTCCCTCCTGGGTTACCTGGAGACGCGCACCACGTTGGAGCGGATCGAGTACGGGGTCGACACGACCGTGACCCTACGGGAGCCGCGGTTCTACCGCCTCGAGGCGGCCCGACGATCGTCCGCCGCGTTCGCGAACGCGAACCTGCTCGCGGCCGAAGCGTTTCCGAACAAGCTCGCGCTGCTTCGCCACGCCGTGGACGAGATCGACGGCCCCGGGTTCGTCGCGGAATTCGGCGTCTACCGCGGCGAGACGATCAACCACATCGCAGGCAAGACGACCCGGACGGTCCACGGCTTCGACTCCTTCGACGGTCTTCCCGAGAACTGGCGGGAAGGGTTCGAGAAGGGCACGTTTCGCATGGACGGACTGCCCCGGGTCCGCGACAACGTGGTCTTGCACGAGGGCTGGTTCGACGAGACTCTTCCCGGCTTCCTCGACTCGGTTCCGGGCCCGGCCGCCTTGGTCCATTTCGATGCGGACCTCTACTCGTCGACGCGCACCGTCTTCGGAGGGCTGGCCGACCGGATCCGACCCGGCACGATCCTCGTCTTCGACGAGTTCACCGGGTACCCGGGATGGCAGCAGGGCGAGTTCCGCGCCTTCCAAGAGTTCGTCGCTCGACACGGCGTCGAGTACGAGTACATCGGCTGGGTCCCCGACGGCGAGCAGGTCGCAGTGCGGGTCGTCGCGACGGACGCCGGGCGATCCTGAGTCGACTACGATTCTTCGGCGAGGATCTCGCGCACGCGGTCCCCGACCGCGACCAGCGTCTGCGTACACGGCTCGCAGTGCCCGGCACAGCACTCCGGCCACCGCTCCCGCGGCATCCGGAGGATCGGACGCACGAGATCGCGATAGTGCTCCTGGAGGCCCATCTCGTCGCTCGCCCGGGCGAGCGCGCGAGAGAGCCGCTCCGCGCGCACGTCCATCAGACCGGCATCTGCAGAAGCTCGAGGAGCAGCGGATCGGACTCCCGCTCGAGGTAGGCGAAGACGATCTCGGGCGTGAGCTTCTTGTACCAGATGGGCTCGTAGCCGACGGTCCCGAGCTTGCGGATCCACGCGTCCGTATCGTCGACCCGGTAGCGCAGATGGTGCAGCCCCTCCCGCCCGGCCTGGATGAACTCGGAATGCGGGCTCTCGCCGCCTCTCCACTCGATGAACTCGATCTCGACGTCGCCGGATCGACCGAACAGGAGCTGCAGCTGCACGTCGCGGACGCGGCCGCGGTAGTCCGCGCCCTGGACGGAGCCGTCCATCCGTGTGAAGGGTCCGAACAACGGTCCGTAGCGCTTCTCCGCCTCGTCGACCGACTGGACGACGAACCCGACCTGATCGATCGGGGGGAGACCCAGACTCTCGCGATCGGCCGACATCGCCACCGGCCCTCCTAGAAGTCGTTTGGTCGCATCAGGGCGTCGGTGCCGCCGTCTGCGAAGAGCACCGCCCCGCAGACGAAGCTCGCGTCGGGGCCGAGCAGGAAGCGCATGGCGTTGGCGATCTGGGGCGGCTCGGCGGAGCCGCCGACCGGCGTCATCTGCTCGAACATCCTCATGGCCTCGCCGTAGTCCTTGCTCTCCATTCCCGCGTCGGTCATCGGCGTCCGGGTGATCCCCGGCGCGACCGCGTTCATCCGCACACCGCCCCCGGCGTATTCCTTCACGTTCCGACGCATCCAGATCGTGACGGCGCGCTTCGAGCCCGCGTAGGCGGTCTGACCGTCCTTGGCGTCGACGTCGGCGCAAGCGGCGTCCTCGTCGCCGGAGAGAAGAAGCCGAACGAACGGATCATCCGAGGCGATCATCGGGGCGGAGTTGGACGAGACGAAGCAGATGCTTCCCCTCCTCTTCTCCAGCAGATCCCGCACGCCTTCCACCGTGGCGATGACTCCGAAGTAGTTCACGCGAGCCACCAGCCCCGGATTGCCGACGTGGGGGCCGAGCCCGGCGCACGGGACGAATCCGTCGAGGCCATCCGGCGCCTTGGCGCGGATCCCGTCGACCGCAGCCGTGCGGCCCTCCGCCGTGGAGAGATCGGCGACGACGTCGGCGTCCTTGATGTCCACCACGATCACGGTGTCGCCCTGCTGTCTCAGCTGCTCCTTCAACGCCGCCCCGATGCCGGTGGCGCCGCCCGTCATTGCATACGTGGCCATGGGGATCTCCTCGCGTAGTTCCGGGGTCGCTTCGCTTCATAGCCCGTGCGACCGGCGATTGCAGCGCGTGCCGCCGTTCACGAGCCCTCTTCGACGAGGCGCAGCAGGGGAATCCGGCGCTCCGTCTGCTCCTGGTAGCGGGCGTAGAAGGGCCGATCCGCGACGAGCCGCTTCCAGATCGCGTCTCGCTCGCCATCGTCGACCACCTCGACCCGGACGTCGAAGACCCGTTCGCAGTCGCGGACGCGCGCCGTCGGATTGGCTCGCCGGTCCTTCAGATTGTGGTACCAGGCCGGGTTTCGGGGAGCACCGGCGAACGAGGCGACGACGATGCGGTGGCCATCGTCATCGCGCCAGTACGGGAGGCAGACCGCGAACGTCGTGCCGGACTTTCGACGGATCCCGCGAATGACGATGTGCGGCATCCCCGACGCGTTGCTCAGCAGCCGCCCCCGGCTGAGCTCGTAGATCGCGACCTGCAGCCGCGTGATCCACGGGATGAGCCATCGCGGAGGCGTCCAGGAAACCTCGGCGCTCTGGTCTTCGGACACGGCCGCGACTTCTAGCCCACCAGGGCCTCAGAAGAACAGCCCCAGGGTCGGAACCTGGATGTCGGCGACGTCCATGACGATCACGCGCGCGGCGATGCGGAGATCGTCCTCGACGCGCCGCAAGACGTCCCGCCGCTGGCCGGCATAGAGGAAGTTCGAGCTGCCCGGGCGACTGAAGAACAGGTGGAAGTTGCTCACGACTTCGAGGGCGTCGTCCGATGCGGACCGGATCTCCACGTTTCCGATGATGCGTCGCGTGCGCGCGGGCGGGTTGTCGGCCCAGGAGTTCGGCGCATACGCGCGCTGCACCCGCATGGCCAGGTACGGGTAGCTCTCGTCGCGAATGGGGAGGCCGGCGGAATCGGAGTCTTCGAGCTCGCGCTCGACGCTGATCATCTCCTCTCGTCCGCGCTCGGCGTTGTCGACGAGGGGGTTCGTTCGCCCCGGCATCACGTAGCGGATGTCCTCCGTACAGAGGCCGAGCCACGTCTGGTACCGGCGGCCGTCCAGGAGCCGGGCCTCGCGATAGTAGAACTGCTCGACCCGGTGTTGGAGCTCGGGCGTCACGCCCGCGACGCGCGGCATCACGCCTCCTCCACCGCCTCGAGCGCCGCACGCCATCGCTGGAAGAACTGTCGCGCGTAGAACTCGTTCGCGGTCGAGCTCACGAGGCCCGGCATGTCGGGGTGCGGACCCTCCTCGCCTTCGCCGAGCCCGTAGAAGAACGGTCGATCGTCGGCGAAGTCGATGTTGGCGCCGCGAAACTGCTGCATCCACGCCTCCGAGTCCTCCTGCTCGAGGATGCCTCCGGGACCGAAGAAGGATGTGTGGTTGCCCCGCAACACCTTCTTGATCGACTCGGGGGCGTCCGCCGGCACGACGGACCAGGACCAGTACTCGACCTTTCCCGGCCCACGCGGATGGCTCACCTTGAACGCGGTGTTCGACCACAAGAACGAGAGGTTCGGGTAGACACCGAACGTGAGGCCCTTGATGCGAGACCGGAGCGGGCCGACGCGTTCGGCCGCGCGCGCGTGGATCTCGCGCAGATACTCGTGCACCTCGGGGCCGCCCAGGAGACTCGGCATCGCCTCGAACCCCCAGGCGACCTGCTCGATCGGCGTATCCTCCGGCATGAGCCGAAAAGTCGCACCGTGGCCCGCACCGGGCACCACGCTGAAGCCGTGATCGACGATCTCCTGATTCGCTTCCGGTGGCACGATCGATGCGTGCAGGAAGGGACCGTGGTTCACGTCGCCGAGTTGGTTCTCCATCGGGAGCTTCCAGTTGGCGTCGATCACCCAACGCTGCGGCGCTCCCACGAACTCGACGCCTTCGGGAAAGCGGTCGAAAAACGCTCCGAGGTAGAACCTCATGTCGCCGAGATAGTCTTCGAGCGGCTCGATGCCCTCGGCGAAGCTTCCGAAGATCATCCCGTTCCAGGTCTCGACCCGGGGCACCTTCTTCAACCCGAGCTTGCGCTTGTCGGGCCGCTTCTTCACCTGGCGCTCCTGAGGGATTCCCCGGAGCCGTCCCGTCACGTCGTAACTCCACGCGTGATAGGGACACACGAACCCGTTGGTGTTGCCGTGATCCGTGCGACAGACCGGCAGCCCACGGTGGGTGCAGCTGTTGACGCTCGCATGAATGCCGAGGTCGGCTCCGCGAGCGACGATGATGGGCGTCTCGCACATGTACGCCTGTACGTAGTCGCCGGGGTTTCGAATCTGCGACTCGTGCGCGAGAAAGAGCCAGGCGCGCCCGAAGATCCCACGCTTCTCGAGCTCATAGACGGCGGGGTCGCTCCACGCACGACGACTGATCAGGGTCGCCTCGTCGTTCACCAAATCTCGGACTCGGAAAGGCATACACGTCCTCCGGGCTGCCGCCAGAAACGATCGGGAGCTAGTCGGCGCCGGCGACCTGAGCCCGGGCCCAGGGATAGTCCGGCTTGCCGGCCGGGCTGCGTCGGATCTCGTCGCGGAAGACGATCGTCCGCGGAACCTTGTACCGCGCGAGGTGCTCGCGACACCCATCCTTCAGCTCCTCGGCGGTGACGCGCGTCCCCGGGTGCAGGCGAACGACCGCCGCGACCTCGCTTCCCCACCGCTCGCTCGGGCGTCCGCACACGATCGCGTCGTAGACCGCGGGATGACGCTTGAGCGCCTCCTCCACCTCTTCCGCGTAAATCTTCTCCCCACCCGAGTTGATCGTGGACGAATCGCGACCGAGAACCTCGATCTGCCCATCCGGATCGAACCTGGCCCGATCTCCGGGAACGGAGTGCCGCACGCCGTCGAGCTCGGGGAAGGTCCGCGCGGTCTTCTCCCGGTCGTTCAGGTAGCCCAGCGGCACGCGCCCGGACCGGGCGAGCCAGCCGATCTCGTCCGCGCCGGGCTCGATCCTGCGCGTCCGATCCTCGCTCAGGATGCACGTCCCCGCGCTCGGTCGGAAGGCGCGTCCATGGTCGGCGCCGCGGCGACTCGCGCGCGACGCCTGCGTCCCGGTCTCGGAAGAGCCCATCGTATCGAGGATCTTCGCCTTCGCGGGGAGGAGTGCGAGAAGCTCCTGTTTGAGCCCCGCGTCGAGAGAGGCCCCGCCGCTGCCGAGCATGCGTAGACTCGAGACGTCGTAGTCGCCGCGCTTCAGCTCTTCGAGGAGCGGGCGGCCGAAGGCGTCCCCGATGATGATCAGGATGTTCACCCCGTGGCGCACGACCGCCGACAGAACGTCGGCCGCATCCAGATGGCGCGTGTCGTCCTGCAGGACGACGGTGTGCCCGTGATGGAGCGCATCGAAGGCGATCCAGTGCGACGCGTGCATCAACGGGCCGGTCGGCATGAAGCGAAGGCGGCCCTTCCGCGCCGTCTCCACGACCTCCTCGACCGATTCGGTCTCCGCGCCGTCCGGCCTGCGGCCGCCGAGCGCTCCGAAGAAGACGTCGGCTTGACGCCAGAGGACTCCCTTCGGTCGTCCGGTCGTACCACCGGTATAGAGCACGTAGAGATCGTCGGGAGACCAGGCGAGATCCGGACGCTCGGGAGACGATGCGGCGAGCGCCTCCTCGTAGTCGAGTGCTCCGGGGAGCACGTCCTCGCCCGACTCGTCCGGCACTTGAAGCAGCACTTCGAGGTCGGGAAGCTCGCCGCGGATCTGCGCGATCGTGGGCGCGAAGCTCGCGTGGTACACGAGCGCGCGAGCGCGGGCGTCCCGCAGGAGGTCGGCCAGCTCCCGAGCGGTGTACCGATAATTGACGTTCACCGGCGCGCAGCGCGCCTTGTACGAGCCGACCATGCCTTCGAGGTACTCGGGGCAGTTGTAGAGCAGGAGCGCGACGTGATCCTGCCCGGACTCCCACGGGGCCAGCGCGCCGCGCTCGCGATGCACGCGCAGTCCTCGTGCGAGCAGATGATTCGCCAGCCGTCGCGTTCGATCGTTCAGCGCCGCGTAGGTGACGACGCGATCTCGCCAGAGGATCGCGGGACGATCGACGAGGGCTCCCGCGATCGCCTCGGCGACCGCTGCGAGATTCGGCTCCATTGCTGATGTCGATTAGCCCGCGCGCCGGCCGGGCTCAACGCGAGCCGTCCCGCGCGTGGCTCCATCGGATTTGAGGATGTGGGGAGCGCCCGGTATCTGGTCGAGCTCGCCTTTCCACTCTTTGCCGTAGGAGAATCGCCCGTGGCCGAACCCGCAGTCATCGTCGAGAAGGACGGACACGTCCTCACCGTCACCCTGAACCGCCCCGAGAAGCGCAACGCCGTGAACTGCGAGGTGATGTGCCGGCTATACGACGCCTGGCACCAGCTCGACGAGGACGACGAGCTGCGGGTCGCGATCCTGACCGGTCGGGGCACCACGTTCTGCGCGGGAATGGACCTGAGCGAGATCAACAAGCTCGGCAGCGGCAAGCCCGAGAACGAATGGATGGAGCGGGTCATGAAGGATTTCCCGATCATCTACGGCGCCTGGCTCAAGACCTACCGACCGACGAAGCCCGTGATCCTCGCGGCCGAGGGCTTCGCCCGCGCGGGCGGGACCGAGATCTTGCAGGGAACCGACATCCGCGTCGCGGGCGAGAGCGCGGTCTTCGGCGTGACCGAGGTCCAGCGTGGCTTGTTCCCGATGGCCGGATCGGCCGTCCGGCTCCGCCGCCAGATCGGCTACGCGGTCGCGGCCGAGATGCTGATCTGCGGCGACGACCTGCCGGCGAAGCGTGCGCACGAGCTCGGCCTCGTCAACCACGTCGTTCCGGATGGGCAGGCGCTGGCGAAGGCGCGCGAGATCGCCGAGCGCATCTCGAAGAACGGGCCCCTCGCCGTGAAGGCCATCGTCGCGGTGCTCCGGCAGACCGAAACGCTTCCGGAGGAAGAGGCGTTCGAGATCGAGCAGAAGCACGGGATGACCGTGATGACGTCGAAGGACGCCGCCGAGGGACCGAGGGCGTTTCTGGAGAAGCGCGACCCGGTCTTCCGCGGCGAGTAGAGCGCGGCAACGCCTCCGCGCGGCGAGACCTCCGACGAGTCGCGTCCTCGGACCGCCCGCCGCCGACGATTCGACCGTGGAAACACTCCGGGTGGGACTCGGCATGCAGTTCGTGCGATGATCGCCCGATGGCAGATCATCCATGGACGACCGAGATCATTCGCGACGAGGGGGAGCTTCGCGCCCTTCTCGGCTTCCCCAAGCCGATCGTCGCCTCGAAGATGACCGATCGACTGAACCCGCTCACGCGACAGTTCATCGAACGTTCTCCGATGGTCTGCATCGCGACCAGCGACGCACGCGGCAACTGCGACGTGAGCCCGCGCGGCGATCCCGCGGGATTCGTCCGCATCCTCGACGACACGACCCTCCTCCTCCCCGAACGCCCCGGGAACAAGATCGCCGACACCCTGCGGAACATCCTGCAGAACCCGCACGTCGGGCTCCTCTTTCTGCTTCCTGGCATCGGCGACACGTTCCGCGTAAACGGCCGAGCCACGCTGACGACCGACGCGGAGCTCCTCGAGCCATCCACCGTGAACGGAAGGCGTCCCGAGCTCGGCATCCTGATCGACGTCGACGAAGCCTACCCGCAGTGCTCGAAGGCGTTCATCCGCTCCGCCGTGTGGGACCCGGAACACTACCAGCGACGCACCGATCTCCCGTCGAGCGGCGAGATCATGCGGGTGATTCGCGACGGGGACTTCGACGCCGAGACCTACGACCGCGAGCGAGCGGAGCGCTATGCACGGGGCGAGGGCCTCTACTGACCCGTTTCGCGCGCCGGTCGGACACGGTGTAGACCGGAGGGCATGGACTTCAGCCATTCCGAGCGATGCCAGCGATACCTCGACCTGACCGAGCGATTCGTCCGCGAGCGCGTCGTGCCGAACGAGGCCACGTACTCCTCGCAGCTCGGCCACACCGACGACTGGCGCGCGTGGCGGATCCCACCCGTCATCGAGGAGCTGAAGGCCGAGGCCAGGGAGCTCGGGCTCTGGAATCTCTTCCTCCCCGACGAGAAGTACGGGGCCGGACTCGACAACCGCGACTACGCTCCCATCGCCGAGGCGACCGGCCGCAGCTTCCTCGCGCCAGAGGCCCTGAACTGCAACGCCCCAGACACCGGCAACGCCGAGGTACTCGTCAAGTACGGCTCGGACGAGCAAAGGCAAAGGTGGCTCGAGCCGCTCCTCGCCGGCGAGATCCGCTCGGCCTTCGCGATGACCGAGCCCGCCGTCGCGTCCAGCGATGCGACGAACATGCAGGCCACGTGCGAGGTCGTGGGCGACGAGGTCGTCCTGAACGGGCAGAAGTGGTGGACGAGCGGCGCGGGCGACCCCCGCTGCGCGTTCTTCATCTTCATGGGCGTGACCGACCCGGAGGCCGAGCGCCACCAGCGGCACTCGATGGTGCTCGTCCCGCGCGACGCACCCGGCATCGAGATCGTCCGCATGCTGCCCGTCCTCGGGCACCTGGACGAGCCGCACGGCCACGCGGAGATCGTCTTCGACGACGTTCGACTGCCACGCGACGCGATCATCGCCGGACCGGGCCGCGGGTTCGAGATCGCCCAGGGGCGTCTTGGGCCCGGACGCATCCACCACTGCATGCGGGCGATCGGGGCTGCAGAGCGGGCGCTCGAACGTCTCTGCGAGCGCGCCCTCGGTCGCGTCGCCTTCGGGAAGCCCCTCGCGAATCTCGGCGGCAACCGCGACATCATCGCGAACAGCCGCATGGCCATCGATCAGGCGCGTCTCCTCACCCTGAAGGCTGCGTGGGCGCTCGACACGGTCGGCACCTTCGGCGCACTCGTCGACATCTCGGCCATCAAGGTCATCGCGCCGAACGTGCTTCAGCAGGTGGCCGACGCAGCGATCCAGATCCACGGGGGCGAAGGCGTGGCCGACCCCGAGCTCACGTACCTGCTGGGCCTCGCGCGGGCGCTACGCATCGCGGACGGCCCCGACGAAGTCCACCGCGGCATGGTCGCGCGACTCGAGCTCGGCAAGTACGGCCGGAAGTAGGCCCCCGGGTCAGCCGACGACGGACCGCTTCGCGACCTCTTCGAGCATCACCTCGGTCGCGCCGCCACCGATCGTGAGGACGCGCGCATCGCGGTACATGCGCTCGACCGCGGATTCCCGCATGAAGCCCATGCCGCCGTGGAACTGGGTGCACTCGTACATCACCTCGTTCACGACTTCGCAGCCCCACGCCTTCACGCCGGACATCGCCTTCACGTTGTCGATTCCCTGTTCGCCGAGCCACGCCGCGTGGTACATCGAGGCGCGCACCGCATCGACCTTCGCCTGCGCCATGGCGAGGCGTTGGCGGATCGCTCCGAGATCGAAGAGACGGCCGCCGAAGGCCGGACGGTCCTGGGTGTACTTGAGCGTGATGTCGAGAGCCTTCTGGGCCGCACCGATGCCCATGCCCACCAGGACCATGCGCTCGTTCTGAAAGTTGCGCATCGTCTCGTAGAAGCCGCGATGCTCGGTGCCGAGCAAGTGGTCGCTCGGCAGGTAGACGTCTTCCAGAACGAGCTCCGCCGTGTCGGAGCAGCGCCAGCCGTGCTTGTCGAGCTTGTTCGCGACTTCGAATCCGGACGTTCCCGCCGGGACGAGGAACATCGAGATGCCGTACTTGTTGTCGGAGTCGGTGCGGGCGGCGAGGATCGTCATGTCCCCATACACGCCGTTCGTGATGAACGTCTTCCGCCCATTCAGAACCCAGCCGTCGCCGTCGCGACGCGCCGTCGTCTTGATGCCGGCGACGTCCGAACCCGCGTCGGGCTCGGTCACGCCGATCGACAGGATCGTCTCCCCCGAGAGCACGCTCGGCATCCAACGCTCGTGCTGCTCCCTCGTTCCCGAGTTCACCAGGTGGGGACCCGCCATGTCCGTGTGGACGAGCACCGTCGCGTCGAAGCCGCCGAAGGTCGACGAGCCGAGCGCCTCGGAGAACGCGGCGGACGCGATCGGGCCGAGGCCGACGCCGCCGAGCGACTCCGGGACGCGAAGCCCGAGCATGCCCAAGGCACCCAGCTTCCGCAGGATCTCGCGCGGGATCTTGCCGTCCGCCTCCCATGCGTCCCCGTGCGGGACGACCTCGCGCGCGACGAAGTCGACCGTCTGGTCGTACAGGGCCTGAATCTCGTCGGTCATCCACGCGTTGCGATGCGGCATGAGCCGAAGCCTACTGTTAAGGCCTCGAGGTGCCAACCAAGGAGGAAGAACCATGTCGCAATCGAACGATCCGGTCGTCATCGTCGGCGCTGCGCGCACGCCGATGGGGGGAATGCTCGGGGACTTCGCGGGGGTCGCGGCGACGGAGCTCGGCGGCACTGCCATCCGCGCAGCGATGCAGCGGTCTGGCGTCGCCGCAGACGACGTCGGCGAGGTATTGATGGGCTGCTGTCTCATGGCGGGCCTCAAACAGGCTCCCGCCCGGCAGGCGGCACACGCCGCCGGGCTCCCGTGGAGCGCGGGCGCGACGACGCTCACGAAGATGTGCGGCTCCGGGATGAAGGCCGCGATGCTCGGATACGACAACCTGATCGCTGGCTCTCACGACGTCGTGGTCGCCGGAGGCATGGAGAACATGACGAACGCGCCCTACCTCGTCTTGAAGGGACGCACGGGCTTTCGCCTGGGGCACGGCGACAAGCTCCTCGACCACATGTTCTATGACGGGCTCGAGGACGCGTACGACGAAGGACGTGCGATGGGAACCTTCGCCGAGGAGTGCGCGACGGCGTTCGGCTTCACACGCGAGATGCAGGACGACTTCGCACGCACCTCGGTGACCCGGGCGCAGGCCGCCTCGAAGGACGGGACCTTCGCGGACGAAATCGCCGTGGTCACCGTGAGGACGAGAAAGGGTGAGCGCGTCGTCGACCAGGACGAAGCGCCGTTCCAGGTGAACCTCGAAAAGATCCCGACGTTGCGTCCGGCGTTCGCGAAGGACGGGACCGTGACGGCCGCGACCTCCAGCTCGATCTCCGACGGTGCGGCGGCCCTCGTGCTCATGCGCCACTCCGCCGCGGAGAAGCGAAGCGCGAAGCCGCTAGCCGTGATCCACGGCCACGCAACGCACTCTCAGGAGCCCAATCTGTTCACGACGGCGCCGGTCGGAGCCGTGCGCAAGCTCCTCGACAAGGTCGGCTGGACGACCGACGACGTAGATCTCTGGGAGATCAACGAAGCGTTTGCGGTGGTCACGATGGCGGCCATGCGCGATCTCGGCTTGGCGCACGAGCGCGTGAACGTGAACGGGGGCGCGTGCGCGCTCGGGCATCCGATCGGCGCGTCGGGCGCGCGCATCGCGGTGACGCTGCTCCACGCACTCCGGAAGCGAGGGCTTCGCAAGGGCGTCGCCGGACTCTGCATCGGCGGCGGCGAGGCGACGGCCCTCGCCGTCGAGCTCGCGAGCTGACCGCGGCCTTCAGACGCGCCAGGCCCGACGCATCGCCGACGTCGCAACGTGCGGGCCCGCGCTCGATTTCGCCTCGCGCGCCTGCTCGCCGACCCAACGCGCGTCGGCGGGATCGCGCGCGGGCTGAAATCGGGCATCGCAGCTCAAGCGATATTCGTCCGTCGCATTCACGAGCGACGCGTGGAGCATCTGCATCCCGAAGACGAGGACGTCCCCGGCCCCGAACGAGGTCGTGCTCCATCGACCGCCGAACCGCTCCGAGATCTCCAAGGGGTCGAGGGTCAGCCACCCACCGTAGCGATCACGGTCGGCATCGGATCGGCCGTACGACTCGCGAATCGGCTCATAGGCGCCGTCCCGATCCGACCCGAGGCACAACGCGATCGGTCCGAGCTCCGGGGGCACGTCGCCAAACGGGACCCAGCACGTGAGAAGAGCCGGCGATCCGCGGCCCATGTAGACGGAATCCGCATGCACTCCGGTGAACTCGCCCGGGGGCGTCGCGCGGAGCCACTTGTAGTCGAGCGTCCTCACGGTGTCGGCGAACACGCTCTCGAAGAGGCTGCGAACGCGACCGCCCTCGAGAATCTCGGCGACCGCTGCCTGGTGCGTGATCGCACGCTGTCCCTTCATGTTCGGGGGCGATGGCTCCGGGGGGCACCGCGCCGAGAGCGGCCGCGTGTCGTCGGCGAGCGCTCCGTGACGCGCGAGATGCTCCAGAATCGCGGCGCGCGCCGCCTCGACCTCGATGGCCGGATGGAAGCCGCGAAGAAGAAGATACCCGTCTGCGGCAAGCCGCGTCTGGAGCGCGGGTCCGTCACCGACCAGCGCCGCCGAGTCCCGAAGCTCGTCCGACAGCTGGTCGCCGGGGAAGTCGACCTCCCGGGGCCCGAATCGGACTTTCATCCGCGCCTTCTCTTCGACGGCCCGAAGAGACGCAACACGTCGCGTGCGCCGAGCGGAATGACGAACAACGCGAGGACGAAGAACGCGCCGAGTCCGATTGCGTAGATCCATCCCCAGAGCTCGATGAGCGCCTGCGTCGTCATCTCTCCGCCTCCGAATCGGGAAAGACGAGCGAGAACACGACGAACAACACCACGCAGAAGAAAAAGCTCGAGAGGCCAATGACCTCTCCCGGGACGTCGATGCCGGTCACAGCGGCGAGTCCGTCACGGAAGAGCCCGAGGATCGCCGTGAGGCCGCCGATCAGCGCCGCGAATGCGCCCGCGCTCGACGCGCGCCTCCAATAGAGACCACCGATCAAGACGACCGTCGCACCGCTCATGTAGATCGTCCCGGTCACCGCCATGTACGTCCAGACGCTCTCGGGCAACTCGTACCACACCCCCCAGATCAGCAGGAACACTCCGATCAGGAGCACTCCGAGCCGCGTGATGCGAATCTGCGCGTCGTCCGTGAGCTCTCCGCGAAGCGGTGCGATCACGTCGCGCGTCAGCACGGAGGACCAGCACAGCAGATAGCTGTCGTGCGTCGACATGAACGCGGCCAGGAGACCCGCCGCGACGAGCCCGAGGATCCCCGTCGGCAAGAGGCGGCCCAGCAAGAACGGCATCGCCTGCTCGGCGTTCTCGGGATCGGCGGCGAGACCGTCGGGGAAGAAGTGTGCCTCGAGCTCCGGGGTCTGCGTCACGAGGCAGAAGAGCGCCGTCGCGAACAGCGCCGGAATGCCGAGGCGGACGAACTGCCCCGGAGCCGCGAGCAGGAAGGTGAGCCGCGTCGCCTTCTCGTCCCGCGCCGTGAGCGCCCGCGACGCTTCCGGCGCCCAGCAGATCGCCGCCGAGAAGAAAACGACCGTGTTGAACACGACCCAGGTCCAGCCGTAGCCATCATCGGCAATCGGGCTGAACATCCGGGGACCACGATGCTCGGCCATGGCTCCGACGATTCGGTCCCACCCCAGGGCGGGATGCGAGAGGACCGCGGCCGCTCCCACGAGCAGGCCGATGCTGAGCACCACGAACTGGAGGTAGTCGGTGACGAGGACCGACAACATCCCACCGAGCATCGTGTACGCGACGACCAGGAGGATGAGCACGGACATCACCAGGTTGATCGTGGTGTCGCTGCCCGGCGCAGTCAGCGACGCGCCGGTCACGAAGGTGGCGAAGGTCGCACCCATCTTCGGGAACAATCCCATGTTCAGAATGCCGGCCAGCGCGCCGATGCCCCCTCCGAGGATCCGCGTTCGTCGGTCGAATCGGTGCTCGAAGTACTCGGAGATCGTGAGCAACTCGAGACGACGAAGGGGCGCGATGACGAATCCGGTCAGACCAAGGAAGACGCTCACCGTGAAACTGATCAAGGCGAGCGTGACGTACGCGAATCCGTTCGAGAACGCGTCGATCGAAGCGTACATCAGGGTCACGAGCCCGAGGCCCGTTCCGATGTAGCTCGCGGAGTTGAGTGCCGGCCCCGCGGCACGGCCACCGACGAGATACGAGGCGACTCCACCGATGCGGCGGTTCGCGGCGACTCCGACAGCGACCGCGGCGAGGAGATAGAGCACGACGATCGCCGCGTCGAGCGGCGCGAAGTTCGCCACGAGATCCATCGACCAGACCGGATAGCCTACGGTGCGCGGATTGTCGCATCCCCCTCCGCACGCGCGGTTCCTGCGTGGCATCCCGGTCCGCCGTCGCGGTAGACTTCCGAGATGCGCTCCTCGACTCCGGTTCTCGCGCTCCTGCTCGTCCTCGGCGGGTGCGCCGCGTCGCAGGATCCGGTCTTCCGCTACGACGCGCCCGCACCTGGCCTCGATCTCGCCTCGGACGTCGTCCTCGAAGGCAACCGCTACGACCCGGCGATTCTCCAGCTCGGCGACACGACATGGCTCGCCTGGCTCGAGTACGATCCGGCGACGGGCGACGCGCTGTGGATCGGCCGACGGAGACGCGGGGCGTGGATCGACCGGCGCGCCGTCGCCGCCCCGCGAGGGCGTGCGCGACTCGCGCGGCCGACCTGGACCTCGACTCGCCGGGGCGACGCCACCTTCGCCTGGCTCACGTGGGAGCGTCGGCCCGAGCAGCACTGGGAGATCGCGTGGGCAGTCTTCGCCTCGGACGGCACGGAGGTCGACCGGGGCGCGATCGAGACACCGGGCGCGAACGTGACCGAGCACGCCACGAGCGCCGGACGAAACGGTCCCCCTTTGATCGTGGCCCGCCGGGAGGACCGATCCGGCTCGCGCATCGTCCTGACCGCGCTCTCCGTCGCCCCGGAACACCCGACGGACGGACCTCGCTCGCCGGGGCCGGGAATCCCCGCCGCGCCGACATGGACGACCGTACGCTCGACCGCGTCGCGTCCGTGGGCGCCCGACATCGCCGGCGGGCTCGGTCGTGGGCTCATCGTTTGGGACGAGCACGACGGCTCGTCGTTCCAGGTCCGCGCGCGGACCCTGCGCGACGGAACACTGGGGCCGCCCCTGGCCCTCACCGACTCGGATCGGTTTGAGGGACGCGCGACCGCGGCGTTCTCGCCGGAGTCGCAGACGTTCTGGGTCGCCTGGGAGGAAGGCGAGCGTGGCTGGGGGGCGCGGTACATCGGCAACGACATGGCCTGGAACAACTCGACGGACGACCGGGGCTCGTTGCACCGCTTCCGCCGCGTCCGCGTCGTGGCCCTGTCGGAAGACGGACGTCCGATCGAGTCGCCGCCGCTCGAGCTCCCCTCCTACGCCGTCCTGGACGACCTCGGTCCGCGCCGGGACGGCGTCCGCGACATGGGCGTCTACTACGAGAGGCCCGAGATCGTGGTCGACGGATCCGGCCGGCCGTGGGTCGTGTACCGCCACTTCGCTCAGGCGCAGCTCGGCCGCCCCGAGATCACCCACCATCACATCGAGAGCGGGTGGCGCCTGTACGCCCGCGCGCTGGGTGGGGACGGATGGTCGCCCCTCTACCGACTCGCGCACGACCAACGCGATGGTCATCAGCGCCTCGCGCTGACGCCGACCGCGAGCGGCTTCCGCGCAGCCTGGACGACGGGCCGCACGGATCGCCGCGAGGATGATCGTCCGCGCGGCGTCGCGATCGCGCACGTCGATCGCGCGGGCACCCCACCCAGGCTGGCGAGTCCCCCGTCCGCGCTCCCTCCGGCGCCGATCGATCCGCCATTGCGGGAAACGCCGCCGACGTTCGATCTCGCCGATACGCGTTGGCACCTCGTGTTCGGCGACCTCCACCGACACACCGACATCTCCCTGTGCTTCGCGTTCTTCGACGGGTCCCTCGACGACGCCTACCGGTACGCACGTTCCGTCGAGCAGCTCGACTTCCTCGGCATCACGGACCACACACGCGACATCGACCAGGGCGACGCCCAGAGCCTGCTCTGGTGGCGTGCGACGAAGGAGGTCACACGCCATCACGCGCCCGGCGTCTTTCATCCCTTCTACTCGTTCGAGCGCAGCCATGATGATACCGACCACAACGTGATCTCACTCCGCGACGACATGCTGAGGAACTTCCCGCCTCCCTTGCCGGAGTTCTGGGCCGAGATCGACGACGATCGGACGATCACGATTCCGCACACGACGCACACGATCCCGGACGAGCCGTTCAACGGAACCGTCTGGGACTACCAGGACGACCAGCGACGACCGCTCGCGGAGGTCTACCAGGGCTTTCGCGACGTGAGCGCGGTCCGCGAGCTGCAGGCGCCGCTCGCTATGGGGTACCACCTCGGCATGATCGCGAGCAGCGACCATCTCTCCACCGGCGCGAGCTACGCGGCGGCCTGGACCGAGGACCTCGATCGCGACTCGGTGTTCGATGCGCTCCGCTCACGCCGGACGTACGGAGCGACCGATCGGATCCAGCTCGTGTTCCGCTCCGGCGATCACTGGATGGGGGAGATCGTGCGCGCCGAGGGACCGATCCCGCTCGAGATCGAGGTCACCGGCACGGGCACCCTCGACGTCGTCGAGCTCTGGGTCGACGGCGCCCCACACGAGACGTTCCGCCCCGAAGCGAAGCGTTCGACGTTGCGGGCCAGGAGCACCCTGCGACCGGGCGACCGCTACGCCTTCGTCCGCGTCCTGCAAAAGGACGGCAACCGCGCGTGGTCGTCTCCGATCTGGCTCGAGCCGACCACGGAACGACGCTGAGCCAACGAGCGCCCGGGAGCACGGCCCCACCCGTGTCGACCGCACCGTCGGTCCGGCAACGAGCGCCCGGACCCCTTCCCGGAGGGGACGTTCGTTACCTTTCTGCAGTTGTTACCTTTTTGATCCGAATGGGGAACGAGCGTCCGCTCCGACCGATCAAGAAGCCGCACCCGGTCCCGCGCGGCGCTGGTTGCCCACGACGGGAACGGCCACCCCAGGGCGACGTTCGTGATGTGTCTGCGGCTGCTACCGTACGGCCGCGAAAAGGTAACATTTCGAAAAAGGTAACGAACGTCCCCAGCGGGAAACGTCCCCAGCGGGATTGTTTGGGGGCGTCTCGACGCCTATGCGTTCGTGTCGATGGCGGCGCTCCTCGACGCGGGTCGGCTGCGGGAATGGCTGGACTCCGTGGAGATCGGAAGTGGGGCGGTCACGGTGGAGCCCATCGGGCACGGCCAGTCGAACGCGATGTTCGCCGTGCAACGCGGTGACGCGCGCTGGATCCTCCGACGGCCGTCGAAGGTTGCCCTGGAGCGGGCGAACGACGGGATCCGCCGGGAGTATCGACTCCAGAAGGCGCTCGACCAGACCGGCGTACCGCACGCCCGGACGGTCGCGCTCTGCGACGACCACGACGTGCTGGGATGCACGTTCTTCCTGATGGAGCGGGTCGAGGGGTTCGTTCCCGTCGCGCCGATGCCACCGCCGTACGACTCGGACGTGGAGGCGCAGCGGGAGATCGCGTTCTCACTGGCCGACGCGCTGGCGGTGCTGCACGCGGTCGACTGGCGTGCGATCGGCCTCGGGGATTTCGGACGGCCGGACGGGTTCCACGAGCGACAGGTCTCCCGCTGGATGAAGCAGCTCGAGAGCTACCAGGGGCGCGAGCTCGATGGCATCCACGATGTCGCGAGGTGGCTCGAGCGGAACGTTCCGAGCGACTTCAGTCCGACGATCATGCACGCGGACTACCACATGATGAACGTGATGATCGCCCACGAGCGCCCCGCCCGCGTGGCCGCGATCGTCGACTGGGAAACGGCGACGATCGGCGATCCGCTCCTCGACCTCGCCGGCTTCCTCCGCATCTGGTGTCCGATCTACCCCGAGCCCTGGCCCACGGAGGCGGAGCTCGTCGAGCGCTACGCACGGGCGAGCGGCCGCGCAATCCCCGACCTTCGCTACTACGCGGCCCTCTACCACTACCGCATGACCGTACTCCTCGAGGGGATCCATCAGCGGTCGCGAAGGGACCCGAACAAGCCCGACGCGACGGTCATGGGCGAGTTGGCGCTCGCGAATCTCGCTCAGGCGATCGCTCAGCTCGACTGAGGCACGACCACGCGCGGGCCCGGCGACCTCCGCCCTCCCCTCGCGACGGGGGGAGCCGTCGTATAGCGTTCCGCTCGACGGCGGAGGAGACGATGCGATGAGCCGGCACTTCCACCAAACCGAACCCGCGCTCGGGGGTTGCCTCGACGGGATCCTCTCCGACGTAGGAGGCGGGATGAGATGCGCTCCAGGGTGATGCAACTGGAGGGCCCGGGCGTCGTCGGGATCGCCGCCGGCGTACGCGACGTGGCAGAGCCGGGGCCGGGCCAGGCCCTGGTCCGGATCGGGGGCAGCTGCCTCAACTTCCACGACGCGGTCGTGGTCTGGGGGCTCATCCCGGGCATGACGTACCCGCGCATCCCTCTCTCCGACGGGTGCGGCACCGTCGTCGCGACCGGAGACGGCGTCGACTCGGTCGCCGAGGGCCAGCGGGTCTGTGGGAACTTCTATCCGCGGTGGCTCTCCGGCCCGCCGAGCGTCGACGTGAAGCGGCCGATCCCGGGCGAGGGAGTGGACGGGTTCTGCGCAGAGTACGCCGCCGTAGACGCCGCGTGCTTGGTCCAGGCACCCCGTCACCTCTCCGAGCTCGAGGCCGGAACTCTCCCGTGCGCCGCCGTGACCGCGTGGACCGCCCTCACCGACGGTCACGTCGGACCGGGACAGACGGTCGTCGTGCAGGGGACGGGAGGCGTTTCGCTCTTCGCGCTCCAGCTCGCGAAGGCGCACGGCGCACGCGTGATCCTCACGTCGTCGTCCGACGAGAAGCTCGAACGGAGTCGCGCCCTCGGTGCCGACGACACGATCAACTACCGGACGACGCCGGAGTGGTCGAAGGAGGTCCTGAAGCGCACCGACGGACGTGGTGCGCACATCGTCGTCGACGTCGGCGGCGAGGGTTCGCTGGGACAGGCGGTCCTGGCCACGCGCGTGGCGGGACACGTCGCCATCGTCGGCGTTCTGGGCGGCTTCGGAGACACCGCGATCCCCGTCTCGGTCGCGATGACCCGCAACGTCACGATGCAAGGCGTCACCGTCGGCAGCCGCGCCGCGTTCGACTCGATGTGCCGATTCATGGAGCAGCATGAGATTCGTCCGGTCTCGAGCGACACCTTCCCGATGGCCGAGCTCGGCCGCGCCGTCGAGCATCTCGAGCAGGGCCGACACTTCGGCAAGATCGCCATCGAGATCGGGTAGGGAACGACGCGTGAGCACCGATCGGAAGGAGCTCGAAGGCAAGGTCGCCATCATCACCGGCGGCAGCAAGGGACTCGGCCGCGCGATGGCGCTGGGATTCGCCGAGCGCGGCGCCGACGTGGTGATCGCGAGCCGCAAGCTGACACCGTGCGAGGCCGTCGCCCGGGAAGCCCGCCGGCGCGGCGTCCGCGCACTCGCCGTCTCCTGTCACGTGGGCGATTGGGCTCAATGCGAGACGCTCGTCGAACGCACCGCGAGCGAGTTCGGGCGCATCGACGTCCTGGTGAACAACGCGGGCATCGCACCGGTCGCCCCCTCGATGAAGGAGATCTCCGAGGTCCTCTTCGACAAGACCATCGGAGTGAATCTGAAGGGCCCTCTCCGGCTGAGCGCGCTCGCCGCAGAGCACATGAGGCCCGGCAGCACGATCGTCAACATCAGCTCGCTCGCATCCGTGCGTCCGACCCCGTTCACGACCGTGTACGCATGCGCCAAGGCGGGCCTGAACGTCCTGACCGCGGTGATGGCGCAGGAGTTCGCTCCGAAGGGAATCCGGGCCAACGGCATCCTCTGCGGCACCTTCTCGACGGACAGCTTCAACGCGGCCGCCCCGAACGACGAAGCCAAGGCCATCGCCGCTCGGGCGGCCGTTCTGAACCGTGTCGCCGACGCCGACGAGATCGTCGGCACCGCGGTCTATCTCGTCTCCGAGGCGTCGGGATACGTCACCGGGCAGATGATTCGGGTCGACGGCGGGATCTTCTGAGGTGCGAGCCGGTCCAGAAAGCCGCTCTCGAGGCGCCGCCGATCGCGCCCCGGTGGCCCCGCGACCGGACCTCGCGACGACCGAGACGGGAGCCGCCCGATGAAGTACGGCATGAACCTCTTTCTCTGGACCGACGAGCCGTGCGACGAGCAGCACCTGCCGCTCATCGAGCGCCTCAAGGACATGGGCTACGACGGTGTCGAGCTTCCCATCGTCTCGGGAACGCCAGCGGACTACGCCAAGCTCGGCTCACGGCTGCGCGACATCGGTCTCGAATGCACGGCGGTCACCGTTCGAAACGCCGAGAACGATCCCATCAGCCCGGATCCCACCGTACGCCGCGCCGCCATCGACGCGACGAACGACGCGATCGACTGCGCGTCCGCCGCCGGGGCGAAGCTGATGGGCGGCCCACTCTACGCCGCGATCGGAGAGTTCAGCGGCGCACCCCCGACGACCGAGGAGTGGGGCCACGGCGTCGAGTACGTCCGGGAGATCGCCGACTACGCCGCGGGCGCGGGGATCGATCTGGCACTCGAGTTCCTCAACCGCTTCGAGATCTACCTCCTCAACACGACGGCCGACACGGCGCGGTTCGTCCGGGACGTCGACCGCCGGAACGTAGGCATCCACTACGACACCTTCCACGCGAACATCGAGGAGAAGAACGTCCGCGAAGCGATCGTCGGCGCCCGGAGGCAGATCCGCCACGTCCACGTCTCCGAGAACGATCGCGGCACACCGGGTACCGGCCTCGTGCACTGGGACGATACCTTCGACGCGCTTCGCGAGATCGACTACGACGGCTGGCTCACGGTCGAGGCGTTCGGCCAGGCGCTCCCGACTCTGGCCGCCGCGACGAAGATCTGGCGACCGCTCTTCGAGGACGAGGAACGGCTGGCCCGGGACGGCCTCGCCTTCATGCGCCGCGCGTGGGAGAAGCGCGCTGGCGCGTGACGCACCCCAGCAACGCCTCGACCTCGGGTGCGACGTCCTGCGCGGTCTCGAGGACCCGGTGCGCCGACCTGAAGTCGCTCGCGCGGGACAGCTCGCGGGGAATCACCACACAGCGCATCCCGGCGGCGACCGCCGAGCGCAGGCCCCGCTCCGTGTCCTCGATCGCGAGACACCGCTCGGGCGCCACCCCCAACCTCGCGGCGGCCGCGAGGTACGGATCGGGATGCGGCTTGTGGCGCTCGTAGTCCCCATTCGCCAGAACGAACTCGAAGTAGTCGAGAAGACTCGTCTGACGGTGGATCCGGTCGAAGTGCGTCTTCTGCGAGCTGGTGACGATCGCCATCGGGAGTCGACCACGCAGGATGTCGAGACTCTCGCGCACACCGGCGAGGACGTTCACCCCCTCGTCGAGGAGCTCCGCGTACCGGCGGTCACGGTCGACCCGCAGGCGCGAGATCTCGCGCGCGTCGCAGCCGCTCGCGACTGCGAGCTCGAAAACGCTCCGTCCATGCTGGAGACTCACCTCGCGGAACGCGTCGACGGTCAGCTCGATTCCGACCGTCGCCAGGATCTCCTGGTTCGCCCTCAGGTAGAGCGGCTCGGTGTCGACGAGAACACCGTCGTTGTCCCACAGGACCGCTTCGAGCCGAGCCTCCACGCCCCACCTCTACCCCAGGACACGGACGGCGCGCAGCATCCGCCGACGAGCGTGGAAACTCACGCCCGGCTCGACGCCGGGGCGACGCGCGCCGACTACGGCTTCAGCAGCCAGCCGTTGCTCTTCTCCTGCCACTGGTCGGCGGTCGATCCCTCGTCGTCTCCGATCGTCCATTCGACCGTCATGTCGGCCTCGTCCGCGAGGTCGAGATTCGTCTTCGCGCGAAGCTTCACCGACCAACCCAGGATCGGGTGGAGGCGAAACAGCAGCTTCTTCACGCCACCCGGCGACTCGTCCGGCTTTCCCTTGTACTGCCAGCGACTGGAGCTCTTCTCTTCGATCCAGCCCGCCGCGAACGTGACGCGGTAGATGACGCTGTCGTCGTCGCTGACGGTGATCTCGACGTCGTCGGCCGCAAGGTCGATGTCGAGGCCCTGTGGCAGCTCGAAGTCGAGCTTGAGCGTGTCCTTTTGATCGCCGACGGGCTTCGAGCGCTTGATCGGGCCCTTCCGGCTGCCGCCCGAGGAGCCGGACCCGCCACTCCCTTCGGATCCCGATCCGGGAGAAACGTCGATGACCGAGACGACGTTCCCGTACGGAACGAGGTCGCCATACTCCTTCTCTTCGAGATGGCGGCAATCGTCGACCACGGTGTCGGTCACCGTATTCTCGTACGAGCCGAGAAACTCGAAGCACGTACTCGCGTCGACCGAGCCTCCCGTCACGGTCTGGCCGTGCGGGTACGTCCAGACGTCGTCTTCCTCGAAGGCCTCGAAAACGTACCCGCCCGCGAGAAGGTCGTTGGCCTCGAAGCGGTTGTCGTACGAATCGCCGCGAACCAGGATCGGACGATCGCCGACCGTGTTGTGACGGACGTCGTTGTTCCAGCTGTTCTTGATGAAGATGCCGGCGTCCTTCGCGCCGCCCAGAACGTTGTCTTCGACCACGTTGGCCGTCGTCCCCAACAGGTAGATGTTCTCGGCGTCGTTGTCCCCTACGTCGTTGTTCCGAACGAACGAGCCCGCGGTCCCGGAGCCGAGATGGATGCCCTCGTCCTGGTTGTCGCGCACCTCGTTGCCGTCGATCACGGTGCCGAACGCGCCGCCGCCGACCCAGACTCCGTGGGCGTTGTCGAAGGCGACGTTGTCCAGAATCGACGCCCCGAGCGCCCCCTCGACGCGCGCGCCGTCGCCGAAGTTCCTGAGGCGGCAGTTCTGCAGGGTCGTGCCGTCGCCCTCGAGAATCACGCCGGCGGTCGAGGTGTTGTCGCCGGGACCACTGATCTGGTGATCGGCGCAGTCGAGGACGCCACTGACGAGCCTGAGTCCGTCGCCGGGACAGCTGTCGAGGTGCCCGGGAAGCGTGATCGAAGCGACCACGCGGTCTCCACATTGGCATTCGACCGAGCCGCCGCAGTCGGCGGCTCGGGCCCAAGTCCCACCACCGAGGGCGAGCGCGACGAGGGTGAATTGAACGACGAAGGCGGGTCGGATCCGCATGTTTTCTCTCCTGGGGTGAACGTTCCGTGGGCCGATCGTTGGAAACGCCCCGGGAGAGGTGGTGGTGAGTCGGTCGGTGGAAGACCAGGGCGATCGGCCCCGGTATCCTGGCGAAGCCTATGGCGGCGCGCAACCGAAGATCGCGTGACGAGGGTCCGAAACCGCTGCGAAAAGGGAGGGGGGCCGACCCTGCCCCCTCGTGGCGCACCCGGATCGATCAGACAAGATGAAGTGGAGTTAGAGGCCGGCACCTCTCTAATTACGGCTCTGGCCGCAATGTCGGACCATCGATCCGATGGCTAACCCGCGCCTTTAGAGTTTGGTGCCGGCCTCTAACTCCACTTCATCTCAGAAGCGATACGACAGCTCGCCGCCCCACGTCCGGGGCAGCCCGGCGAAGTTCACCAGGAAGCCGAACGTCGAGACGGTCCCGGTCGACCAGTTGATGTACTCTTGGTCGGCGAGGTTCTTGCCCCAGAGGGCCACCTGCGCCCGGTCGTCCCAGAACGCGTACGAGAGGCGGGCGTTCAGCAGGTTGTACCCGGGTTGGACCGTATCCACGAGCTCGGGACCGAGCTGGTGCGTCTTGCTCTGATAGTACCACTCGAAACGCGGTGTGAGCCAACCGCGGAGGACCTCGGCGTCGCCGGCGTCGATCTCCATCGAGTACTGGATCGCGAGGAAGCTCGTGAACTCGGGCACGTTGTTGAAGGTCTCGCCCGCGCGATCGATCGTCGCGGGTGTACCGTCCGGGTTCTCGGTCGAGTAGTCGCTGACGGCGTCGGGGAACTCGTCGTACCGCGCGTCGGTCACGCCGATGTTGCCGGTGATCTGCAATCCCTCGATCGGATAGAGCAGCGCCTCGATCTCGAAGCCCTTCGTCGTCGCCTTCGCCGCGTTCTCGGTGATGCGCTGCGTGACGGTGTCTTCGCCCGTTCCGTCGGTCACGACCGAGACCTTCTGGATGTCGTCGTACTTCCCGAGGAAGAAGGCGGTGTTCAGGGTGAAGCGATTGTCCCAGAAGATGCCCTTGAAGCCGATCTCGAAGTTGTCGAGGGTCTCGGGGTCGAAGGACGCGGCCAGAGCCGAGGTGCCCTCCTCCTGTCGGGGGCCGGCCAGCGCGTTGAAGCCGCCGCCTTTGAATCCCTCCGAGTACGTGAAGTAGCCCATCAAATGATCCATGAAGTCGGGCAGGAGATCGGCCGGCACCGTGGAGGCGATGCTGCCCATCGGCGTCCAGGCCGTGAACTTCTCGATCTCGCGCGGGAAGGCGAACTCCTCGTCGAGCGGACGCCCCGGGGTCGGAGCGTACTGGAACTGGGTCAGCGTGAGCGACTTCTGATCGACGGTGTAGCGGATGCCGCCGGTCAGGCTCAGCCACTCCGTGAAGTCCGCCGTCGCCTGGAGGTACGGCGCACAGGTCCAGTTGCTGTTCTGGGCCAGGTTCCTCGTGAGACGGCTGAGCGGCGGACCGACGTCCGTCGCGCGATCGTCCTCCATGCTCTCCCATTGGGCAAAGAGGCCCGTGACGAACACGAGCCGCCCGTCGAACGAGGAGCCGTTGATCTGGAGCTCGCCCGCGGTCTGCTGCTGGA
>JAUIFY010000256.1 GCA_030430245.1 bacterium | reverse complement strand
GATCGGCGCGCTCGCCGCGGCGGCCGGCGCGGCGGCGCCCCACCTGGCCGAAGGCGCGATCGTGACGGACGTCGGAAGCTCGAAGGCCTCGGTCGTCCGGGACTGCACCGCCGCACTCGGGGGGGCCGGACGGTTCGTCGGGAGTCACCCGATCGCGGGCATGGAGACGTCCGGCGCGTCCGCCGCTCGCCCGGATCTGTTCCACGGGGCTCGTTGCGTCGTGACGCCGGTCGCCGACACGGATCGAGACGCGCTCGCGTCGGTGAAGGAGCTCTGGACCGCACTCGGGATGGACGTCGCCGAGATGAGTCCGGAGCAGCACGATCGCGTGCTCGCGCTGACCAGCCACCTGCCGCACGTGGCCGCGTGGGCGCTCGCGCGGGCGGTCGCGGCGGGACGCGTCGGCGAGGTCGATCCGCTCGAGTTCTTCGGCCCGTCGCTCCGCGACATGACCCGAATCGCGGGCGCGTCGGTCGAGATGTGGAGGGACATCCTGCTCGCGAACCGCGACGCGGTGCTCGAGCAGATCGACGCCTTCCGCGCGCGGGTGGACGACCTGGCCGTCGCCGTCGACGCGCGCGACGGTGGCGCGCTGGAGGCCGTCCTGCAGCAGGCCGCGGATCTGCGCCGCGATCTGGTCGCCCGGGACACCGGCGTTGCGACGGGAGTCGAGGAGGTGACGGCGGCGCGGTCCCTGCGCGGACGCGTCGACCTGCCCGGAGACAAGTCGATCGGACATCGCGCGCTCATCCTGGGCGCGCTCGCGAACGGGACGACGCGGATCGACGGTCTCTCGGCAGGTGAGGACAACGCCTCGACGCGGTCCGTCCTCGAGGCGCTCGGCGTCGAGACCTGCCGGGAGGGGGGGCGCGTCTGGATCGAAGGTCGGGGCTTCGACGGTCTTCGCGCTCCCGCGGCGGTTCTCGATTGTGGGAACTCGGGGACGACGATTCGATTGATGTGCGGCGTCCTCGCCGGCCGACCCTTCGAGGCGGTCCTCGACGGGGACGACTCGCTGCGGAAGCGCCCCATGGCGCGGGTGACCGAGCCGCTGGGCGCGCTGGGCGCCGCGCTCGAGAGCTCGGGCGGCAAGCCGCCGATCCGCGTCCGCGGGGGTGGGCTCGCCTCCGGCACGTTCGAGCTCCCCGTGGCGAGCGCACAGGTCAAGACGGCGATCCTGCTCGCCGGGCTGCAGGCGGATGGCGTCACGACCGTCGTGGAGCCCGGCGTGTCGCGCGATCATACCGAGCGACTGCTGCCCCTGTTCGGCGTCGACGTCGAGCGACCGAGTCCGACCACCGTCTCGGTCCGGGGGCCCGCCACGCTTCGTGCGGCGCGCGTGGCGATCCCGGCCGACCCGAGCGCCGCCGCGTTCTGGCTCGTGGCGGGATCGATCGTGCCCGGATCGCGGTTGGAGCTGCCGGGCGTGTCCGTGAACCCCACGCGCACCGGCGCGCTCGACGTCCTCCGGGCGATGGGGGCGAACATCACGCTATCGGAGCGCCCGTCTGTCGGCGCCGAGCCCGTCGCGGACATCGTCGTCGAGGCGGCGCGGCTTCATGCGACCGAGGTCTCGGGAGAGACGATGCTCCGGGCGATCGACGAGTTTCCCGTCCTCGCGGTCGCGGCCGCCGTCGCCGACGGTGAGACGGTCTTCGCCGACGGAGCCGAGCTCCGCGTGAAGGAGAGCGATCGGCTCGCCGCGATGACGCAAGGTCTCGCCCGGCTGGGAGTGACGGTTCGTGAGCAGGCGGACGGCATGGTCGTCCGGGGAGGCGCTGGAATCGGGGGCGGGGAGGTCGAGACCCACGGCGACCATCGGATCGCGATGGCCTTCGCCGTCGCGGGAATGGTGGCGCGTGCGCCCGTGCGCGTGCGGGATGCCGACGTGATGGCGATCTCGGACCCGGGCTTCCTGTCGACCCTCCGTCGTCTTCGGGGAGGAGTCGCGTGAGCCGCCGCCGGCCCGTGGTGACGATCGATGGGCCCGCCGGGGCGGGCAAGAGCACGGTGAGCCGGCGGATCGCGGAGCGGTTGGGCTTCACCTACCTCGACACCGGGGCGCTGTACCGGACGGTCGCCCTCGCGGCGGTCGAGGACCCGGAGGTCGGCATCGCCGACACGGACCGCCTCGGTCGGCTGGCGCGCGACCTCGACATTCGCTTCGGCGATGGCGGGACCCGGGTCCTGCTCGGAGGACGCGACGTGACCGCGGAGATTCGCAGTCCCGAGATCAGCCAGGCGGCGTCGAAGGTTTCCGCGGTTCCGGCGGTCCGCGAAGGCCTGCTCGACCTCCAGCGTCGCCTCGGCGCCGACGGCGGTGTCGTGGTCGAGGGACGCGACGTCGGGTCGGTCGTGTTCCCGGACGCCGAGGTGAAATTCTACCTCACCGCCGACGTCGCCTGTCGTGCGCAGCGCCGTGTCGACCAGCTTCGCGAGTCGGGTGTCGAGGTCGATTTCGAGGCGACCCGGCGCGAGATCGAGGAGCGAGACGCCCGGGACGCGGGCCGCGCGGTGGCTCCGCTGCGGCGACCGGAGGGTGCGATCGAGGTCGATTCGGGACCCCTGACGGCCGAGCAGGTGATCGAAAGCATGGTTGCGGTCGTAAGGTCGCGGGAAGGCTCTTGAAAAGACATCCACGCAAGAGTATGCCCAAGGAACGCGGCGGCCGCCTGGCCGAACTGCGCCCACCCCCCCGTAGGAGGAAATCGCTGCATGATGAGTGCGAACGACGATCAGTCGTCCCTTGAGGAGGACTTTGGCCAGCTCTTCGAGCAGAGCCTGAAGCTGGTCAAGCCGGGAGAAGTCGTCCAGGGGCAGATCGTCCAGATCGCCAATGGCTTTGTCACGGTCGACATCGGATACAAGTCGGAGGGGCAGATCCCCATCGCCGAGTTCCGCGATCGTGAGGGAACCGTGCACGCCGAGGTCGGCCAGGACGTCGACGTCTTCTTCGAATCGAGTGAAGGAGAGACCGGCGGCGTGACGTTGTCGCGCACCAAGGCCGAGCAGGTGAAGGTCTGGAGCGACATCGAGCAGGCGTACAACGACGGTGTCCCCATCGAGGGCCTCATCGTCGGCAAGGTGAAGGGCGGCTTGAAGGTCGACATCGGTGTCTCGGCCTTCCTGCCCGGCTCGCACGCCGACCTTCGCCCGACGCGGAACCTCGATCGCTTCATCGGCCAGAAGGGGCGGTTCGCGATCCTGAAGTTCAACCGCGCACGCGGCAACGTGGTGGTGTCGCGGCGCGCCGTCCTCGAGAAGGAGCGTTCGGCTCTGAAGGAAGAGACGCTTCGCGTGCTCGAGGAAGGCATCATCCTCGAGGGCTCGGTGAAGAACATCACCGACTACGGGGCGTTCGTCGACCTGGGCGGCATCGACGGTCTCCTCCACATCACCGACATGTCGTGGGGCCGGATCTCGCACCCGTCGGAGGTGATCAACGTCGGCGACCAGCTGAAGGTCGTGGTTCTGAAGTACGACGCGGAGCGCGAGCGCGTCTCGCTCGGGATGAAGCAGATCCTGCCCGATCCGTGGACGACCGCGGAGGAGCGCTACCCGACCGGCAAGCGCATCAGTGGCAAGGTCGTGAGCATCACGGACTACGGAGCGTTCGTCGAGTTGGAGAAGGGCGTCGAGGGACTGATCCACGTCTCCGAGATGTCGTGGACGAAGCGGGTCACCCACCCGTCGAAGCTCCTCGACGTCGGGGCCGAGGTCGAAGTCCAGGTCCTGGACGTGGATTCCACGAACCGCCGCATCTCGCTCGGTCTCAAGCAGGTCGAGCCGAATCCGTGGGAGATGGTGCGTGCGAACCATCCCATCGGCAGCCACATCAAGGGCGTCGTGAAGAGCATCACCGACTTCGGCATCTTCGTGGGGGTCGAGGACGGGATCGACGGCCTGGTCCACATCTCGGACCTGCACTGGACGAAGAAGATCAAGCATCCCTCGGAGGTCTACAAGAAGGGGGACGAGATCGAGGCGGTCGTGCTCGGCGTCGACGTCGACAACGAGCGCATCTCGCTCGGCGTCAAGCAGCTCTCGAACGATCCCTGGGCGAACCTGGCCGAGCGCTTCCCGGTCGGCAGCCGCATCAAGGGACCGATCACGAGCGTGACCGACTTCGGCGTCTTCGTGCAGCTCGAAGAGGGGATCGAGGGCCTGGTCCACGTCTCTCAGATCTCGCAGGAGCGCGTCGATCGTCCGGGGGATCACTTCCACGTCGGCGAGGAGATCGAGGCCGAGATCACGAACCTCGACCCGCGCGAGAAGAAGATCGGTTTGTCGGTTCGGGCGCTGCGTCGCTCGGAGGAGCGCGCCGAGATGGACGCCTACATGAGCCGCGAAGGGAAGGGCGGGCGTTTCTCGCTGGAAGACGTGGTCGGTACCGACCTGCAGCGCGTCGCGGTCGGCGAGAAGAACAAGACCGAGGGCTGAGTTGGCGAGGGTGGCCCAGCCCCGTCACCCCGCCGGACGAGCGTTCCGTTTCTTCCTGGCCTTCGCGGCCTTGTTTGCGCTCGTCGCGTTCGTGGTGACGTTGCTCCCCGGGCGGCCCAGCGGGTCGATCCTCGGATCGGGCGGGCCCACCGTCGCGCTGGTTCCGCTGCGCGGCGAGATCACCCGTTCGGACGCGTTCGTCGAGACGCTCGACGACCTAGGGGAGGACTCGTCCGTCGGCGCGGTGGTGGTTCGGATCGATTCGCCCGGTGGTGCCGTCGCGCCGTCGCAGGAGATGTACGATGCCGTCCGGCGGCTGGGCGAGATCAAGCCCGTCGTGGCGTCCCTCGGATCGGTCGCGGCGTCGGGCGGGTACTACGTCGCGAGCGCCGCGGACGTGATCGTGGCGAATCCCGGCACGCTCACGGGATCGATCGGCGTGATCTTGCAGCTCACCAACCTTCAGGGGCTGATGGAGAAGGTCGGCGTGCAGGCCGAGATCGTCACCGCCGGAGCGCAGAAGGACATGGGCTCGCCGTTCCGCGCCCTGACCGAGAAGGAGCGTGCGATCTTCCAGGCGATGGCCGACGAGGTGCACACACAGTTCATCGACGCGGTCGCTGCCGGGCGAGGGCTCTCGGGCGAGGCGATGCGGCGCGTGTCGACCGGGCGCACCTTCACCGGGGAACAGGCCCGGGAGCTGGGACTCGTCGACGAGCTCGGGGGCCTCCACGAGGCGGTCGCCGTCGCGGCGGACCGAGCTGGGATCGAGGGTGAGCCCCGGGTGGAGAAGGTCTCTCCGGAACGCGGCCCCTGGTGGCTCCGCGCCCTGATGTCGGACGAGGCGAGCGCGAGGATCGGGCGATCGGCTCTGGCCGACTTCGCCGATGCTCTCGCGGCGCTCGCGGATTCTTCCGGGGGCGATCGCTCCCCGCAGTTCTTGTGGCGGTTACCCGTCGTGACGGACGGGGTTCGTTGAGGTGTACGTCCGCCGGATCGGAGTCGGAACATGACCAAGCGCGAACTCATCGAGACCGTGGCCAACGCGCGGCCGCACCTCCCCCGACGTGATGTCGAGACCCTGGTGAACTCCGTGTTCAAGACGCTCGCCGAAGCGCTCACGCGGGGCGAACGGATCGAGATTCGCGGGTTCGGAAGCTTCATCGTCAAGCGGCGCAACGCGCGCGAGGGGCTCAACCCCAAGACCGGCGAGGCCGTATCGGTCGCTGCCAAGCGCGTGCCCTTTTTCAAGGCAGGCAAGGAGCTGAAGCTCCGCGTCGACCGCAAGCCGGCCCCGATGGGTGACTCGACGCCGGGCGAGGCGGGGATCTCCGACGAGCCGGCCCCGATGAGGGACACGACCGTCTCGGCGGCGGCGCCGCACGAGGACAGCTGAGCTGCCCGTGAAGGTGCTGTGGGCGCCGTGGCGGATGGGCTACGTCGTCGGGGACGCGCCCCCACCGGGATCGTGCATCTTCTGTGATCTACCGGGCGCGGGGAACGATCGCGAGAACCTCGTCCTCTCCGCCGACGAGCACTCGGTGGTGATGATGAACCGCTATCCGTACAGCAACGGGCACGTGATGGTGGCTCCGCGGATGCACGGCGCGGATCTGGGGGCGCTTGCGGCGGAGCCCTACGCGCACGTGATGGAGAGACTGCGTCGGACGGCCGCGATCGTCGAGAAGGCGCTGTCCTGTCACGGAATGAACGTCGGCCTCAATCTCGGCAAGGTCGGTGGTGCCGGGATCGACACGCATCTCCACTGGCACATCGTCCCCCGGTGGGAGGGGGACACGAACTTCATGCCCGTGATCGCCGACACGAAGGTGATGCCGCAGCACCTCCTCGAGAGCTACGATCGGCTCGTGGCCCACTTTCGCTGATCGGGTTGCCCGCCCGTCGCGGATGGTCCCATAATGCGCTTCCTCGTCGGGAGTGGCGGGGGGAGGTGCTGATGGCGAAACCGACGACCCTTGGAGAGCTCCGTGCCGCCGGTCACGAGCCGACGACGGTGCGAGCGGAGCTCCGGCGCAATCTCCGCGTGGCCCTGGCGGAGGGGCGGCCGATCCTCCCGACGATCCTGGGCTACGACGACACCGTGGTGCCCGAGGTACAGAACGCCATCCTCTCCGGGCACCACATCATCCTCCTGGGAGAGCGTGGGCAGGCGAAGTCGCGGCTGATCCGGGGCCTCGTGGCGCTCCTCGACGAGAGCGTACCCGCGGTGGAGGGTTGCGAGATCCACTGCGATCCGATGGCGCCGATCTGTCGGCGATGCCGCGCGCGCCTCGACGCGGAGGGGGACTCCCTGGCCGTCGCGTGGGTGGGCCGGGAGGAGCGGTACGGCGAGAAGCTGGCGACGCCGGACGTGTCGATGGCGGACCTGATCGGCGAGATCGATCCGATCAAGGTCGCCGAAGGGCGCTATCTCGCGGACGAAGACACGATCCACTACGGGCTCGTTCCTCGCTCGCATCGCGGGATCTTCGCGATCAACGAGCTCCCCGATCTGATGGAGAAGATCCAGGTCGGGCTGTTCAACTTGATGGAAGAGCGCGACATCCAGATCCGAGGGTTCAAGGTTCGTCTCCCCGTCGACATCGTGATCATCGCGAGCGCCAACCCGGAAGACTACACCAGTCGTGGCCGCATCATCACGCCGCTCAAGGACCGGTTCGACGCGCAGATCCGCACCCACTACCCGCGGGACGTCGCGACGGAAATCGCGATTCTCGACCAGGAGGTGCCGGCGTCCGAGCGCGATGGTTGTCCGGTCCGGATTCCGGACTTCATGAAGAGCATCGTCGCCGGTCTCACGTTCGAGGCGCGGTCGGCGAGCGACATCAACCAGAGCAGCGGCGTCAGCGTGCGCGCGACGCTCAACAACTACGAGACCCTGATCGCGAATGCGGAGCGTCGGGCGATCGTCCAGGGCGAGCCCGAGATCGTGCCGCGGATCTCGGATCTTCACGCCGTGGCGACGTCGATGTTGGGCAAGCTGGAGTTCGAGTACACTGGCGAGGAGCGCTCCTAGCAGGAGGCCTTCGAGCGACTCGTGAACCGCGCGGTCCTCGCGGTGTTCGACGAGACCTTCACGCCGGCCACGCTGCAGGCGGTGGTGGGCTACTTCGAAGGGGGGTGGGGCGTCGAAGTGTCGGACCAGATGCCGGCCTCCGAGTACCTGGAGGGGATCAGTGCCATCCCGGGTCTGCGCGACGCGATCGGCGAGCTCGGCCCCTTCGAGTCGCCCGCTCTGATGGCCTCAGCGACGGAGTTCATCCTCGAAGGTCTGCACCTTCACCAAAAGCTGAACCGCGAGGTTTCCGGAGGGCGCGTCACCTACCGCGCGTGACGGGTCATGCTCCGTCTTCGTTACACCGCCTGGGATGGAACCCAGAGGATCCGCCTGGATCCCGAGAAGGTGTTCGAGCAGTTCGCCGACGCACTGTCGGCGACGGACGACGTGCGCGAGGCGCTGGAGTGGCTGCTGCGCCAGGGGCTGGAGGCGTCGGACGGACAGCTCCTGGGGCTCGACGAGCTTCTCCAGCAGCTCCGTGAGCACCTGGAGCAGACCCAGCAGTCCGTGAACGTCGACCGGGCGCTCGAGGGGCCGCAGAGCGAGCTCGAAGAGATCTTGAACCGGGAGCGCGGGACGCTCGACGAGCGGGCGCAACCGGGAGACGCGGGCGCGCGCATGCGCGAGAAGAAGGCGTTCCTCGGCGACCTCCCCGAACGGCTCTCCGAGGCGATCGAGCGAATCGCGCAAAGCTACTCGTTCGAAGACGAAGGCGCCGGGCGCGATTTCCAGGACCTGCTCGAGAAGCTCGACGACATCCGCAAGGTGGAAGACCTGCAGCAGCGATGGGGCGATCGACTGCAGGGCGAGCAGTCCCTCGACTTCGAGCAGGCGCTGGACCTCGCCTCTCAGCTCGAAACGCTGATGGATCTGCAGCGCGCGCTGATGAGCGGCGACTTCGAGGGCATCGATCCGAGCCAGCTCGGCGAGCTCCTCGGGGCGCAGGCGATGCAGGACTTCGACGCGCTCCGCCAGGCCATGCAGATGCTCGTCGACGCCGGATTCCTGGTGCAGCGCGAAGGCCGCCTCGAGCTGTCGCCAAAGGGCATCCGGCGGATCGGTCAGCTCGCTCTTCGGGACATCTACCAGGCGTTGCTGCGCGACCGTCCCGGGGCGCACGAGACGCGCCGGGTGGGCGCGGCGGAGCTGATGCCGGAAGGCGTGCGGCCCCATGAGCCGGGGGAGGCGCTCGACCTGGCGCTCGTACCGACGCTGATGAACGCGGTCCGGCGACGTCCCGGGGCCACCCTGGGCGTCGAGCCGAGGGACTTCGAGGTCCACGAGTCCCGCCAGCACAGCACCGCATCGACGGTCCTTCTCCTGGACATGAGCTGGTCGATGAGCTGGGAGGGCCGCTTCGCCGCGGCGAAGAAGGTCGCACTCGCGCTCGAAAGCCTGATCCGCACCCGCTACCCGCGCGACTTCTTCGGGATCGTGGGTTTCTACACCCGTGCGGTCGAGCTTCGCGCTCAGGATCTTCCCGAGGCATCGTGGAACATGGGAGACCCCTTCACGAATCTCCAGGATGCGCTGCGGATGGGCAGCGATCTCCTACGGCGTCACCCCAGCCGCAATCAACATCTCATCGTCATCACCGACGGGCAGCCGACCGCCTACTTCGCGGAGGGGAGGCTCCACTGCGAGTGGCCTCTGTCGTTCGGTGGCGTCTCGCGACGCGCCGCTCAGGAGACCCTGCGCGAGGTCGAGCGCGTGACCAAGAAGGGCATCACGATCAACACCTTCATGCTCGACGATTCGCTGGGGCTGCGCGCGTTCGTCGAGAAGATGACCCGCATCAACAAGGGACGGGCGCTCTACAGCCGCCCCGATCGGCTCGGCGAGTACCTGCTGGTCGACTACCTGGGCCGCAAGCGGAAGAAGGTCTGATGCGGCCCCGGACGGCGCGCCGGGCTCTGATCGGGCTCGTTCTGGTCCTCGCGGGGCTCCAGGCGGCGGCGACGCGTGCCCAGGACGCGGGGCTGGACCCCGAGATCGGGGCTCTTCTCCCCGATCGGCTCTTCTTCTGCGAGGGCGAGGTTGCGATCTTCGAGTCGCTGCGCCACGGCCCGTTCGACTACTGCCGCCAACATCTGCGCTACGTGCCCGGCAGCTTCGATTGTTTGCGGATCATCCTTCCGACGTGCAATG
>JAUIFY010000255.1 GCA_030430245.1 bacterium | reverse complement strand
GCTCGGATGGCAGAGCGCTTCGAGATCGAGGGGCTCACGTTGGCAACGTAGTTGGCAACTTGAGGGGGAGCCGCGAGCGATCAGCGAGCGGCGAGTCGGGTCTTCGAGTTCATCGATCGAATCGAGACGTAGCCGACTACGATCCGCTTCTCGGTCGGCTGCGTCGATCGTTTCCGTGCAGATCGCCAGGTGGACGCAGGGTCGGCATGCCGCGGACCAGCGATCGTCTTGAGAGACGCCGCCCGTCGCGCTCCACTTCCGGATCCAGCGAACTGTCCTCCGGTCCAAAGCCTGATGACTCCTCGCGCTCGTCTCAGGCCTGAGGCCTGGACGTCCAGGATTGCGGCTCGAGCGTGGGGATCGTGGCCGCGGACGGTCGTCGGTTCTCGGATGTTCGAATTGGCTTGTCAGGGTCCGCCGGCCGCTCGCTCGCGACCGGCGGAACCCGAACATGGAAACGCCTCATCGAGAAAACGCCGCGGAGCGCCTAGAGTCGGCACGCTCCCGTCTGCGTGTCGAACCAAGGGTTCGCGAGTGGGCAGAGGTTGCTGTTGTAGATCATCAGGTGTGTCTCGCTTCCTGCGCCATTGCAATTCCCTCCGCTGTCGCAGTCTGTCTCCACGTACATGTCCGACCCCGACTGGGAGTTGATCACGTTCGTCTCGGAGCTGGCGGCCGGTGGGAACTGACCACTCTGCCAAAGGAAGGGCGATTGCACGGTGCCCGTGCCCGCGATCCGGAATCGCAGAAGGTTGCCGTTCATTGCGAAGGCAGTACCTGGAGTATGAACAAGGGATCCCGGGTGAGCGTAGATGCCGAACGCGTATCCACTGGTCGCTTCCGGGAACTGCATCGATACGATTCCGCCGTGCATGTGATAGACGCTATCGGCGTGCGTCGTGCGAATGCCGACCAGCCCGGAATAGTCGCCGGGGGTCGTGCTGAGGACTCGCAGCGCTGACCCGAAGACATGCATCTTGCTTCGTCGTCCGATGTCCACCAACCCGCCGAGATGATTGACGGGCGCCGCGTTCCACGTGATTTCGCCGCCGTAGAACCAGACGTCAGAGCAGCCCGTCCAAAAGGGCGCTGGGTCGTAGGCGAAGTTTCGGCTGCCGTGCGCGATCACGCGCGTATCGAAAAAGTAGTGAGACGCGATCGGAGATTCCTCGTTGCAGCCGCCAGGCTCTTCCAGCCATGCGAAAGTCTCGTTGAAGCCTGCGCCGTCCTGTCCTGAATCGAGGCCCTCGATATCGACACTCTGCCACTGTGAGCTTCCTCCCTGGATGATCCAATGGAAACCCGTCCAGGTTCCGCGGAACGTCGCGTCGGCGAACTCGAGGTCTTCGCAAGCAGAGACTTCCCCGCCGACAGTTCGCCCGGCTGGAGTGCTGCTCGCGGTACCCTCGAAGACCGTCGTCAGTCTTCCGGAGCCGTAGAGCGAGACCCAGCCGCGACCATTCGGGCATTCGAATGCGCCGAACTGGCCCGGGCCGGCGTCGATTCTGAGCCGGTCAGAGGCGCTCGGGTTTCGTGTCGTCCATGTCCAGGCCATGAGGTTGGCCATGGATTCGAAGCAGTTCTCCTTGGGGATACCTGCGACATCGCAGTTCGTTCGCAGGTGAACGACCGAGGCGTTGGCGTCGGGCGTCGGGTCGGGCGCCGCATTCGCTTGCGAGGCGCCGAGCGCGAGGATGGATAGAACGACGCTGATCAAGTGGATTCTTTGCATACATGATCTCCGTGTTAGGCAAAGTTAGTTGTGCCTGCGGATTCGATGCTACAGGACCTTCTTGGAGATTCGGCATCGCGGAGCGGTAAATGGGTCTCGCTCTTTCGAATAGAGTTCGGATATTCTGGATCGGACGGCATTCGAGAAGCTCGAATGATGTGTTCGTCAGTTCTTCATGAAGATGTCTGTTTCGTGATTCGTTTGCGCGAGTTCTCGAAACTCATGATCCTGATTCCTTGCCTTCCTTGCCTTCCTTGCCTTCCTTGCCTTCCTTGCCTTCCTTGCCTTCCTTGCCTTCCTTGCCTGGGGCGGCATCGGCCGGAGGCGTTCATGACCCGGGTCGTGGCAGGTCTCAGTCGCTAGATGCGAATGAGAGGGAGGCGGGGGAGACGAGCGCGGTGCGTGATCGAGTTCTCGAGTCTCTATGTGAAGCCCTTCACAGCCCCGCTCGGCTGCTCTGCGATCCTTCGACTCGATCCCCGAACCGGAGGAAACGACCTTGAAGACGATCGCCCGATTCAGCCGCCTCTTTCCCGCCTCTCTCGTACTCGCGCTCGCGATGCCCTGGCTGGCGAGCGCCTCGGATGGCGTCCTCGAGATCAACCAGACCTGTGCGGTCACGACGGGCTGCGTGGCAGGCGACGCGCCAGGCTTCCCGGTCACGCTCGCGAGCGCCGGCAGCTACGTCCTGACCAGCGATCTCGACGTCTCCGTCTCCGCCTCTCCTACGAACACGACGGGCATCGTCGTCCAGAGCGAAGGCACGTCCCTCGACCTCAACGGCTTCGCGATCCTCGGCCCCGTCACCTGCAGCAAGGCCTCCTTCGAGCCGGTCGTCTGCGGACGCGGCGGGGCTGGATCCGGTGTCTCGGCCAACTCCGTCGACGCGGTGGAGATCCGCAACGGCCGGATCCAGGGCATGGGTTCCTGGGGCATCCGCTGCAACCGCGGCTGCCGCGTCGAAGCCATGCGGATCGCAGAGAATGCCGGCGGCGGCATTCTCTTCATGAACGGCCACGGCGTCGTCCGCGACAACGTCGTCCTCCTGAACGGCGGCGACGGATTCTTCGGCATCGGCAGCCTCACTAGCAACGTCTTCGAGCGCAACGCCGGCGTCGGCATCTTCGATCGCGGAGACAGCGTCATCGCCCACAATACGAGCTACGACAACGGCGGCAATGGAGTCCGCTGCAATCGGTGCGCGTTGCACGAGAACACGATCAACTCGAATGCCGGCTACGGGGTCGAGTTCTTCGGCTCGGCGGGCTACTCCCGGAACCAGATCCAGAACAACGACACGGGGACGGTGACCGGCCCCGGGGTCGAGCTCGGCCCGAACCTCTGCGCAAGCAACACCACCTGCCCTTGACCCGCTCGAGACCGCTCCTGCTGCCGGACGATCAAGGTCGGTTCTCGTTGGCGCGTCCCGGTGAGGTCTGGACGAAACCAGCTGGCCCGGAATGCGGTATGGTTGTTCACATCGGCCCAACAAGGCCTTTCCTCGCGATCGCTCTCATTCTTCGGAGGAGACCGCGATGCCTACGCTTCGGATTCTTCGTCTTCTTCCGGCTCTGGCTTCGGCCTTGCTGCTCTCGGGATCTTCCCAGGCCTTCGTCTGGAAGATCCCGATCGGAACGGTCCAGGTGGTCGAGGAAGACTCCGGGGCCGGCTTGCTTTCCGGCGAGACCGAGTTCGGCTTCTGGTATGCGAACGCCTGGCCCTGCGAAGACGGGTGTGTCATCGAACACCCCTTCCCTGGCGAGACACGGTATGTCTATGATGCAAGCCGCTCCCTGGGCGGATTCAGACCCGACTATTTCTTCGGGAATGCGCCCGAAGTCAGGACGGCGGCAAGCAGCATTCGGATCGTCGACGACGGAATCGCGGACCAGGCTCTGGTCGACTGGGCCGCTCCGCTAGGCCTCGCGATGACGGTCGGCCAGGAAATCGACCTTCTCGAGTTCACCGGCGTGAGGACCGGGTCCGTTCAGGCGGAAACGATCGAATGGACCATTCGCGCGATCTATGTGACGAACGATCCCTATCCGGCGGCGCATCCGTACCCGACGGATGACTGGTACTACTACACCAGAACCAACCCGCCTTCCTCCCTGGGCCCGGACCTTCTTGCCTTCGAAGTACGCGAAGGGGATGGAGCGGTGTTCTCGGCACGCGGTGATATCGAGATCATTCCCGAAGCCGGTTTCGCAACGGGAGTCGCCGTTTCGACCTTGTTCTTGCTGCTCCTGGGGACGATACGTCGCTGGATGGCCTTGACGTGACACGTCGGAAGACGCGCTCCTGAAGCGGCAAGACCGTCGGCCCGGGAAGGTCCACTTTCTCCGCAGTGGTAGGAGAGGCTGCAGCCTTCGAGCGCGCGCCAGTTCGAATCTGGTCTCGTGCTCCAGCTCTAGCCGACCCCACCCGGATCCTGGCAGGCGCGGTCGTTTCGTCCGAAGCGACCCCGTCAATCCGCCAACGTAGGCAGCGGCTCGAATCGAGGCTCGAGCGCCACCCCGGTCATGTTCGCGACCATCGAGAGCATCGTGTACTGCCCGACGACGAAGGGGATCTCGACGAGCTGCGCCTCCGAATAGCGCGAGGCGATCCGTGTCCAGAGCGTGTCATCGATCTGCTGGCGACGATGGAGCTGGTCCGCGATGAGGAGCAGGTCCCGATCCGCAGCCGACCATCCCTCGGCCTCCGGACCCCTGGGAATCCGGTCGATCTCGGCGCGGGTGAGCCCGGCGGCCAGGCCGTAGACGACGTGGTGTCCCCACTCGAAGTCGCTCTGGCCGTTCCAGGACGCGCGCAGCGCCAGCAGCTCCGAGTCCCGGCGCGTGAGCGTGCCTTCCTGGGCGAGCGCCGTCGCGAATCCGAGGAAGGGACCGAGCAGGTCGGGGTGATAGGCGATCGTTCGCAGGATGTTGAGCGTCTCGCGCTCCGCTTCGGGGGCGGCGCCTTCCAGCTCGGCCACGCGATCGTAGGTCCCGCCGAGCATCTCGCGGACCTCGGGACCCCACTCCGACTCGGGCAGGGGGGGCAGGCGCCCGTGCTCCTCGGACGAGGCCGGGCCGGCCGTGAGCAGGGCGATCAGAGCGGCGGGGACCCACACGCCCGCCGTCGTCGTTCGCGGCGATCGCTGCCGATTCGGGCCGTCTCGGTGTCCGTCGATCCCAATCCCGCGAGCGGCTTCGCTTCGGTTCGTCATTCGAGGTCTCTCTCCATCGGTGATCTTCGGAATCCGTGCGTTGGACCCGTCCCGCCTGGAGGACGCGGAGCCCTCGGAGTGGTTCAGCGCCCGTCGCGGAAATGCGGGATCACTTCGCGACCGAAGAGCCGGATCATCTCCGCCTGCTCCTCGAACCGCCCGAGCGTCGAGTACTCGTCCTCGTGGGCCGGCATCCCGGCGCCGAAGGCGGCGTGCACGTGATGGCAGCCGGTCTCCGATCGGTAGCGCTCGATCTGCGCGATCACGTCCTCGGGCGTGCCCCAGAGCAGCCGGTCGCCGGCGATCTCCTGCGGCGTGATCTTCTCGCCGCGGTCGAGCCGCTCGAACAGCGCCTTCTCGACGTCGTCTTCGGCGGACTCGCGCCAATGGACGAGCAGCCCTTCGATGTAGCGCGGCAGGATCTCTTCCTCGATCTTGCGCCGATCCGTTCCGATCCACGCGAATCGACGCAGGATCCATTCCGGCTCCCGTCCGATCCGCTGACACGAATCGCGGTAGACCGACAGGCAACGTTTCGCGCGGCCGAGGGATTGGACGGGACCGCAGAGCCAGGCGTCGCCCAGGCGCGCCGCCCGGTCGACGGCGGCGTCGACGACGCCCGCGACCCAGAGCGGAGGGCGGGGCACCTGCACGGGACGGGGATGGACCGTCAGCTCGGGGAAGCTCCAGAAGCGCCCCTCGAAGGCGACGTCGGTCTCCGTCCAGACCCGCCGCAGGATCTCGAGCGCCTCTTCCATGCGCGCCCCGCGCTCGCGGAAATTCGAGCCGTGCACCTGGTATTCGAGGGGCCACCAGCCGGAGCCGACGCCGAGCGAGATCCGACCGCCGGAGATCTGGTCGATCGTCGCGACCTGCTCCGCGACGCGCACGGGGTTGTGGATCGGAAGCTGGAAGATCCCGGTCCCGACGCGGAGCGTCGTCGTCCGAGCGGCGACGGCAGCCATGAAGGTGAGGGGATCGCTCTGGTTGCCGGGCAGGAAATGATGGTGGCCGATCGTGGCGGTGTCGAAGCCTTCCTCTTCGGCCAGACGCGCGAGCGCGAAGGTCTCCTCGTAGGGATCGGCGCGCTCCGGGTGTCGGATCGTCGGGAGCGAGAGGGAGAAGCGCATGGAGGGCTCCGGGCGGGGGGGGAGGGTCGCGTCGCGGGCCGACGTCGCCTCGTGCGGCGAATCGGCGGGTCGCTTCGACGGTAGCTCTCTGGCCGGACGGGGCTCGCCGTCGCGCACTGGACGCGGCGCGTCCTCCGCTACCGTGAACACCCGACACGAGGAGGTGTCCGCATGGGCGAGGAATCGGATTTCGTCTACGACCCCTACGTCGCGGCGTTCCAGGACCGCGCGCACGCGGTCTACCGACGGCTTCGTGACGAGCATCCGGTCTATCACAACCCCGAGCGTGGGATCTGGGCGATCTCGCGCTTCGAGGACGTCTGGAACGCGACCCTCGACGTCGAGACGCTCACGACCGAGGGCATCGAGGAGGCGCAGAGCCTGCTGCCGATGCTCAACTACCTCGATCCGCCGCGTCACGATCGCCTGCGCACCCTCGTCTCCCGTGCGTTCACCTTCCGGCGGGTCGGCGCGATGGAGGACCGCGTGCGCGCGATCGCCCGGGAGCTGCTCGACGGTCTTTCGGGCCGCGATCGCTGCGAGCTCGTCGAGGACTACGCGACGCCGCTGCCGGGGCGCATCATCGCCGAGATGATCGGCGTGCCGCCCGAGCGCCGCGAGACCTTCCTCGGTCACACGCGTCGGATGCTGACGACGAATCCGTCCCTCAGCATCAAGGAGACGATCGAGGAGCCGTCTCGGCGGATCTACGAAGAGTTCGGCTTGCTGCTCGACGAGCGTCGGCGACGGCCCGCCGAGGATCTGATGAGCGCCTTGATCGCAGCGGAGCTCGACGATGAGACGCTCTCCGACGAGGAGATCCTCGGCTTCTGCTACCAGCTGATCGTCGCCGGCAACGACACGACGACCTCGCTGATCGGGAACGGCGCCGTCCTGCTCGCGCGGCATCCCGACCAGCAGAAGCGCCTCGCCGAGTCGCCGGATCGCATCCCGCAGGCCGTGGAGGAGATGCTCCGCTACGAGACGCCGGCCCAGGCGCTGCCGCGTCGTACGCGCCGGCCCCTCGAGCTCCACGGTTGCCGCGTGCCGGAGAACGAGCGCGTGCTGCTCCTCTGGGCCGCGGCGAACCACGACGAGCGCGAGTTCGACGAGCCCGAGCGCTTCGACGTGACGCGCAAGATCACGCGCCACCTCTCCTTCGGTCACGGCATCCACTTCTGCCTCGGTGCCTCGCTCGCGCGCCTCGAGGCGCGGGTCGCCTTCGAGGAGCTGCTCGCGCGATATCCCGACTACCGACTGCTCGAGGAGCCCGGATGGATCCATTCGCGCTGGGCTCGCGCGCACGGGGAGATCCACCTGGCGCTCTAGGCGGCGCCGCGCATCCGGAGAGCGAGCGATGGAACGAGGAGAATCCGCGGCGGCGGAACGCGTCCACCACGTCGTATGGTGCGTCGCGCCGGAGCACTTCGAGTCGGTCCGGCGCTTCTGGGAGGGATCGCTCAGGGTGTCCCTCCACGAGATCGACCTCCCGGACCTCGGGCTCCGGGTGCTGATCTCCTGGCGCGCCGGGCTCGAGATCATGACCCCCGCCTACGCGAGCGGCTCGATGGTCGACGCGGCGCGAGCCTTCCTCGCCGAGAAGGGCGAGGGCGTGTACAGCGTGGTCTACGGCGTGGACGACCTCGACGCGCGGGTCGCGGAGCTCGAGGCGGAGGGCCGGCGCCTGCTCTTCCGCGACACGATCACAGCGGACGAGGTCGACGCGCGGAAGCTCTCGGACGGTGAACGTTTCTCGATCCGGCAGGCCGGCTTCGACGAATACTGCGGTCTGCGCCTCTGCCTGCAGGAGATCGTGCCGGAGCCCTGAAGCGGGTTCGCCGCCGGTCAGTGCAGGATCGTCTGGCCGCCGTCGACCATCGTCGTCGTTCCGGTGACGTAGTCGGAGTCCGGTCCCGCGAGGAAGGCCACCGCCCGGCCGATGTCCTGCTCGGCGTCTCCGATCCGCCCGAGCGGAATCGAGTCGAGCATGATCTTCGACAGCTCCGGGTTGTTCGTGTGCCACTCCTGCATGCTCGGCGTGAGCGAGAGCGGGCAGATCGCGTTCACGTTGATCTCGTGTCGCCCCCACTCGTTGGCGGCGACCTTCGTGAGCGCGCGGATCCCTTCCTTCGCCACCGCATAGGACGCCCAGCCCGCGTAGCCGACGAGTCCGGCCGCCGAGGCGACGTTCACGATCTTGCCCCCGCGACGGCGCAGCAGGGGAAAGCAGGTCTGCATGAAGTAGAACGTTCCCATCAGTCCCGATCCGAGCACCGCCTCCATGTCGTCGTCCGTCGTGTCCTCGAAGCCGATCTGCTGGCGCTGGATCTGCGCGCAGTTCACGAGGACGTCCAGCCGACCGAAGCGCTGCTCGGTCTCCGCGACGCAGGCCTCGACCCGGTCGCGGAAGCGCACGTCGGTCGGCACCGCGAGCGAACGGCGGCCGATCGCCTCGACCTCTCCCGCCGTACGCGACGCTGTCTCCGAGGCCATGTCGACGGCGACCACGTCGGCGCCGTCGCGCGCGAGCTCGAGGGCGACGCCGCGCCCGATCCCCTGTCCAGCCCCCGTCACGATCGCCACCCGTCCGTCGAGCTTGCCCATCTTGTCTCCTCCTCTCGAGGCCACGGCCGCAGGCGACCGCCATCCTGCATCGAGCGCGCGATGCGCTCCGATCAGCCTTTCGCGCGCGGCTCGATGTAGCGTGCGCGGTAGTCGGCGAAGCGGCGTCGCAGCTCCGCCTCGTCGAGCCCGAAGGTCTCGAAGGTGTAGCGGTGGGGCGGTCGCTTCTCGCGCGCGTGGTCGACGAGCCAGCGCTCGAGTCGGGCGCGGGTGTCGGTGCGGAAAGGCGTCCCGAGCCACTCGTAGAGCCGTTCCACCGGCGCGATCGAGTCCCGCTCCATGTCGTCGAACCCGATGTCGAAGAAACGCTCCGGCTCGCGTTCGCGAAACGCGAGGCAGCGCTCGAGGTCGAGGGAGAGGCGGTCGCGACACTGGCGCCCCGCCGCCGCCAGGTCGACCTCGTCCGAGCCGATCCGCCAGAGCGTCGAGTACATGCTCGCCGCCGACGGGACGGCCGCGAGCGGGTCGCGGTGCGTCTGCACGATGCGCGCGTCGGGGAAGACGCGGCAACAGGTCTCGATGAAGCCGAGGTGCTGGGGCGTCTTGAGCACCCAGCGTTCGCCGGGCTCGCCCCGCGTCCGCTTCTGCCACTGGAGGATCTGGAGCATGCGCTTCAGGAAGACGTAGGCCGGCTCGACGTCGGTCGACTGCATCCAGTCGCGATAGCTCGGGACGTGGAGGCTCGACTCCGGCACGTAGGAGAGGAACGCGTGCTCGCAGAGCAGCGCGTCCTCGTCGGGGCCGACGGGATCCCACGGATGGATCGAGCGCATCTGGGGCGCGGCCGCGAGGACTTCGCGGACCTCCTCGCGCGCCTCCTCGATCCGCGGGTCGTGGCGCCGCCAATCGCTGTCCGGGTCCGGCACGGGGCGACGGTTCTCCCACCACAGGACGGTGAAGTGGCGGGGGTCGACGGAGAGCATGCGGTGAAGACGCGTCGTGCCGGAGCGGGTCGGCCCGACGATCACGAGCGGTGCGT
>JAUIFY010000254.1 GCA_030430245.1 bacterium | reverse complement strand
CGTCGCGACTGGACGACGCCCGGCTCTCGCTTCGAGAGCGCTTTCGGCTCTCGGTGGAGTGGCATCTCGCCGTGCACGCGGCCGACCCGGAGCTGCATCGCGTGCTCACGGCGCTCGCCCCGAGCGTCCTCGGCACGCAGGCGCTCGGGGAGTTCGAGCTGTCGGTCCAGGCGACCATCCGTGCGGTGCTGGAGCGCCATGTGGACGAAATCCGGCCGGAGAACGTGGAGGTGGCGAGCTTCCTCGTCGCGACCGCTCTCGAGGCTACGACGCACGCGGCCGTGCTCCGGCGCCCCGAGCTCCTCGACGAGCCCGATCTCGCGAGCGAGCTGACGGAGCTGATAGGACGCTATCTCGATGCCTGAGAGCCGACCCGCGCCGGGTCGGAGAGGGTGGAGGGGCCATGCCGAGAGTGGACGACATCCGGATGACCGACGACGAGGTCCGCGCCCATCTCCGGGCGGGGCACACCATGATCCTCGTCTCGAACGGGGTTCGTGGCCATCCGCACGCCGTCCCGATGTTCTACGGCATCGACGACGACCTCACCGTCCGGCTCGCGACGTACGGCAAGAGTCAGAAGATCAAGAACATCGAACGCGATCCGCGCGTGACCCTGCTGGTCGAGAGTGGCTCCGCCTACGCGGAGCTGAAGGGCGTGATGATCGAGGGCGACGCAGAGATCGTTCGGGACCTGGATGCCACGGTCGATACGATGGTCGAGGCGATGGCCAAGACCGAGACCCGGCTGCCTCCGGCGTCGGAGCTTCCGTTGGAGGTGAAGCAGAGGATGGCGGGCAAGCGCGTCCTGATCCGCGTGCGGCCGAGGCGCTTCTCCAGCTGGGACCACGCGAAGCTTCCGAGCGGGAAGACCCCGGGCTCGCTCTGAGGATCGCGCGTGGCGCTTGCGGCCGCGCGCGGGACCGGTACGAGCGAGCATGGCCATTTACGAGCCCATCGAGAGCCCGGACCAGACCCGTCGCTACGCTCTGCGCAGCCCGGTCACCCTCGACCCGATCGGGGAGCTCGAGTGCGCCTCCACCGAAGAGGTGCAGGCCACCATCGCTCGCGCCCGCGCGGCCCAGCCCGCCTGGGCCGCGAAGAGCTTCGAGGAACGGGCCGAGCACATGCACCGCATGGCCGACCTCGTCATCGCCGAGCAGGAGCGGATCGTCGAGACGGTGCTTCGCGAGACCGGCAAGCCTCGCGCCGAGGCGCTCTCGATGGAGGTCTACGCCTCGGTCGACGCACTCGTCTTCTACGCGAAGCGGGCCGCGAAATTCCTCGGAACGGAGAGGCGTCGGCTCCACGGCGTCCTCGGTCTCCTGAAGAAGGCGCGCATCGTCTACAAGCCGCGGGGCGTCGTCGCCGTCATCACGCCGTGGAACGGCCCCTTCGTGCTGTCGCTGAATCCGACCGTACAGGCTCTCATGGCGGGCAACGCCGTCGTCATCAAGCCGTCCGAGGTGACGCCGTACTCGGGCGCCCTGGTTGCCGAGCTCTTCCGCGAGGCGGGACTTCCGGACGGGCTCGTGCAGACGGTGTTGGGGGATGGGCGCACGGGGAGCGACTTGATCGCCGCGGGGCCGGACAAGGTGTCGTTCACCGGCAGCGTCGCGACCGGACGCAAGATCGCCGTCGCCTGCGGCGAGAGGCTCATCCCCTACACCCTGGAACTCGGCGGCAAGGACGCGATGATCGTCTGCCGGGACGCCGATCTCGACGCGGCGGCCAAGGGGGCGGTGATCGGCTCTTGCATGAACACCGGCCAGTACTGCTGCGGCACCGAGCGAATCTATGTGGTCGAAGAGGTCTACGACGCGTTCGTGGCGAAGGTCGTGGAGGAGGTGCGCAAGCTACGTCAGAGCGACGACGTCGACCAGGCCGACGTCGGCGCGACGTTCTGGGATCGACAGCTCACGATCATCGAAGACCACGTAGCCGACGCCGTGGCGAGCGGCGCCCGCGTGGAAGCAGGCGGTGGGCGAAACCCGGATCTGAAGGGGCTGTACTTCCAACCGACCGTTCTCACGGGAGTCACCCAGGACATGAAGGTCATGCGAGACGAGACCTTCGGGCCGATCGTCTCCATCATGAAGGTGAAGGACGAGGACGAGGCGATTCTTCTCGCGAACGACTCGCCCTATGGTCTGAATGGCAACGTCTGGACGCGGGATGCGGCGCGGGGCACGTCGCTCGCGTCGCGGATCGAGACCGGAGCGGCGAGCGTGAACGACATGGCGCTGTCCTACGGGGTCAACGAGGTCCCGTTCGGTGGAGTGAAGGACTCCGGGATCGGCATGGTCAACGGCCCCGAAGGGATCCGGGGCTACTGTCACGCGATGCCGATCATCGTCCACCGCTTCGGCTCCGGGCCCGTTTCGTTCTACCCCTACACGGCGAAGACGGTGTCGGACATGCAGCAGGCGATGAAGCTCTTCTGGGGATCGCGCCTGATGCGGCGTCTCTTCGGCTGACGCCGCGGCGGCGGACTCAGGGCATTTCGACCTGGTGCAGCTCGACTCCGGTGTGCTCGATGATGTCGGCCACCGTGTCCAGCTTGTAGGGCTTCTCGAAGTAGATCGCGCGGATGCCCGTGTTCACGAGCGTCTTCAGGCAGTGGATGCAGGGCGAGTGCGTGATGTAGATCGCGGCGTCCTTGATGGACGTCCCGTTCTTCGCGGCCTGCGCGATCGCGTTGATCTCCGCGTGGATCGTTCGATAGCAATTCTCCTCCGTGCCCCCGTTGGGAGTCTCGGACCGGTAGATCAGACAGCCCACCTCACTGCAGTGCGGCATTCCGGACGGCGCTCCGTTGTAGCCCGTCGCAAGGATGCTCTTGTCGCGGACGATGGTCGCGCCCACCTTCGCCCGCGTGCAGGTAGAGCGCTCCGCGACGTCTCGCGTGATCGTCAAGAAGTACTGGTTCCAGCTCAGTCGTTCGCTCACGTGGAGCGTGGTACACCAGCGGGAAGCGGGATGGAAACGTCGACCGGGGTGAGATCGGCCGCGGGGCCGCGCCGCTGCGAAGGCTCGAAGCGTCGCTCGACCGCCGGCCGTCGGCTCGGCAGGTCCTCGGGCAGGATCACGTCGAGCGGCACGGGCATGAAGACCAGAGCGAACATGGCGATGGTGGCCCAGGCGGCCTTGCGCCGGAATGGGTCGAGCGGGGTGTGGGCGTCCAGCGTGTCCGGGTGATCGACCTTCAGCACGAAGGCCAGCATCGCGGCCCAGAGGAGCCAACCCTGCCATCCGTAGAGCCCGAGGCCGACGACCACGACGAGAACGACGCGTGCGACGATGCGGTGGCCCCGGCCGAGCAGCGCGTACACGACATGGCCTCCGTCGAGCTGGCCGACGGGCAGGAGGTTCAGGAACGTGACGAAGAGGCCGAACCAGCCGGCGACGGCGACCGGGTGCAGCATCACCGTGACGTTGTCCGGATCCACCCCGAGCACGAGTCGGCTCAGCATCTCGAAGAGGAGTGAGTTCCCGAACGTGTAGATCACGCCGAAGTCCTCGGGGATGGGCCCCAGGTCCGCGAGCGGCCGGACCTCCGAGAGGAGCAGGCCGATCACGACGGCGGGAACAGCGACCACCATGCCGGCCCACGGACCCGCCGCCCCGACGTCGAAGAGCGCCGCCCGCGTGCGCGGCATCCCGTTCATGCGGATGAACGCACCGAACGTCCCGACGAGAATCGGCAGTCCGGGGATGAAGTAGGGAAGACTGGTCGGGATGCCGTGTCGACGGGCGAGGATGTAGTGGCCGAACTCGTGGAAGAGCAGGATCGAGAGGAGCGTGAGGGAGAACGGCAGGCCCGCGACGAAGGCGAACGGGCTCGAGAACGGATCGACGCCCGCGTCCAGGGAGCCGGCGATCGTGGTGGTCACGAGAGTCGCGCCGAACAGAAAGAGGTGTAGCCGGGGGGAGCTCGATGGCGCGCGCGTTCGCCCGAAGAGTCGCTCGAGCTCCCGCGGCGAGAGCACCTCCTCCAGCTCACGCGGCTCCGGCGTTCCCGACCCACGTTGGAAATTTCGCTGCGTCATGGCTCGTTCGACGATACGTGGCCGTGCGGGGTCACGGAATGACGTGTCCGCCGACCGGTCGCAGGGGGTACGAGCGGTCGATCCTTCCGGTCGAACGGATCAACGCTGGCGTTTGGGCGCCGAGGCCGCTTCGAGACGCTCGAGGATGGCACCGGCCAGGAGCGGGAAGAGCAGCTCGTGGTGCCCCGTGATCCGCAGTCCCCGACCGCCGGCCGCGGTCGGGCGGGACACGACGTTCACTCCGGGGCGATAGTGACGCAGGAAATCGAGGTCGAGGGTCGTGAGGGGTCTCACCTTGTGCCCGAGGTTCCGCGCCAGGTTCAGCGCCTTCACGAACACCTCCGGAAGCACGACGGCCGAGCCGAGGTTCACGTAGACTCCGCCGGCGAGGCCCGCGACCACCTCGGCGAGGCGGTGGAAGTCGCGAAGGCTCGTCTTCCCGATCGCGGCGCCATCGGCGCTCGGGTGCATGTGGATGATGTCCGTACCGATGGCGACGTGCACGGTCACCGGCACGTCGAGGCGTGCACCGGCCGCCAGGATGCTGAGGTCCCGGTGCGGGTACTTGCCGACGGCGATGTGCGCGCCGAGCGTTTCTCCGAGCCCGCGGCTCTTCTTGGCGGCTTGCTTGATGACGCGGTTCAGGACCGCGCCGGTTTCGCGCGCCATTCCGAAGCGTCCCTTGTCGAGCCCGGGGCCGACGTCCTCGGACGTCTTGCCCGCTGCGGCGAGCTCGAAGTCGTGGATGATGCCGGCGCCGTTCAGGGCGACCGACGTGATCACTCCACGCTCCATGAGATCGATGATCATCGGCGAGAGTCCGACCTTGATCGGATGTGCGCCCATCCCGAGCGCGACCCCCTTCCCGGCGAGCCGCGCCTTCGTGATCGCGTCGACCGCGATCCGGAGATCCTCCCCGGCGAGGATGTTCGGGATTCGATCGAGCCATTGCGCGAAGGAGAGTCCGGGTTCGAGCTTGTGGCCTACCTCTCTTGCGGCGACCTTGCTCGCGCGACCGCCCAGCGGGTAGGTCTGCGCTCGTCGCACGTCGAGCTTGGGGCGCGGGGGCGGCTTCAGAGCCTTCAAGCGTGGCCGCCTTGGTCGTACGCGCCGGGGAACAGGTGCCGGTCCACGAGGTCGCAGAGCACGTGCGACGCAAGGATGTGGCACTCCTGGATGCGCGATACCTCTCGCGTTGCCGAGACGTTCAAGAGAAAGTCGACCTGATCGGCCATCGCACCGCCATCTCCGCCGGTGAGGCCGACCACGAAGAGTCCGATCTTGCCGCATGCGTCGATCGCGCGCAGCACGTTCTTCGATCCGCCGCTGGTCGAGATCGCGATGGCGACGTCCCCCGCCTGGCCGAGTGCCTCGATCTGCTTGGAGAAGATCTCGTCGAAGCTGTAGTCGTTGCCGATCGCCGTCAGCGCCGAGGTGTCGGTCGTGAGTGCGAGGGCCGCGAGCGGACGTCGCTCGACCATGAAGCGGTTCGTGAACTCGGCGGCGATGTGCTGGGCGTCGGCGGCGCTCCCGCCGTTGCCGAACAAGAGGATCTTGTGCCCCTGGTGGATCGTATCGGCCAGGAGTCGGCCGACCCTCAGCAGGTTCGCCTCATGCTCGGCCAGGAACTGCTCCTTCGCGCGAATCGACTCCGCGAACGAGCGGCGGATGACGTCTTCCATCGAGGCGATGATACGGGCTGGGGCCGGAGACTGCCAACGGGCCTGCCGCTCGGGGCGCTTTGACCGCTTCGTGCTCGGGACCTACGCTCCCGTCATGCGCGCGTGCGGGGCGGGATGAGACCCATGAGCACACCGGTCGAGGAGTTGGTGCATCGCCTCCAGGTGGAGGCGCTCGACTCCGATTTGTTCGTCGGGAACGAGGCCCGCGGCAAGGGGAGGTTGTTCGGGGGCTTCGTCGCTGCGCAAGCGACCGTCGCGGTCGGACGCACCGTGGATGGATCCGATCTACACTCGCTCCACGCGTACTTCCTCCGACCCGGATCCTACGGTCGGCCGATTCGTTACGTCGTCGACCGGATCCGCGACGGCCGCACGTACACCACGCGCCGGGTCGTGGCGTTTCAAGGTGGAGAGGCGATCTTCAATCTCTCCGCGAGCTTCACCCGCCCGGAGGAAGGGATCTCGCACCAGGATCCCATGCCGGACGTTCCGCGACCGGATGGCTTGCCGGACTGGGAAGACCTGCGTGAGGAGAGGATGGGGGTTCGCGGCGCGAAGTCCGCGCTGGACGTGCGCGCGTGCGAGCCCGACGAGGAATTTCGCCCCGGAGTCACGCGCGCTCCCTATCGCCACGTGTGGATCCGTCCGCGCGGTGTGGTTCCCGATGATCCGATCCTTCACGCCGCGATGTTCGTCTACTCGAGCGACCGGATGCTGCTGAGCACGGCGCTGCTTCCGCACGGCCTCGTGATGGGACAGGCGCGGAACGCGAGCCTCGACCACGCGATGCACTTCCATCAGCCCCATCGCTTCGACGGGTGGGTCCTGTACGCGGCGGAGAGTCCGGCGGCGCACGGTGGGCGCGGTCTCACTCGGGGCGCGATGTACTCGGAGGACGGTACGCGCATCGCATCCGTGACGCAGGAGGGGCTGATCCGCAAGCCTCGCGAATGATCCGCGAGGTCGGTTAGGATCGGCGCATGCGTGCCTGGCGAGTGAAAAGAGCGGGGGAGCCGCGGGACGTTCTCGAGCTCGACGAGGTCGAGCCACCCCTTCCGCCGCCGGGGATGCTTCGTGTGCGGGTGGAGGCGGCCGGGGTCGGACTTCCCGACGTGCTGATGTGCCGCGGGACCTATCCGCTCACCCCGCCGCATCCGTTCTCGCCGGGACAAGAGCTCGTGGGCACCGTCGTCGCGGTCGGGGAGGGTGCCGCCGCCCACCCCGGGGATCGCGTCATGGCGGTGTCGGGATTCTACCTCGGCCACGGCAGCTTCGCCGAGGAGTGTCTGGCGCAGGGGGACTTCGCCCTCGAAGCTCCGGAGGGCATGTCCCCCGCCGAGGCGGCGTCGTTCGTCATCCCGTTCCACACGGCGTGGGTCGGCCTCGTGCGTCGGGGGGCCCTCGCCCGGGGCGAGACACTTCTGGTTCTCGGAGGAGCGGGCGGTACCGGTTCCGCCGCGGTGCAGCTGGGCAAGGCCATGGGCGCGCGGGTGATCGCGACCGCGGGGGGCGCGGAGAAGGTCGAGTTCTGTCGAGAGCTCGGCGCCGACGTCGTCATCGACTACCGCGCGCAGGACATCGCCGAAGGCGTGCGCGACGCGACCGACGGACGCGGAGTCGACGTCGCGTACGATCCCGTGGGCGGAGACGCGTTCGAAGCGGCCGCATCGGTGATGGCGCTCGAGGGTCGGCTTCTCCTGATCGGATTCGCGGGAGGATCGTGGGGGACGCCGTCGCCGGAACGGATGGTGGGGGGGAACTACTCGGTCGTCGGCGTCCTGCCGTCGTTCTACTCCCACGACGTCCGTCGCGAGGCACAGGCAGAGCTTCTCGACCATTGGCGCGCCGGCGCGCTTCGCGTTCGGGTGCATCGCGAGCTCGAGTTCGACCGCGTGCCGGAGGCGGTCGACGCCCTCGCGTCCGGCGAGGTGATGGGGAAGATCGCCGTCCGGGTCGGGGCAGGCTGACCGTCTCAGCCCCGGGCGAGCAGGTTGACGTCGACCTGGGAAGCGCCCTCTTCGCGTGACGCGCGGGGTTCGCCGATCGAGACCTGGTCCTCGGGGACCCCGTCGGCTTCCACGAGCCGCTCGTAGAGGGTCTTCGCGCGCGCGCGGGCGACCGCGACGAGCGCGTCGTCCGTCACCTCGTGCTCTGCCGCGAGCTCGTCGAGCTTCACGCGGTCTTCCGTGCCGAGGGAGCTCGTATCACCGGATTCGAGAGCGCTTTGAATCGTGTTGCGGCCGGCGCCCACGAGATTGCGGAGCCCGCGTACGAAGCCGCTCTCTTCCTGGAGCTCGGCGAGCACCGCCTGCTCCTGAAGGCCGCGGACGTCCTCGGGGCCCGCCTGTCCGATCAGCTCGATCTTGACGGCCGGGCTCGCCGCGAGAACGTCGCCGATCTCGTCCGCCTGCACGATCGCGCTCTCCGCGATGGTCGACGTGCCGGGCCGGAACGGCACGGGCTTCGGGCGGATGTCGGCGACCTTCCCGCCGACCATCGTGATCGCACCGAGGATCTTCAGCGGTGACGTGATCGCGCCGAGGATCGCCTTCGTGATGGCTTGTCCGACCACGGAACCGATGCCGACCGCCACGCCCTCCTCGACGCTCCCCGAGACGGGGATGCCGAGGCCGATCTTGCCGGTCACGTCGCGGATCAGGGCGAGGGCGGCGCCGATCGAGATCCCGAAGGTGTCGCGGAAGAGTGTGCCGCCCTTGTCGTTGCCGACGTCGAGCTCGCGAAGCGTCACGTCGGTCTCGGACTCGTAGCGTTCCTTCGCCCAGAGAACGCTCGACTCGACCGTGGCCGCACCCTCGAGAATCGTGTAGCCGGAGGCCTGCTGGACGTAGGGGTTGAACTGCGCGAGCCGCAGCTTTTCGACATTCGCGTCGATACGGATGCCCTTCGCTTCGGTCTCCGCACGGATCTTCACCGGCGCATCGCCCGGGGCGCGCAGATCCAGGGACATCTTCTCGAACTCGGCATCGACCGGTGACGCGTCGTGGGCGAGGGTGAGTCCCGTGATGTCCAGTTGGAAGTCGGTGACCTTGCCGCGGTAGGTGGGTCGCACGGCCCGGTCGACGAGGCGGAACGTTCCGTCCGTGATCCGAAGTCGATCGATCGCGAAGCCGAGGGGCAGGTTGGCCGCCGGCTTCGCGAACTCGGCGATCTCGTCGACACCGACCGACTCGGTCTGAACGGTCAGACCGTCCTGGATGACGACCTGCTCCGGGTCGGGGGGAGTCTCGGTGTCGGCGGGCGAGGTGGACGTCTCGTCGGGCGGAGCTTCCGCTTCGGTCGGCGGCGTGGCGTGTGCCGAGGGCGGAACCTCCGCGTCGGTCTGCGACCTGGCCGCCTCGGGCGCCGGATCCTCCGCGGCGGCGGGTGGTGCGGCCGTTTCGGCGGCCGCCGAGGACGCGGGCGTGTCGGGCGGCAGCTCCCCGGACGAGCCCGTGTCGGGCGGCAGCTCCGTGGATGAGTCCGTGTCGGGCGGCAGCTCCGCGGACGAGGCCGTATCGGGCGGCAGCCCCGCGGACGAGTCCGTGTCGGCCGACGCGGGCTCCGGCGCGTCCAGGGCCGCGGCTGCGTCGTCCGTCGCGTCGGCCGACATCTCGGCGGCGCGCACGGTCGGAAGCACGATGCCGTCCTTCGTGAGGGTCGCGCGGATGTTCGGGCGGTCGAGGCGGAGCTCGACGAGCTCGAGGTTCATCGGCTCGTCGGGGTTCTCGAGACTCAGATCGAGCGTCCGGATGTCGACGGCCAGGGCCTGCCACGCCACGCGGAAGTCGTCTTCGCCGTCCTGCGTGAGCATCTCGAGCTCGTCGAGCGCGACCTGGCCGGCGACGTGAGCCGTGTCGCCGGCGTGCACCTGGATCGCGAGTGCCGCCTGCAGCATCCCCGTCGGCATGTGGACGGGAGACATGCCGCTCAGATCCGCGTACCTGCCCAGGAG
>JAUIFY010000253.1 GCA_030430245.1 bacterium | reverse complement strand
CGCGAACATGTGGCGCAGGGCATCGTCGTCCACGCGCCGGACGAACTCTCCGAGCGGCGTACCGTCCGGGACCCGACCATCGACCTCGACGGTCGGCGACACGACGACCGGAATGCCGGTCTCGGTGGCGGCGCGCACGAGGCCGATCGTCTCGTCGACGCTCGTCATCGTGGTTGCGCAGAGCACGTCGACGCCGGTCTCGGCGAGGATTTCGATCTGGCGACGGTGGTATGCGTACGCGTCCGACGCGCGCACCTGCGCGTCGGCCACCGTGTATCCGTCACCGCGGGGGCCGAGGTCGGCTGAAAGAAGGATCGGGCAGGACGGTCGGTCGGGGGATTCCCCCCGCCAGGTCGACACGACGTCGGCGGTTCGGTCGAAGGCTTTGCGGTTGAAGCGCTCGACGTCCTCCGCCGGGTAGCCGAGGGCCGCGACGTAGTCGGGGTGCGCACGCCACACGAGGAGGTCGAGGAGCAACCCGTGCCGGTGGTGATGCGCCGCATCGAGGATCGGGTGAAGGTACGCCCGTGCGAGGTCCCGCCACGCGTCGTCGTCATCGAACACCTCGAATCCGCAGGCGTCTCGGAGCAGGAACCCCTGCTGAAAGAACAGGTACGTCTCGGTACCGCCGTTCGTGAGGAACGTCGGCCCTTCGAGGAGCAATCTCGCTGCATCGTTCATCGTCGGTCTCCTGTGGGTGGTGGGGATGAGCCGTGCTTCGCCGGTCTCGGCATCTTGGGCGGAAGAACGGGCCTCACGTCGTGAGATCGGGGACCGACGGGCGCGTCCGGCCGCCCCGTCGATGAGCGTGGCCGGGGCTCAGAGATGCCAATCCGGCGTCGTTTCGGGGGCATACGAGCAGAACGCCCCCGTCCGCACCGATACCGCGAGGTGACGCCCGAGCGCCGGCAGATTCTCCTCGATGCGTCGGATGCTCGCCCGGATCCGCTGCGTCACGGCGCTGCGGGCCTTCTCCTCCGGGGCCCCCGGGCGGCGCGCGCGCCCGCCGAGTCCGAAGGCTGCGGTGATGTGGTCGCGCAGGGCCTCCAGCTCCTCGCGCGCGGCGAGAGCGCGTCCGGCATCGCCCGCCGTTTCGCACTCGTCGATCACCGCTTGCAGGTCGGCGATGCGCCGGCGGTATTCGTCGCGCGCCTGCCGATCGACCGCTTCCGGAGCCGCGGCCGGCGACGACTCCACGCCCATGAGCTCCGTGCAGTGGATCTCCTGGTCCGGCCGTGCCAACAGGCGCGCCAGGTCGGCGAGCCCCTTCGCGTTCGGCAAATGCGCGTTCTCGCCCTGGTAGCTGAGCTCCCAGAGGGAGCCGACCTTGCGAAAGGCGGAGTACGTCGGGGTGACTTCGATCGGGGCGGACCGGGCGCCGACGTCGAGCCCCGCACGGCGGACTCCTTCCACGAGGCGCGCCACGTTCGCCGGGTCGCGATACGGATTGACGTGAGCCAGCCAACGCAGCGCCTCGCCGCGTTCGGGAGGACGGCCCGGTGTGATCTTCTCGGAGAAGTTGCGCAGGAACGCCTCGACCTCGGAGCGCGCGCCCGTGGGATCGCCCAGCTCCACGCGGGCGACCGCGCAGTGGGCGGGCATGTCGACCATCGCCCCCGCCGGCGCGCGTCCGAACTCGTGGAGTACGTCGTCATACGCGGTGGCGGCGAACGCGACGATGCCTCCGAAGGCATGATAGTAGAGGGGCGGGTTCGGGCTCAGCCGGTGCGCCCGCCGGTAGAGCGTGCGTGCCTCCTGCGTCCGCCCGAGAAGGGCGAAGGACATCGCCAGCTGAACGAGCGCGTCGGCGTCGTTGGAGTTCAGCGCCAGCGCTCGGTCGAGGTGCGCCTCGGCCGGGCCGAACTCCCGCCGGAAGAGCAGCACCCGGCCGAGCACGAGGTGCGAGAGGTGGTCGTCCTCGTCGAGGCGGTTCGCTCGCTCGGCGTGCTCGAAGGCGCGTTTCTCGTTCTCGTCCCACGCGTGCCAGAGCTGGCAGCTCCATTCGTTGAAGTACGTGAGCGAGAGCCCGAGGTGGGCCCTCGAGAAGTGCGGGTCGACACCCACGGCTCGCTCGAAGAGGCGCCGGGCCTCGCGGTCGGCTTCCAGCGTCCCTCGGCGAAGCACGTCCATGCCGCGGAGCCACGTATCGTACACCTCGAGCGCGGTGATCGGCTTGCGGCGGGCGGCGGCGAGCAGACTCGCGTCGATGCCGCTGGAGACCGCACCGACGACCCGTGCGGTGATGTCGTCCTGAACCTCGAAGAGCTCCGCGTCCTCGCGGTCGTACCGTCCGGCCCAGATCACTCGACGGTCCTCGGCGGCGACCAGCTGCACCGTGACGCGGAGCGCCCGGCCCCCGCGTCGCAGAGTGCCCGTCAAGACGTAGTCGATCCGCCCTTCGACGTCGCTCGTCGTCGGGTCGAGCGTCGAGACGACGTCGAGGTTCGCGAACCGCGACAGGTCCGCGACGATGTCGTCGACGAAGCCACGCGCGAACCAGGGTTGTCCTCCCTCGTCCGACAGGTCTTCGAACGGGACGACCGCGACCGCGGCCGCACCGCCGCTCGGGTTGTCGGGGCTGGGCGCCACGCGTCGATCGTAGACGATCTTCCCGGTGGCGGGGAGGTGTCGGTGCGGGGCGCTGGGGGCTCGACGCGGCGGGGGCCCGCATAGTAGCTACCCGTTTCGAAGACACTCCCGAGGAATGGACAGATCGGACGATTTCGAATGAAGATCACGCCTTACGGATTGCTCGTCGCTCTCACGCTGGTTCTGCCGGCGCCGGTGGGTGCCCAGGAGGAGGCCCCTGAGCCGATCGCCGACGCTGCCGAGGAGCTCCAGGACGGCGAGGAGGCTCCCGAGCCCACCCCCGAGCCGACTCCGGCGGTGCGCTCGTTCCCGTGTGTCGTCGACTCGGAGGGAGAGCGCTGCACCGTGCCGATCAGCGAGGGCGACTCGGTGGTGGGCGTCGTCGCCTATCAGGAGGCGCACACCGGCAAGTGGATCGACTTCGGCTGGGGACCGTTCAACCGGGAGGATCAGCCCCACGGCTGTGATTGGGTTCTGTCGTTCCGCGAGCGTCTCGTCGAGGAGCGCGGCTGCTTCGAGAACGGGAAGCGCCACGGCGCGTGGGAGACGTGCCGGCTCCGCCTCGATCAGACGGACGGCGCGGCACCGAACCTCAAGTGCCCGAAGACCGAGTACGAGATGGGCGTGATCGTCGTCCGGCAGCCCGAGCCGACGCCGGCGGAAGACGGGGCCTCCGACGAGGACGGGGAGGACGAGGAGCGCCAGGAGGGCGAGAAGCCCGACACCGAGGCCAAGAGCGGCGAGTAGCGCCGGCGCCCTTCGTTCCTCGTTCGTGGCGGCACCGTGGTTGCGGCCGCGCTGCCTTCCGCCATAGCCTCGCGCGATGACGCGCGAGGAGCTCATCGAGCTTTCCGATCTGAATCTCGCGGAGGCGAACCGGGAGATGTCGCGCCGCGCCGGCGGCGCCGTCGCCGACGAAGACGGCGTGGTGTACTGGGCCGGCGGGCACACGCTGCCCGTCCTGTGCAACGGTCTCATGCGAACCGGGGACGCCGGCCCACGCCGCTCGACGGCCGACGAGATCCTGGAGCGGGCGAGGGACTTCTTCGCGCCTCGTGATCGGGGCTTCACCGTCCTGCTGCGCGCACATGCCGAGGACTCCGATCTGGCAGAGGCCGCACGCGATTCGGAGCTCGCCGCGTGGGGCGGCTCGCCCGCCATGATCCTGCGCGATCGGCTGCCCGACCCGAGTCCGCCGCCGGGCGTGGAGCTCTCCCGGGTCGCGTCCGAAGCCGACGCACGGGCCTACGCGGAGGTCATGGGCGCGGCCTACGCGACCTACGGCATGCCGGCGGACGTGGCACCGGCCGTCCTGCGGCTCGGCGTGCTTCGCGCGCCGCACATCGCGGCCTTCCTGGCGCGTCTGGAGGATGGGACGCCCGTGGCGGGAGCCATGGTCCTGGTGACCCACCGCGTGGCCGGCATCTACTGGGTGGGGACCACTCCCGCCGCGCGAGGGCGCGGCTTCGGGGAGCTCGTGACACGCGCCGCCGGCAATGCGGGATTCGATCTGGGCGCGCGAATCGCGTCGCTTCAGGCGTCGAAGATGGGCGAACCGGTCTACCGTCGCATGGGGTACGAGACGGTGACGGACTACCCCACCTGGGTGGCCTTCTCGAGCCGCCGGTCCGCACCCGGGCGGTCGTAGCCTCGTCTCCGGGCGCCCCGGACCGGTAGTTGCCCGAGCTTCGGGACCCGGATAGGTTGGCTGGATCGATGGTCCGCCGCTCGGCGGGCCCACTTCTGCCCCGCGCCGCTCTCCGGCGCCCAGGGGCCCTGTCGAGAGGGAAAAAGGACCATGAAGCTTACGTCTCGTTCGATGGCGCTCGCCGCTTGCGCCGGCCTGCTCGCCGCCGCACTGTCGGTCGTACCCGCCGAAGCCCAGGGGGATCGCAAGAGCAAGATCCTCGGAAACCTGAAGCTCAACATGCCGCAGCTGGCCGAGATGGACCCCACGATGGGGGACATCACGCCGAGCGGCATCGAGGGACTCGACCAGGGCACGTTCACCGTGCGTGGTCGCCCCTACACCTTCCTCGTCACGACGGACGACAAGAAGTTCTGGCTCCTCCAGGGAGAGGCCATGGACGTCAGCCGCGGTGAGGAAGAGATCAAGGTGGAGCTCGCCAAGCGCGAGGAGGAGAAGAAGAAGGAAGCCGCCGAGCGCGTCGAGAAGATCGCGAAGTCGGTGGAAGGTCGGCCCTTCCGCGGGGCCGCCGACGCGACGGTCACGATCGTCGAGTTCTCCGACTTCCAGTGCCCGTACTGCTCGCGCGGCGCGAACACGGTCGAGCAGATCCTCGAGAAGTACCCGAACGACGTGAAGTTCGTGTTCCAGCACTTCCCGCTGAACTTCCACCCGTGGGCGAAGCCCGCGGCCATCGCGGCCAACTGCGCGGCCAACCAGAACCACGACGCGTTCTGGACGCTTCACGATGCGTACTTCAAGAACCAGAAGTCGCTGAAGCCGGACACGGTCGTCGCCGAGAGCAAGAAGTACCTCGACGGCTCGGGCATCGACATGGCCGCGTGGGAGAAGTGTGCAGGCGATACGAGCTCGGCGGAGTACCAGGCCGAGGCAGCGAAGGTCGATGCCGACATGGCCTTCGGGCAGTCGATGGGCGTCTCGGGTACGCCGGGCTTCTTCGTGAACGGAGAGTTCCTCAACGGGGCGCAGCCCCTGACGGCCTTCGTGCCGCTCATCGAGAAGGCGAAGGGCAGCTGAGCGACGGCGACGGACGGGCTCCGGCCCGTCCGTCGTGTGTCCTCGAGAACGGAGAAGGGGGCATCTCGCGATGCCCCCTTTTTCATTTCGCGGAACGGAGTCCGCGCGTGACCGTCCGCAGCGCCCGAAGCCAGACGTCGAACGCCTCTTCGCGTGGAACCTCGCCCGCCTGTACGCGGCTGAACAGGGTGGTGAGCAGGTAGAGCCCGGCCTCGACGGCGACGTCCGCCTCGAGCTCGGTCATGCCGATCGAGCGCAGCGGCCGATACCACCGCTCGTCGTACTGCTCGCGGAACGTGCTGGCGTGGTCCTTCAGCTCCTGGCTCAGGTTCGGCGTCGAACGCAGGATGAGCCCCGCGGGACCCGTCATCTCGAGGCCCTCCCACACGAGCGCCATGAGCGCGCGCGACGACTCGGGAATCGTGCCGTCTTCGCTCTCCACGAAGCCGCGCATCCCCTCGTCGATGGTGTCGGCAGAGAGCGAGCCGAGCAGCGCGTAGTACTCGGTGAGGACCGCCATCAGGAGGTCCTCCCGCCGCGGGAAGTAGCGGTAGAAGAGTGTCCGTCCACAACCGGCGAGCTCCGCGACGCGTGGTACGCGAACCGCTTCCACGCCTTCCTCGACGATGAGCTGGCGAGCGATTTCGATGAACTGGCGCCGCCGCCTCTCCCCTTGCGGCTCGGACGGAGCGTCGACTGCGGTGGATTCCTCGGCCATGGCGGGCGGGCCCGTTACGGATGGTAAGGCCGTCGCCCGTCGGTCTCAAGAAGAAATCCGCGCCGTCAGGCCTCCGGAGAGAAAAGCCGCTCGACGTCGAGCCACGCCTGCCACGTCCACGGCCGGGCGCGGATCACCCGCTCGAATACCGAGAGGACCTGGGTCAGGAGAGCCTCGGGTGTGGCGGCGGCTCGGGGCTCGTGGAGCTCCAGAATGCGGCGGTCGGCGTCGATGCGCCCGTCGTACGGGACGACCGGCGCGCCGTACCGAGTGGCGAGGCGCATCAGACCCACCGGGAGGCGCAGCTCCCGACCGAAGAGCTCGCAGGGGGTGTGGTCGCGGAGACCCAGCATGGCGGGCGCGACGTCGAGGAGCGCGACGACCGCTCCGCCGTCGGCGAGGTGTCGGTCGAGTGCGTCGCGTGCGCCCGGGCCCGGCTCGATGAAGGGTGGATCGAGGTGCCGTTCGAAGTAGCGCGCGCGAGCCGCGTGCGCGGCGGCCGCGTAGCCGGACAGCCGCTCCCGCGGCGGAGCATGGAGAAAGGTCACGCGACGTCCCTCGGACCGGAGAACGTCGAACACGCGGAAGCCGCCCGAGAAATGGAAGCTCGTGACGACGCAGGGGCCCGTGCGGGGGAGGTGGTCGGCGCCCACCACCGTCGTTGCGTCGAGGCGTCGCTCCTCGCTCCAGCGGCTCGCGTTGAACGCGTCGAGGTCGTCGCACGCGAGCTCCACGACGAATCGTTCGCCGGCTCGTGTCGCGAGTCGTTCGTCTCCGAGAAGGCGGAGGGCGTTCTCCCGTACGACGCTCGAGATCCAGCGGCGTCGCGCACCGCCGAGGCGCGGTGTCACGACGCGCGTCAGCGCGTAGCCGCGACGGGCCGGCAGCAGCGCGGCCATGCGCCGCAGCGCGAGATCGGACGCCTCGAACATCCCGGTCATCATGCCGCACGAGGCCCCCCGACGTCATCCCGCAGGGCGAACCGCATGCGAAGGGACCTCCTCGGAATCAGGGATGGACTCGGGACGTGCGCGCGGGAAGAGTGAGGATCGGCATGCGCGCCCTCATCACCGTTCTGGTGTTCTCCGTGATCGGTCTGGCGGCCCCGGCGTTCGCCGACCCGGAGAGCTGCCGGCGCGCGATCGCCAAGGCTTCGGCGCTGCATGCCCAGCAGAGGATGAACGCTCTCGCGCGCTGTGCCGACAAGGTGACCGCGGGCAAGCTCCCGCCCGGCACGGATTGCGAAGCGGATCCCAAGACCGTCTTGAAGGTCTCCAAGGCCGACGCGAAGCTGCGAAAGACGATCGGCAAGGCGTGCGGCGGTCCCGACAAGACGTGCGGGCTGGGCGGCGACGACGAGACGCTCGTGTCCACGGGATGGGATCTGGGGACGTGCCCGGACCTCGGCTCGAGTGGCTGCACGAACGCGATCGCGGATTGTGGTGACGTCGCCGATTGTCTGGTGTGCCTGGGGACGAAGGCGACGACCGATCTCGAGGGCCTCGTCTTCGGTGGCGTGAACCTCGCGAGCCCGGCCAAGTCGCCGCTCGAGAAGTGTCAGCGCGTGCTCGGGAAGGCCGTGGCCAAGCACGTCCGAACGCGATCCAAACACCTCCAGAAATGTTGGGACCGCGTGATCTCCGGCTCCGAAGCCGGCCCGTGTCCGGATGCGACGACGCAGGCGCTGGTCGACAAGTCGGACGAGAAGCTCATCGACTCGATCTGCCGGTCCTGTGGCGGCGTGGATCGCGGCTGCGACGCCACGATCGGCTCGGTGCAGGGTACCGGAGGCTCCGACGACACGGCGGTGGGAGACATCGGGTTCGCCGCGCAGTGCACCGACGTGACCGTTCCGGGCGGCGAGGGGTGCGACGCGATCGTTTCGACGCTCTCCGATCTGGTCGCGTGCGTCGATTGCGTGAGCCGGTTCGAAACGACGTGCGTCGATCGCGCGGCGGTCCCGGACCACGCCTCGTACCCGGTCGAGTGCAACGGCGGCACGAGCCCCACGTGTGGCTCCATCGTCGCGGAGAGCTTCGTCGGCGCGGACGGGAGCCCGTGGCCCGTCGGCTGGATCGACGTCGGCCCCGATGCGCCGCCGAGCTCGTCCGTCGCCGTCGCGGACCTCCAGGGTGGTCGCGCACGTCTCCAGCCGGTGCCCAGCGGATACTCGCTGGCCCGCATGGTGGGCCCGCAGGCGCCGAGCGACGTGGAGGTCCTCGTGACGATGGAGTTCGAGGATCTGGCGACGCAGGGCATCGGGTTCTACGTGCGTCAGAACGGTGGCTATCTCCACGAGACGACGCCCGCCGGTGAGGGATACGCGGTCTTCGTCGAGGGCTTCCGCGGCTTCGAGGGGATCGGAGTCTGGCGCGAGGTGAACGGGTCCGAGCAATCGATCCTGATCGACGCGGGCCTCGACCTGAGCGACGGCGTGCCGTACCGCGTTCGATTCCGCGTGCACCAGCTCGATCCATCGACGACGCGCCTCCAGGCCCGAATCTGGTCCGTCGGGTCCCCGGAGCCGTTCTCGTGGAACGTCGACGTGACCGACGCGACGCCTTCCCTTCAGGGGATCGACGGTACGATGGCCGTCGATTCGTGGAGCGAGATCCAGAATCCGAATCCGATCTCGCAGCACACTTTCGTGGACGACATCGAGATCCGCGAGATCTGCAATCCCGTGTTCGGTCTCGCGCCGGTCGAGACGATCTCCGAGGCGTTCCAGTTCACGGAGGGGCCGCGCTGGCGGGCGGACGGCACCCTGCTTTTCAGCGACGTCCAGGCGGATACGATCTATCGCCTGACGCCGCCCAGCTCGATCGCGGTGTTCCGGACGCCGAGCGACGAGGCCAACGGGCTCGAGAACGACACGAACGGCGATCTCCTCGCCGCGGAACACGCCGGCCGCCGGATCAGCCGGACCGACTCCATCGGAACGGTCACGACGGTCGTCGACAACTACCTGGGCGACGCCTTCAACTCTCCGAACGATCTCGAGGTGCGCTCCGACGGAACGCTGTACTTCACGGATCCGCACTACGGTCTCGCGAATCCAGGGGATCGCGAGATCCCGTTCAACGGGCTGTACCGTCGCACGCCGGTCGGCGTTCTGACCGCCGAGTGGATGGGAGGGACCACCGAGGGGCCCAACGGCGTCGTCCTGTCGCCCGACGAGTCGCGTCTCTACATGGCGAAGTCCGACAGCGGCGAGATCTTCGTGTGGGACGTCGCGCCCGATGGCTCCCTCTCGAACCAGCGGACGTTTGCCTCGGGCCTGACGATCCCCGACGGGATGTGTGTCGATCCCGCCGGCAACGTCTACGTCGCGACCTGGGCCGGCACGGTCGAGGTCTTCGACCCGACCGGCGCGGCGTGGGACAGTCTGCCGCTCCCCCGCCAGGCCACGAACTGCGCTCTCGGTGGCGCCGACGGGAAATCCTTGTACGTCACCGCCCACGAGGGCCTCTACCGCTACGCGCTGCCCTAAGTTGCACCGAGCCTCCCCCATCGCGTAAGCGGAGCCGATGCTTACGGGCTCGAGGTCTCTGCGCCGGCGGCTGGCTGCCGGTCGCCAGGTGGTGGCGTGCGGGGCGCATGACGCCCTGTCGGCCAAGCTCGTCGAGGAGGCGGGGTTCGACGCGATCTGGGCGAGCGGCTTCGGGCTCTCC
>JAUIFY010000252.1 GCA_030430245.1 bacterium | reverse complement strand
TCGTTCGCGATCGCCTCCTGGGAACGACCGTCCGCGTGAGCGTCTCGTCGGCCGGGACCGCGACCGACCGCGACGCCGCGAACCCGTCGATTTCGAGTGACGGTCGCTTCGTGGCCTTCGACAGCACCGCGACGAACCTGGTCGAGAACGACACCAACGGCGTGCGCGACGTCTTCCTGCACGACCGCGACGTCGACGACGACGGGATCTTCGACGAGCCCGGCCAGATCTCGACGGTGCGGGCCAGTGTCGGTCCGACCGGGTTGGAGCGCGGCCGCGCGAGCCGCAAGCCCGCCGTGTCGGGGGACGGCCGGTGGGTCGCGTTCGAGGCCGACGAAGGTGCGGAGGACCAGGACATCCGGATGTTCGACCGCGACACCGGGCTGACCGTGATCCTCAGCATCGACAACGACGGCGTCGTCGGCAACGGGAAGTCCGAGAATCCGCAGCTGTCGTCGTCGGGCCGCTTCCTCGTGTTCGAGTCGAGCTCGGACAATCTGGTCGCGGACGACGAGAACGGCACCTTCGACGTGTTCTGGGTCGATCGCGATCCCGATTTGAACGGCACCTACGACGAAGCTCTCGCAACGCTCACGGTGCGCGCCAGCGTCGCGACGGATGGGGAAGAGGGCGACGACGCGAGTCGCTTTCCGGACGTCTCCGACGACGGCCGCTACGTCGTGTTCGCGAGCACCTCCGCGACGCTCGCGGACGGCATCACGAACAACAAGCGCGACGTCTTTCTCCGCGACCTCGAGCTCGGTGTCACCTCCCGCATCAGCCTCGGCACCGGAGGTGTCGAAGGCCTCGCGGAAAGCACGACGCCGTCGATCTCGGCCGACGGCCGGTGTGTCTTGTTTCAGAGCGCAGCCGGGAACCTCGTCGCGAGCGACACGAACAACGAGCGCGACGTCTTCCTCCACGACCGCGACGCCGACCGCAATGGGGTCTTCGACGAGGTGGACGGGGTGAACCTGACCCGCGTCAGCGTCGACTCGAGCGGGGGGCAGGGGAGTGGGGACAGCGGGGACATCTTCCGCCCGGTCCTGACGGCGGACGGACTCGCGGCCGTCTTCGATAGCGGGGCCCCGGACCTGGTGCCGTCCGACGTCAACGGAAAGCGCGACGTCTTCCTGCACCATACGACCTGCGGCAACGACGGGTACACGTTCGAGCCCATCACGCCGTGTCGGTTGCTGGACACTCGGGACGAGGACGGCCCCGTCGGCGGGCCGACACTGGATGCTCGCTCGGAGAGGACCGTCTCGGCGGCGGAGATCTGCGGAATCCCGCCGAACGCGAAGGCGCTGACCGCGATCATCACGTCGGTCCTTCCCGAGGCCGCCGGCTATCTCACCCTCTATCCCTTCGGGACGTCCCGTCCGTTGGCGAGCAGCCTGAACTTCGCTGCGGGAACCATCGAGAACAACAACCAGTTCATCGGGGTCTCCGTGGACGGCACGGCATCGTTCAACGCGTTCAACGGAGCGCCGGGTGCGGCCGACCTGATCGTCGACGTCACCGGCTACTTCAACTGAGACGGCCCCGTCGTCTCCCGGCGTCGGGCGCCCCGACCGAACGCGACGGGCCGGCCGTCGGGTTCGCCGACCGGAGCGTGAGCCGCGTAGGCGACGCGACCGCGAAGGACGGTCGTGATCGGCCAGCCCGCCAGAGCGATCCCCTCGTACGGGCTGTAGTCCGCGCGTGAGCGCAGCCACCCGTGGGGGAGCGGGCCGAGCTCTTCGGGGTCGACGATCACGAGATCTCCGTCGTTGCCCGGGGCGAGCGCCCCCTTCGCCTCGACGCCGTAGACGCGGGCAGGCGCCGCGCTCGTCACGCGGCAGACGTCCTCCAGGCGGAGCCAGCCGTCGCGGACGGCGGTGAGGAGCAGGCCGAGGATCGTCTGTACGCCGGGGATGCCGGACGGGCACTCGGGGTACGGGCGCGCCTTCTCTTCCAGCGTATGCGGGGCGTGGTCGCTTCCGATGCAGCCGAGTGTCCCGTCGCGAAGCGCCGCGCGCAGCGCGTCTCGATGCTCCGCCGTTCGCACGGGCGGGTTCATCTGTACGCGGCTCCCGAAACGCTCGTAGCACTCGGGCGCGGTGAGGAAGAGATGATTCGGCGTCACCTCGGCCGTCACGAGCGGGCCGAGATCGCGTTCGCGCAGGATCTCGATCTCGTCTGCGGTACTCACGTGGAGCAGGTGGATCGGTCGACGGGTCTTCTCGACGAGATCGAGGAGACGTCGCGTGGCGCGGGTCGCGCATTCGACGTCGCGGACGTTCGGATGCTCGCTCACGGACGTGCCGGGCGCGATGGCCGCATAGCGCTCCTTCAGTCGCGGCTCGTCTTCGCTGTGGACCGCGACGCGTCGGGATCCGGAGCGCAGGACCCGCTCGAGGGTGGCGTCGTCCTCGACCAGCAGGGATCCCGTCGACGATCCCATGAAGACCTTGACGCCCGCGCAGCCGGGAAGCCGCTCCCACTCGCCCAGTCGGTCCGCGTTCTCCGCACTGGCGCCGAGGAAGAACGCGTGATCCGCGTGGGCTCGTCCCGCTGCCCGCTGGAGCTTGTCGGCCAGGAGCTCCGGCGTCGTCGTGGACGGCCTCGTGTTCGGCATCTCGAAGAACGTGGTGACGCCGCCCGCGATCGCCGCGAGAGAGCCGCTCGCCAGGTCCTCTTTGTGCTCGTTGCCCGGCTCTCGGAAGTGGACTTGCGGGTCGATCAGCCCGGGGAAGACGAGCTTGCCGGCCGCGTCGATCTGCTCTTCGCCGTCCCGTGGCGACAGGTCGGGGGCGATCGTTTCCACCAGGCCCTCGGCGATACGGACGTCGGCTCGCGTGACGGTTTCGGGGGAGACGACGCGGCCGCCACGGACGAGAAGGTTCCGATCTTCGGACATGCTCCCGGGTGAGTAGCCGAGGATGCCGACGCCGTCACGCGCGGGCCGAGGTGCACGCGCGACGCCTCCGGTCGCCCCGGTGGGGCGCCCCGTCGTCAGACCTCGACGTCGAGCTCCTGGAGCGAGGCGGCCCTGGCGCGCAGGTACTCCGGTCCCCCGAGAAGGTGGCGCGCCACCCCGATCCTCTTGAACCAGAAGTGCAGGTTCTGCTCGTCGGTCCATCCGGTGCCGCCGTGGACCTGCGTGGCGACGCTGGCGATCTCGCGCCCGATCTCCGCCGCGTGCGCGGCGACGTGGCACGCGAGCACCGGAGCCTCGTCCGGCAGCGCGTCGAAGCTGTGGGCGGCCTGCCAGAGCAGCGACCGGGCCGGCTCCATCTCCGCGATCATCTCCGCGCACATGTGCTTCACCGCCTGGAAGGACCCGATGACGCGATTGAACTGCTTGCGTTCCTTCGCGTAGGCCACCGCCTGCGCGATCATCGACTCGCACGCGCCGATCGTGTCGGCGGCGAGCGTGATTCGTCCCGCGTCGAGCATCCGGGCCAGAGCTTCTCCCGCGTCCTCGAAGACCGCGGCGGGCTGGACGCCGTCCAGGAGGAGCTCCGACGTGCAGCGGGTCTGGTCGATCGTCGCCAGTCGATTGATCTCGAGGCCCGTCGCGTCGGTGTCGATCGCGGCGATGCGGTCGCGGCCGAGCGGTACGAGAACGACGTCGGCGCCGCACGCGTCGATCGCCATCAGAGCCTTTCCCCGCAGCCGGCCTTCTTCCTCCGCGACACCGGCGTCTTCCCGGACGGAGAACGTCTCCGTGACGGCGACCCCCACCACGAGATCGCCCCTGGCGATTCCGGCCCGCCACTCGGCGCCGACGTCGAGCGTTCGCAGCGCGATGGGAGCCATGACCGCCGAGGACAGGAACGGCGCCGGCGTTGCGGCGTGTCCAAGGGCCTGCGCCACGAGCACGGCGTCGAGGAGCGACAGATCGCTGCCGCCGTCGGCCTCGGCGAGGAGGATTCCGGTGGTGCCCAGCTCGGCGAGGTCGCGCCAGACCGCCCGGTCGTTCGGACATCCGAGATGGCGCATCTCGCGGACGCGCGTGATCGGAACCTGGTCGGTCAGGTACGCGCGGACGCTCTCCTCGAGCAGCTTCTGATCGTCGGAAAGGCCGAAATCCATGACGTCAGCTCCCCGTCGTTGCGGGCTTCGGCTCCCGTGGGAGGCCGAGTCCGCGTTCGGCGATGATGTTCTTCTGGATCTGCGCCGTTCCACCGCCGATGATGAAGCCGAGCGACAGGAAGGAGTGTGTTTGCCAGAAGGCGTTCTCTCGCTCGTACTTCGTGTGGTCGTAGAGCACGCCGAGCTCGCCCATCACGTCGATCGCGAGCGCCGCCATGTCGAAGTTCAGCTGGCAGTTCTGGAGCTTCACGACCAGCCCGGCAAGTCCCGGGGACTCGCCCTTCAAGTTGCAGGTCAGGACCCGCATCGAGTTCGCCTTCATCGCGAGCACGCGTCCCTGGAGCCGCAGGAGTCGGTCGCGGTACACGGGGTTCGCGAGCGCGGAAGTGCCGTTCACGGTCTCGTTTCGCATCAGGCGTGCGAGCCGGAGCCACGTGCTCTCGGCGTTCGCATTCAAGCTGTTTCGCTCGTGCGCGAGCGTCGTGTTCGCGATCGCCCAACCGTTGCCGCGTTGGCCGACGACGTTCGTGCGCGGCACGCGCACGTCGGTGAAGAACACCTGGTTGAACGAGTTCTCACCCAGGTCGCCCGACATCGTTCGGAGCGGTCGAACCTCGATGCCCGGAGTGTCCATCGGCAGCAGCACGTAGCTGATGCCCGCGTGCTTCGGTGCGACGGGCTCCGTGCGGACGAGGACGAACATCATCTCCGCCTTGTCGGCGCTGCTGGTCCAGATCTTCTGGCCGTTGATCAGGAAGTCGTCGCCGTCTTCGGTGGCGGCCGTGCTGAGGCTCGCGAGATCGCTGCCGGCACCCGGCTCGGAGTATCCCTGGCACCAGAGGGTTCGCCCGCGCATCGTCGGCTCGATCCAGCGCCGCTTCTGGTCCTCGGTGCCGTGCTCGAGCAGCGTCGGGACGAGCATGGAGGGCCCCTGTGCCATCATGCCGCGGGCCACCCCGGCGCGGTTGAACTCCTCGTCCATGATGATGGTCTCGAGAAGATCCGGCTCGGCGCCGTAGCCGCCGTACTCCTTCGGGATGGTGCGCGCCCAGTAGCCGTGCTCGATCAGGAGGTCCAGCCACGCCGTGAGCGCGTCGCGCGGCATGGAGTAGAGGGACCCGGGCGGCCGCTTCGACCGGTTGCGGTCGAGGAACGCCCTCACCTCGAGGCGGAACGCCTCGTATCGCTCGCCGTACTCGAGATCCATCGATCCTCCGAAGTCGTGTCCGTTGGGGACGGGCGGCTCAGCCGACGCGCTCCCCCGGCGCGGGGGGATCGACCGCGGCGCCGGCGAAGCATTGCGCGATCGACATCCAACGCGTCGCGATCGGGCCCGTCACCGACAACGCGGTGTCGGCGACGTTCCGGCCCTGTGTCACGACGTGACAGAAGTCGACCGCGCTCCCGCGGATGCACTCCTCGTCGTCGGGTTCGCCGAACTCCCACACGTCGCCCGACGGTGCGTCGAGGCGGACGTACGGCGGCGCACCGGGCACCTCCTCGCCGCGATTCAGGAACGTCCAGCCGAATGTCTTCATTCCGATCACAGCGATGTGCTTGATCCGGTCGGTGTGCGTGCGCGGCTGGTGCATCAGGTCGTAGACGTCCTGCCCGTGGGCCCACGTCTCCATGTACCGAGCCGTCGTGAACATCGAGACGCCCATGTCGGGGCCGAACCACGGGAGGCGCCGCTTTGGATCGGAAGCCCCGAGCGCGTCGGCCATCTCGCGGCAGCTCCGGATCCACCGCGTCCGGAGTGCGGTCGGATCCAGATGCCCCAGCACGCGCCGAGCTTCGTCTGCGAGACTTACCCCCGCGAGCATCTTCGCCGTGAGGTCCTCGCGGGTCTTCGCGAAGGCGACCTCGTCGTTCAGGGAGAGCAAGGACACGTGATCGAAGAAGTGGAGATGCGCGACGACGTCCCAGGGCGTCCAGCTCTTGAATGGCGTGGGGCGGGCCCAGTCGTCGTCGCTCAGGGTGGCGAGGAACGCGTCCAGCTCGTCCGCTTCGTCTCGCAGGTCCTGGCAAACTCGTAGCATCGCGTCGTTTCCCGTGTCCGCTGGTCAGTCGTCGTCGACCCAGGACGGGCGCCGCTTCTGCAGGAAGGCCGCCATTCCTTCCGCCGCTTCGTCTCCGGCGAACAGCTCGGCCGAGAGCCCGGCGGTCCAGTCGAACGCGTCGGGCTGGCTCTTCGTCGGGACCTCGTAGACGAGTCGCTTCGCGACGCCGAGTGCAGCCGGTCCTCCCTTCTTCAAGTCGGCCACGACCCGTGCGACGGCGTCGTCCAGCTCGTCGGCGGGGACGGCGCGGCTGATCAGTCCGAGCTCGGCGGCCTTGGGCGCCGGAAAGCGGTTGCCCCGCAGAAACGCCTCCATGGCCTCGCCGCGGCGCATCTTCGGCAGGCACACCACGGAGATGATCGCCGGCGCGACGCCGAGCCGCACCTCGGTGAAGCCGAACTTCACGTCGTCGGCGGCGATCGCGATGTCGAGTGCGGCCGCGAGGCCGTTCCCGCCGCCCACGACGTGTCCCGCGATCCGTCCCACGACCGGCGTTGGGGAGCGCTGGACCGCGTGGAGGAGGTCCACGAAGCTCGCACCCTCGTCCCGGTCGCCATGCGGACGTTGGCGCTCCTTCAAGTTCGCGCCCGCGCAGAACGTCGAACCTTCGTTCGTCAGAACGACGACGCGAACCGTGGGATCGTCGTTCGCGGTGGCGAGCGCGTCGTAGACGCCCTGGACCAAGCGCGCCCCCAGAGCGTTGCGATTCTCGGTGTCCGCGAGGGTGACGGTCATCACCCCGTTCTCGGTGCGGACGCGAACGACGGAGGAGCTCTGTTCTGGAGCAGCCGGCATCCATGCATTTCGGTATCCGGCGGCCGGTCTGTCAACTCTCGGAGGTCGGCGCTCGGTCCCGGTTCCGCCGGCCCGCTCCCGTCTCGAGGGGCGTCAGTCCACGTAGCCCAGCGCGCGCAGGCGCTCGAGCGCCTCTTTCGAGATCTTCTCCGGAGGGCCGGTCTTCGAGCGACGGGCGGAGCACCGTTCGAGGTAGTCGCGCGCCCGCGCGCGGAGGCGGCCCGCGACGTCCGGATGGGCCGCGTGCAGGTCGCGCGACTCTCCGGGATCCGCCGCCAGGTCGTAGAGCTCGATCGTGTCGGGCTCGACGTTCCAGATCGCCTTCCACCGGCCGTCGCGCACGACGAGATTGTGATCGCCGCGGCTCTCCTTCCAGGGCCGGAAGTACTTCTTCCGGTTCAGGCGGATCGTCGCGACGAGGGGCTCGCCGCCGACGGCGCGGCCCTCGATCCGCGGCACCAGGCTGGTCCCTTCGAAGGCGCCGTCGGGCGTGGGTACGCCGGCGAGGTCGGCGAGGGTGGGGGCGACGTCGAGGAGGCTGACGGGCGCGTCGACGCGCGCACCGGCGTGCTCGGATCCAGGCAGGCGTACGATCAACGGAGCACGCACGACCTCGTCGTAGACGGACTGGTCGTGCAGCCATCCTTGATGCTCACCGAACTCCTCTCCGTGGTCCGACAGGACCACGACGACCGTTTCGTCGAGGACGCCGCGGTCGTGGAGGACGTCGAGCGTGGCGGCGAGCTCGCCGTCGGCCTCGCGTACGCGAGCGTCGTACGCCTGGCGATACCGAGCGGCCATCTCGTCGAGGCGGGCGAGAGCCTGACGCTGCTCGGTCGTATTGTCCGTCGTGCCCGGCGGATCGCCTGCGGCGTGGTCGACTCGCGTCAGGCGGCGATAGCGCAGCGACCGGTTGCGGAGTCGCTTCAGCGCCCGGTGATCGACGTCGCCGAAGAGCGCCATCGCTTCGTCGCCGGCGTCGAACGGATCGTGGGGGCGGACGTCGTGTACGTAGAGGAAGAAGGGCTTCGCTTCGTCCGTTTTCTCGAGGAACGATGCGACGTGTCGCGCAGGGTCGTCGACGGGGCCCGCGTAGACCTCGAATCCGCGCTCGAGCCCGGCGGGCCGTCCGGCATAGGCGTTGGCGATCAAGCTCGCGGTCCGATACCCGGCGTCGGCGAGGATCTCGGCGAGCGGCGTCGATTCCGGGGAGATCTTCACCCCATCGATCTCGACGCCGTGTCGACAGCTCGGTTGAGAGAGCATGATCGACACGACCGACGGGAGCGTCCACGGTCCGGGCGCGTACGCCTGCTCGAAGACCACGCCCTCCGCCGCTAGACGGTCGAGCGTGGGGGAGGTGGGCTTCGGGTATCCATAGGCGCCGACCCGGTCGGCGCGGAGCGTATCGACGAGGTAGAGGAGGATGTTGGGCCGCGTCGCCCCGTCGGCATCCGCGGGGGGCTCCCTCGGCTCGGTGCACGCCACGAGTGCCACGAGGAGTGCACCGAAGAGAATCCGTTTCATGCGCGGTCGGACGTGCTCTCGTGCAGCCGATGCCACTCGAAGGGCAGTCTCAGGTGGCTCGTGTAGGTTTGAGGGACCTCGATCTCGGGTAGGCCGATCACGTCGTGGATCACGTCTCCGTCCTTCGGCGGCAGTCGCGTGCCGAAGAGGACGTCGTACAGGATGAGAACGTCGCCGAAGTTCGAGTCGATCTCGGAGGTGCGCTTCGAGTGGTGGAGGCGGTGGAGGTCCGGCGTCGCGAAGATCCACGAGAACGCTTGCGTGTCCATCTTCACGTTCGAGTGTTGGACGTAGGAGTTCGCGCCCGTGAAGACGAGCAGCAGAGTCATCGCGTCCTCCGGGATTCCGAGCAGCCACAGCGCGGACAGTCGTCCGCCGTACGTGAGGAACGCCTGAAGCGGGTGCTTGCGGACCGAGAGCAGGAAGTACATGCGCGGCGAGCAGTGGTGCACCGCGTGGAGGGGCCAGAGCGCGCTGCGGTGGAGCGCCCGGTGGATCCCGTAGGAGACGAGCTCGACCACCAGGAGAGCGAAGATCATCTGGCCGATCAACGGTAGCCGGTGGGGCCACAGGGAGAATCCGATCCGTTCGGTGATCCATGCCGACGCCGCCACGATCGAGGCGAAGGCCACGCCGCGGAAGATCGCGGTCGGGATCGTATTGCTGATCAGGGCGTGGAGGACGTCGGTGCGCGCCTCCACCGGATCGAGGGTCCACCGCTCGGTCTCGCCGAAGCGCTTCTCCATGAGAAAACAGGTGACCGCGAACAGCAGGCCGGTCGCCGGCAGCACGAGGCTCGAGTCGAAGCCGCTCTCGATGAGGACGACTCCGAGGAGGAGCGCGCTTCCCAGAATGGTGGGGTAGTAGAACTTCTCGACGAGCCCGGCGACGTTCATGCGCCGCGGAAGGATAGCCCAGCACGCGGATCGCGCGCCACAGAACGGGTGGTCAGGCGCCAGCCACGGCGCGACACGCCCGGGGAAGGCTCCCGACGAGCGTCGTACCGCCGTCCTCACGCCGCCTCGACCGCTTGGCGGCGACGCCGGGTGCTTTGCGGGGCTCCGCCAACCGCGGGTAGCACCGGGCCGCACGGCGCGGCCCCCGTCTCGGGAAGGCGACGAAAGAACGGGAAGAACTCCAGGCCGAGCCGGGATCCCGACGTTGGCACCGTCCCTGCAATGGACGTCCTCCGAGTCCCGCACGACGGGAGCAAGACCAACCGACAACGAACCCTCGGAGGAAGAACCGATGAAGACGCTCAGCAAGAT
>JAUIFY010000251.1 GCA_030430245.1 bacterium | reverse complement strand
GCTCTACGAGGCCATCTCGCCGCGCTTGAAGCAGGTCCCCGAGCAGCAGATGCTGATCCTGAGCAACCCGAAGGACAACACGCAGCAGGGCGACGCGTTCTTCGACGACGAGGCCTTCTGGCTGAACACGCTCCGGCAGTCGTACTGCGATACGAGGGACCTGCCCGGGATCCAGTACTACTTCACGAGCGTGTCGGACGAGAGCGTGCACGTGGTCTCGCTTCGCGAGGAGCTCTGGCTCGGGGAGGTCGACGGCGAGGTGATGTCCGACTGGTTCTGGCGCGCCGTGACCGAGCCCGACACCGTGCAGGATCGGGCGGAAGAGGCCGATTTCGTCGAGGCGATACCGGGCACCGAGCCGTATCCGTGCGAGGTCGCGCCGTAGCCCCGACCCGGGGCTGAGGTCCGAGCGAGACGGCGTCGGGTCGCTCTCGTCACCCCGTCCACGCCGTGGTCGGGTGCGGGGCGCGTTCCTCAGGAGCGAGACGCCCGCGTGTGCTCCGCCATCGCCAGGACGCGATTCGCGGGTACGGCGATCTCGTGCATGAAGTAAACGCGGAAGTCGTCCGCGACGGGCATCGCGTCGATCGCGACCTGCATGCACGCGAGCCATGCATCGCGTTCGGACGTGCCGATGTCGAGGTGGCGGTGCGCGACCGGGATCTGGATCCGTCCCCAGCGCTCGCGGTAGCGCTTCGGCCCGCCGAGCCACCCTGTGAGGAAGGCCGCGAGCTTCTGGCGGGCGAGCCTCAGGTCGTCGCCGTGCATCTCGAGGATCTTCTTCGCGTCGGGGCGCGTCTCCATCGCGTCGTAGAAGAGGTCGACGAGCCGCCGAACGCCCTCCTCGCCGCCCATCGCACGCAGCGAGGTATCCTCGAATCCGTACTCGCCGGGCTTGCGCTCAGGCACGGAGCGGCCTCACGCGACGAGAAAGGCGAGGACGCCCGCCGCCGCGCCGACGATGCGGCTCTGCTGGAAGCCGGCGACCAGCTGTCGCTCGAGCTCCTTCTGCGGCGCCCGGCTGTTCCGGGCCCTCGTCGCGACCGGCACCTCGAAGAGCGCGACCTGGACCGCGCGCATGACGAACACCGCGAGCAGCATCGCACGACTCGCGTTGTCGATCGGAATCAGGATCAGCGTGAGCAGGACGAGCAGCCAGGGCGTGAGGATGCCGCCCCAGCTCATCCACAGGAACTGTCTCGTGTCGTTCTGGTCGAACGGGAAGTTGAACATGAAGAAGTAGTTGACCGGCTTCTCGAGAGCGTGCGCCGTCGAGCCCGCCAGCCGTGCCCCCGCGTAGTGCCCCCACTCGTGCAGGATGCCGGCTACGACCGTGGCGGCGAGGGCCGCGTTCGCGATCGCGACGAAGGCGGCGAGCCCCCATCCGCTCACGGCCGCCCAGGTGTCGGCAGCGCCCCAGAGCGTCAGCGCCGCCAGGAGCGCGACGCCATGGATCCTCCCGACCTTCTTCAGGTTGGTGCGGTCCTTCTTCTCCTCGTCGGTCATGTCTCTCTCCTGGGGACGCTCGGCAGGCATTCCCGTCTGTTGCGTGTCTTGTTGCATCGCGTCGAGAGAGGTAACAAACCCGAGAACGTAACGAACGTCCCCCTCCCGAGGAGGAACCGGCCGACGCGCACCGGGGCTGGAGTCGGGTCCCCGAACCCTTGTAGGAGAGGGGCATGAGAGGCGCGTTTCAGCTGTTCAAGACGACCGTCGTCGGCGGTCTGCTGTTCCTCGTTCCGCTCGCCGTGGTTCTCGTCGTCGTCGGCCGGGTCGTCGGCGTGATGCGCACGGCCGCGCGGCCGTTCGACGACATGATCCCGGTGGACTCGATGCTCGGGGTCTTGCTCGCGAACTTCCTCGCCGTCGTCGCGATCATCGTCGTATGCTTCCTGGCGGGCCTGTTCGCCGTGAACCGGCTGGGCCAGCGGATGACCGAGACGGTGGAGACGGGTCTCCTGGCGGCGGTGCCGGGCTACACCTTCGTAAAGGGCTTCACCGACAGCCTCGCCGAGACGGACGAGATGGCGCGATCGTTCGTTCCGATCCTGGTGCGGTTCGACGATCACGCGATGGTCGCGTTCGAGGTCGACCGCACCGCCCGCGGGAACGCGGTCGTCTTCTTGCCCGGTGCGCCGAACCCGTGGTCGGGCAACGTCGTCTACGTCGAACCGGATCGCGTGACGAAGCTCGACATGACGGTGCCGGATGCCGTGAAGCTGGTACGGACGCTCGGACGGGGTACGAAGGATCGGCAGATCGCCGTTTGAGCTGCCTCTCGGCGCTTCTCTTCAGGAGAGCTTCACCGGCATCCGTTTGATGCCGTTGATGAAGTTCGAGCGAAGCCTCTGGACCGGCCCCGTCACGCGGAGGCCAGGAAAGCGCGAGAGGAGCTCTTCGAACGCGACTCGCATCTCGAGTCGCGCCATGTGGCTTCCCGCGCAGAAGTGCGTCCCGGTCCCGAACGCTAGATGGGGCTCGGACGTGCGCGTGATGTCGAATCGGTCCGGGTCCGGGAATACGTCGGGATCGCGGTTCGCGGCGCCGTAGTAGACGACGATCTTGTCGCCTTTTCGGATCGGTCGTCCACGGATCTCGAGATCCTGCGTCGCGGTGCGCCGGAACTGCATGACGGGCGTGGCGAAACGGAGCATCTCGTCGATGGCGCCGGGAAGCAGGGAGGGATCACGCAGCAGGAGCTCCCGCTGGTCGGGGTGGTCCGAGAGCGTCTGTACGCCGCCGCTCAGCGCGTTTCGCGTCGTTTCGTTGCCGGCGATGATGAGGAGGGAGAAGTTCATGCCGATCTTCAGTCGGTCGATCGGAGCTCCCTCGATTCGCCCGTTGACGATGCTGGAGTAGATGTCGTCGGTGGGACGTCTCCGGCGCTTGCGGGCGAGCAACGCCCCGTAGATCAGGATCTCGAGCATCGCGAGTCGGCCACGGAACTGATTGCTCACGCCCGGATCGGACGAGCCGATGAGCTTGTTCGTCCACGTGTAGAACCGCTTCGAGTGCTTGTCCGGTACGCCGAGGAAACGGGTCAGGCCGCGCAGGGAGATCGGCGCCGACACGCCTTCGACGAAGTCGCAGGCGTCGCGCCCGTCGAGCGAGTCCAGCGTTTCGGAGACGATGCGGCGCGTGTGGTCCTCCGTCGTCTGCACCGTCCTCGGCTTGAAGTGCGGGCTCATCACCTTGCGCAGCTGCGTGTGCAGGGGGGGATCCATGTTGATCAGCTGCTGGCGCATGTTCTCGGCGTCGCGTGGCGCGAGGTCGCTCAGCACGCACGTGCCGACCTCCGAGGAGAAGAGCTCCGGGTGCTTCGAAACGAAGGCGACGTCCTCGTATCGGGTCAGCGCCCAGTAGCCGGGGCCCTGCTTCACGCCGGGAAGCTTGCACTCGGGTTGCCAGTGGACCGGATCCGTCTCACGGAGCCTCCGGAAGTACTCGTGGGGGACGCCGGCCTCGAACGTCGCGGGGTCCGAGAGATCCACGGCCGCGGTCATGACGGCGCTCCCGGTCGGAGGGGAGCGCCGACGAGTCCGACCGGAGCGAACGACACCGTCGCGAGGTTCCGCATCGCCGCCGACGATACGCGAGCGCGGCCGCGTGGTCGACGCGGACGCCGGCGCCGTTCTCGGGCCCGGGCGCTGCTATTTTTAGGATTAGCCGAGCTAATGATGGCTCGCGTTGCCTCGCTGAGCGGAGGGGAGTAGGCCACACGAAGGAGAGGAGATGCACATGGGTGAAGTTCGCGTCGAAGAGGAGATCGACGCCGCTCCGGAGAAGATCTGGGAGGTCGTCCGCGACTTCGGCGGCGTCAAGAACTGGAACGAGGCCATCGACAGCTGCGAGGTCGAAGGCGCGGGCGTCGGCTCGATCCGCACGCTCCGGATGGGCAGCATCGAGATCCAGGAGCGCCTCGAGCATACCGACGACCAGGGGCGGAGCTTCTCCTACTCGATCGTGGCCGGCCCCGTGCCGGTCGAGAACTACCTCGCGTCCATGACGATCCACGATGCCGGCGGCGGACGCTCGAAGGTGACGTGGCAGGGCACCTTCGATCCGAAGGGGGCGTCCGAAGAGGACTGCGCCAAGCTGTTCCAGGGCGTGTACGAGGGCGGCATCGCCGCCCTCCGCAAGACCGTCGTCTCCTGACCGCGGCCAACGTCGCGTGCTCGTCGGGGCGCACGCGCCGCGGCGGCCGTTCGGCGTTGCACCCCGTCGCGTGCCGTACGACAGTGCCACCATGTTGCGGATCCGCCAGCTGGCCCTCGTCGCGCGCGACCTCGAACCCGTCGTCGAGGATCTCTGCGCCGTCCTCGGCGTATCGGTCTGCTTCCGCGATCCGGGGGTCGCGACCTTCGGCCTCGTGAACGCGCTGATGCCGATCGGCCACCAGCTGCTCGAGGTCGTCTCTCCGAACGAGGAGAACACCTCGGCGGGCCGACTCCTCGATCGGCAGGGAGGCGACGGCGGCTACATGGTGATCCTGCAGACGGACGATCTTGCCAGGGCACGTGCGCGGGCCGAGGCCGGTGGTGCGCGGGTCGTGTGGGAGCTCGCGCTCGACGACATCGCGACCGTGCATTTGCATCCCCGCGACGTGGGCGGTGCGATCGTGTCGCTCGACGAGTCCAAGAACCCGGACGACTGGCGCTGGGCCGGGCCGACCTGGCGCGACTGTGTCTCGACCGACGTCGTGCGGGGCATGCGCGTCGCCGAGATCTGCACCGACGCGCCGGCGAAGCTCGCCGCGCGCTGGTCCGCGCTCTTCGGTCGCGAGGTCGAAGAGACCGGCGAGGGCGCCGATTGGGCTCTCGACGGCGACACGCGCATCCGCTTCCTGCCGGCGTCGGATCGCGAGGGATTCCAGGGCATCGAGCTCGATGCCCCCGGACGAGACCGCGCGCTTTCGATCGCCCGGGAGCGGGGGCTCGCCGTGGACGGCGACCGGGTGACGATCGCCGGAACGTCGTTCCGCCTGCGCGCGTGACCCCTCGGTGCCCGCGCTACGTGGTGATGCAGTCGATCAGCGTCGCCACGTAGTCCCGCATCTCCGCCGGCGGCGGCGGAGATCCCTCCTGGAACTTCCGACCGTAGGTGAAGAGCGACACGAAGACGGGTGTGCCGTCGCACGAGGTGGCGACGCCCAGCTCCGGTGATGCCGCGAGCTTCTCTCGCCACTGGAGGCGCACCTCCGCCCACAGCGGACCGGTCGCTTCCCAGTACGCGTCGGCCGCATCGAAGTCGAAGTCCACGAGACGTTCGTAGCGGTTCAGTCCGATCTCGCGGGCCTTCGCGGTGCTCGGCTCGCCGCGCGATGGGCCGAGCACGGTCTTCAGGTTGTCCTCCTCGTGCGTCCAGCCGTTCGGCAGGATCGTGTGTCGGTTCACGGCGACGAGGAGATCGTAGTCGTCGCGGACGCTGCTCTCGCGGCGGGGGAGGGGACGTCCGGTCTCGCTTCCCGTCCAGACCGACGCGCTCGCGTCGTGCTCCCACCTGCCGACCGACGCGTACCGAGGCGTGTCGTCGACCTGGTACACCGACTGGCTCCACGCGCCACGTCGCTCCTGCGTGCCGACCGGCCGTCGCTTCCAACGACGCCGGCCGACGTACTCGTGTACGCTCTCGGGCTCGTACACCCAGTCTTGCCTCCAGTGCTTCTGGACGACCGGCCCCTGCCGGTTTCCGTCCTCGTCGATGAACACCATCTCGAGGACGTGCTGGAGCGAGATCTCGTCGCCCCGGTCCTCGACGACGTAGACGCGCTCGGTTCCCCAGGATCGATAGGGCACTGCCGGCTCGTGGGGCGGCTCGAAGACGACGGTCTCGAGGAAGTCGAACGAGGCGCGGTAGTCGCCGGCCATGGCCAGGATCGCCGCGCGGTCGCGCTCGAGCTGCGAGAGCCCCGGCTGCTGGAGCGTCTTCCACGCCCGGGACGGGCCGGTCGCGATCCGGACCTCTTCCCCCGTCGTCGTCCCGCCGCGGGGGGCCATGTCCGAGGTTTCGAGGAAGGGCCACGCGAACACGTAGCGCGGCGCGCTCGACTCCGGGCGCGACGCCGCGCACCCCGAGAGGGTCGCGGCGAGAAGCCCCGTGATCCACAGGGCGCGGCCTCCTGGCCATCTCGACTGGGTCGTCATATGCGTCGGCTCCTCATCCAACTACACGTTTGAAACTGAAATTCATTATCAATAAAGAGCGCGCAGGGCCCGGCATTCGTTCGAGGCCCGCCGGCACGGAGAGAAAGGGCCCTACCGATGGATTGGCTCGTATTCGTTCGTTGGATTCATGTCCTCGCGGCGTCCGCCTGGTTCGGGGAGGTGCTCGTGATCAACGTGGTCCTCGTCCCTACCTTGTCCCGATACGCCGGGCCCGCCAGGCGCGAGTTCCTCTCCACGGTCTTCCCGCGTGTCTTCCGTCTCGCATCGGTGCTCGCGGGCACGGTCGCGGCCACCGGAGCGGTGCTCATCTATCGCTACACCGGCGGGGATTTCCGGGTGCTGACGGACGGACGTTGGGGGCTCTGCATCCTCGCCGGCGCGACGCTCGGCGGGATCCTGATCTCGTTCCACTTCTTCATGGAAGACCGCCTGGCGCGGCGCGTGGGGATCGGTCGACCGGACGTCTCGGACGACGCCGTCGAGGACGTCCATACGAAGCTCAAGATCGTCCCGCGCGTCGGCCTCGCCGTGATCTCGACGATCTACTTCCTGATGATGCTCGCGGTGAGGAGTGCCTGAGAAGAGAGCATGCGTTGCGATCGCTCTGGCCGTGACGCTTGCGGCGGCGCCTCCCGCGGTCGCGGAGTCCGGTTCGCCGACGAACCGGCCAGAACGGTTCGCGGTGGAGGAGCTCGTCGTCTCGGCGCGTCGTCGGTCCGAGTGGCTCGAGCAGACCCCGGTTGCGGTCTCCGCGCTCCCCGAGTCCACGCTTCGCACGGCGGGCGTGACCCATCTGACGGACATCCGCCAGCTCGTCCCGAGCCTGAACGTCGCTCAGGACCAGGCCGGCCGGTCTCAGTTTTTCCTGCGCGGGGTCGGCACGCCGCCCGGGATGCTGCCGGGATTCTCGTTCGATCCGGGCGTCGGCGTCTACCTCGACGGCGTCTATCTGCCGCGCGCCGCCGGCCGACTGCTCGACGTCGTCGACGTCGAGCAGATCGAGGTGCTGCGCGGTCCGCAGGGAACGCTGTTCGGCAAGAACACCGTCGGCGGGGCGATCAACGTCACGTCGGCGAAGCCCACGGACGACTTCGAGGGCTTCGTTCTGGTTCGCCCGGGGAACTTCGGCAGCGTCGACACGCGCGTCATGCTGAACGCGCCGGTCGGCCCGGGCGCGCTTCGTGAGAAGCTCTTCGTGCGCGCCGCCTTCGGCTCGTCCAATCGGGAGGGCTACGTCGAGAATCGATTTCGCGACGAGACTCTTTCGAACCTCGGCTCGATGGCATTTCTGGGCACGGTTCGCTTCGTCCCGACGGAGAGCCTGACCTTCGATCTCTCCGGTAGTTGGGCGAAGAACCACGCACGCCAGCGCGGTGGCGAGTGCGTCGTCCGCACCGAGGGAGCCTTCGGCTCGCTCGTCCCACCCGATCCCGAGACGGGAGAGACCTTCTTCGACGCCTGTCGCGCCTCACGGCCCTTCGAGGTCGAATCGAACGTGGCTTCGCTCCTGGATTCCGAGAGCTGGGGGACGTGGCTCGACGCGCGCTGGGATGCCGACGTCTCGGGCCCGGTCGACCGGCTGTCCGTGCGATCACTCACGGCGTGGCACGAGCAGCAGTTTCGTGCGCGCTTCGACATCGACATGACGCGCTTCTTTCTCGCTCGGCACGCGGAGGTCGGTGGCACACCCGGGAACGGGGGCCCGCGCGACCAGAGGCAGGTCAGCCAGGAGTTCCAGGTCTCGGGCTCGGCGCTCGACGGCCGGCTGCCCTTCGTCGCCGGTGCGTTCTTCCAGTGGGAGGACGGAGGGATCGAGGCGGACCTCTGGGCGTTGCCGCAGGCGGTGAACATCCGCGCTCGGAACCGCATCTCGATCGACAACTGGACGTGGGCGCTGTTCGGCCAGACGACCTGGGACGCGACGGATTGGCTGAGCCTGACCGCGGGCATCCGCTACACGGAGGAGGAACGGGAGGTGGACGTGTGGTGGACCACGCCGTTCGAGAACCCCGACCCAAGGTTCGCCGAGTCGGCCGACGCGACCAATGGCGCGTGGACGCCGACCGCGACCGTGGCCGCGACCGTCCCCACCGACCTCCTGCCGGGTACCTTCGTCGATCACGTCATGGCGTACTTCGGCTACGCGCGCGGATTCCGCGGCGGTGGGTTCGACGCGATCATCTCTCCCACGCCGCCCGAAGAGATCTCGCCGGTTCGTCCGGAGTACCTGGACTCGTTCGAGCTGGGCTTCAAGACCACCGCGGCCGACGAGCGGCTTCTCCTCAATCTCGCTCTCTATCAATCCCTCTACGACGACATGCAGGTGCAGACGATCGTCGCGAGCACGAACGCCTTCGATCCGCGCACGGTCGTTCTCAACGCCGCCGATTCGCGGATTCGCGGATTCGAGCTCGAGGCGATGGCACTTCCCATCGAGGGGCTGCGCATCGAGGCTTCGATGTCCCTCCTCCATGGACGGTACGCGTCGTTCGAATCGATCTCGGCTTCGACCGGTTTCCCCGTGGACCGCGCGGGAGAGAAGCTCCCCTACGTGCCCGACATCCAGTCGCACGTGGCCGTGCAGTACTCGTTCCCGGTGGCGTTCGACGGCCCGGCGTGGATCCAGGGATGGCTCACCCCGCGGTTCGAGTGGTACCACCAGAGCGAGGTGATGTACGTGGCACCCGAGGTGCCGCTCGGGACTCAGCCCGCGTACGATCTCCTGCACGCGCGCGTTTCGTACGACTTCGCGCACGACCGGGCGCAGGTCGCGCTCTGGGGCAAGAATCTCGCGGACGAGGCGTACTTCGACTTCGCATTCAATCTGCTGCCCGCCGGTACCCTGACGCGTTACTACCAGCTGCCGCGCACGTTCGGGGCGGAGCTCAGCTGGCGGTTCTGAAGCTCGCGCGCGACGCCCCCGGGCTCAGAACTGGTACCGAACTCCACCGAGCCACGAGCGGCGTGCGGCGAATTGCCGTCGACCGGCCGCGATCGCCGCGGCTTCCACGACCTCGTCCAGCACGTTGTTGCCCTGGACGAAGAACCGCATCGAACCGAGCCACGCGGGAGCGGCGCCGGCGAGCATCGTCCACACCGGGGCGATCTCCTGCTGGAGCTTCAGGTTCAGGAACCAGTGTGGCGCCACGCGGCCGTCGGGGCTGTTCGCCAGGTCGGTGTAGAACCCATCCTCGTAGGTCGCCCAGAGACGCAGCGTCGTGCCGAGCGTGGCGTGATCGTATGTCATCGAAGGAATGACTCGATGCTGCGGTCGGTACGGGAGGTCGTTCCCGCGCTCTCCGGCGACGTTTCCCCGATTCTCGCTGTCGAGGAACCCGTACGCGAGACTCAGCTCGACGTCGTGCGGTGAGGTCTCGAGTCCCGGGGACCAGAGGAGAGGTCGCACGCTCACCGAGACGTCGACTCCCTGCGTGACGGCCGCGCCCACGTTCTCGTAGCGAATGGTGAAGGTGACAATGTCACCCGGCTGTGCCGTCGCTTTGTCGGCAGCTTTGACGATCCGCAGATCACCCTTCACGCTGCGGTCCTCGACACCGATGTACTCCTCGGC
>JAUIFY010000443.1 GCA_030430245.1 bacterium | reverse complement strand
GCCATGCGCTCGTGCGCCGGGAGGCGCGGGGCGAAGCCCCCGGATGCGTCCCGGCACGTGCCGGTGTGGATTCCGGGTGCGAGCCGTCCGCGCTTGAAGTTCTCGCAGAGGGAGAACTGCCCCTCGCTGCAGGCGGCACAGACGGGGTCGATGCCGCGCGGCGCGCAAGAGAGCCAGGGGTTCAGCGCCACGCGCTGGCCGACCTCGAGGCCCGTCACGTCCGCCCCCGTTTCGGCGACCGTCGCGACCACCTCGTGCCCGAGCACCTGGGGGAACGTCGTGAACGTCGCGAGTGGGGAGTCGATGCCTTCGAAGTCGACGAACACCTGCTTGTAGTCGCTCCCGCAGATTCCGCAGAGCTTCGTCTCGAGCACGACCCAATCGGGAAAGGGCACGACGGCGTCGGGAATCTCCTCGAGTCGGATGGGGGAGTGCTCTCCGAGGTAGGCCTCCTTGTCCGCCTGCGTCTCCTGGATGAGCTGCGCGATCTCATCGACCTTCACGTCGAACACGAGTGCCTTCATGGCTCGATCCCTCCTCCGAGAGTGAAAACACGAAAAAAGTCGGGGTGTCAGCTCGCGCCGTCGCGGTCAACGGGGGAGTCGAATGGAACGGCGAGCCCGTCGGACTCATTCGTGCAGCGGTGGTGACGGAACGTCGATCGAACGCTCGTTCTCCGCGGAACTGCTGAGCTTTTGGGCCGCCGAACGGTCTGGACACGGCTGCCCGAATCTGGTGTCGACCAGATATGACAGTAATTCCGGCCGGCGACATGAGGGGCGACTACGGTGGGGTCGGCGGACGAGCGTCCGTCCGAGTCGGTGCGTTTTCGGCCGCCCGGAAGCGCTCACACCGTGGCACATCGGTTGCGTAGCCGCCGGGGGAAATCATGGAAGACGTTCGCGAACCGTCCGCCGAGAGGATCGAACACGCCGCGACGAATCTCTTCGCCGAGCACGGCTTCGACGCCGTGGGCGTGCGCGACATCGCGCGCATGGCGAAGGTCCCGGTGAGCGCGATCAACTACTACTTCGGGTCGAAGGAAGCGCTCTACCGGGAATGCACCCGCAAGCTGAGCCACGAGTACATCGCCGAGGCGCGCGAGTTGCTCGACGACGGCGCCACGTTCGTCGACATCCTGGCGCACTACGTCGACTTCGGTGAGCGAAATCCGCGTTTGATCAAGATGTGGCTCGACCTGCAGCTTTGCGGCGACGCCGATGCCCGTTCGTACTCGAACCGCGAGATCCTGGGTCCCGTCTGGCGGGTCCTTCTGGAGACCCTCGAGTCGGAAGGCGGCGCGACGGTGGACCGGCGCCTCGGCGTGCTCTCCTTCGTCGGCGCGGTGATGCTCGGGGCCATCCTGACGGACGACCAGATGGAGTCCCTGACCGCGACCGACGCGGGTGATGCCCGGCGGCGATGGCGCGCCGAGATCCTCGAGCGGTTCGCGGGTCGCGGATTCCCCCCCTTGGATCAGCTGCAGCTCGCCTCGAAGTAGAGATTTGCTTTGGCTCTCCACGGCCTTCACGCTCGATGAGTGGTGGAGGGAGCGAGGCGGTTCGACGCGGGCCTGGTTCTCGCGACGATCTGGCTTCTCGCGAGTCTCGGCACGACCCTGACGACGCTGCGCGCGTCGTCGGCCGTCGATTTCTATCACTTCTGGCTCGTCGGCCAGGCGGTCCACGCGGGGGAGGCGACCGACGTCTATGCCCCCGACGCCCGTCGCGATGTGGGCGAACGAGCCTACCAGCGCGCGATGGCGCCCGGCGCGTCCGTGGCCCTGCGGCGTGCGGCGACGAAGTTCCGGCGCCTCGAGACCACGGC
>JAUIFY010000250.1 GCA_030430245.1 bacterium | reverse complement strand
TGCCGATGCCGAGGATCAGCTTCAGGGTCTCGACCGCCTGCACCGATCCGAGCAGGCCCGGCAGCACGCCGAGCACGCCGGCCTCCTGACACGACGGAGCGGCGCCGGGCGGCGGCGGCTCCGGGAACAGGCAGCGGTAGCAAGGACCGTGGCGCGGATCGAAAACCGTCGTCTGACCTTCGAACTGGAAGATGCTCCCGTGCACGTTCGGCTTCCCCATGAACACGCACGCGTCGTTCACCAGATACCGCGTCGGGAAGTTGTCGCAGCCGTCGACGATGATGTCGTAGTCCTCGAAGAGCCGCATCACGTTCGACGAGTCGACCCGTTCCCGGTAGCCGATGACGTTCAGGTCGGGGTTCAGGCCCTTCAACGTGAGCTCGGCGGACTCGATCTTCGGCATGCCGACGCGCTCGTCGGTATGCAGGATCTGTCGCTGCAGATTCGAACGATCCACGACGTCGTCGTCCACGATGCCGATCGTGCCGACGCCCGCTGCCGCGAGGTAGTAGGCCGTCGGCGAGCCGAGGCCGCCCGCGCCGATCAGAAGCACCTTGGCGTCGAGGAGCTTCGCCTGCCCCGCCTCTCCGACCTCGGGAAGGATGAAGTGGCGACTGTAGCGCTGCAGCTGGTCCGGCGTGAACTGCCGGTCCGCGACCCACTCGTTCCCCGATTGCTTCCAGGCGCTGAAGCCGCCCGTCATCGAGACGACGTTCCGATAGCCCATGTCCTTCATGACGACACCCGCCATGAGGGAGCGCGTGCCGCCCTGACAGTAGGCGATGATCTCGGCATCGCGATCGGGGACCTCGGTCTCCATCTTCATCTCGAGGAAGCCCCGCGGAATCGAGATCGAGTTCGGGAGGTGGCCCTCGCGGTACTCCTCTTTCTCCCGAACGTCGAGCAGGGTGACGGCCTTGCCGTTTCCGGCGAGCCGGGCCCGAACGTCGTCCACGGTTACCTCGGGCACGACGCGCTTGGCGTCGGCCATGATGTCGTCGAACGTCTTCTTCATGGGCTACCTCCGGGAGGGGCTTGGTCCTCTCGGTTCTAACAGACCCCCTCGCCTCCTGCCGAGTCCCCCGATTCCACGCCCGAGCCAACCTCGGCCAGGGCGCGCTCGAGGCTCTGGACGTACCGGCGCTCGGCCCGCGCGTGCATCACGGCGATGCAGGTCGCCGCGAACTGGAGAAAGAGAGTTCCCATCGCCCAGCTCAGGTGGGTCACCAGCTCGGTCTCGCCATGGCCGACCCGGTAGCCGACGACCAACGTGACGCAGCCCGTCACGAACGAGAGCGCCACGAGCACTGCCGTAATGGTACCCATCGCCTCAGTGCCAGGACTCGCCACCGCCGCCGCCGCGCTGGCGGCTGTCGTGCTCGGCGAGCCGGAACTCCAGGATCTCGATCATCCGCTCGGCGCGCGCGGCCGGCCCCCGACACTCGAGAAGCGCCATCTTCTCGACCTCCTTCAGGGGCAGACCGAACGCCAGCAGGTTGACGAGCTTGCTCCACTCCTTGGGCAGGCTGTCCCAGATCTCCTCCGGACCGGTCTTGCCCGCACGCTGCAGGAGGGCGATCACGCACGCCCGGAGACGCGCCCGGACGCTCTCGTCCGTCTCGGTCGACGGCATCGGCGCCCAGCGGACGCGGGCCCGCCGGTAGGATCTTCCCGCGATCTCCTCGACGACCTCGAACCGGCGCTGCCCGTGCAGGACGAGGTTCGAACGGCCATCCTCCATCCGCTCGAACTTCTCGATCGTGCCGACGCAGCCGACGGGATAGATCGCGGGCGCCCCCTCGTAGTCCTTTCCCCAGTCGGCCTTGAGCAGCACCATCCCGATCATCCGGTCTCCCTCCAGCGCGTCGCGCACGAGGTCGCGATAGCGTGGCTCGAAGATGTGGAGCGGGAGATCCACCTGCGGGAACAGGACGACGTTCGGCAGCGGGAAGATCGAGATCGTGTCGGGAAAATCCATCGCGGCGGGGTTCCTCAGGAGTCCCGAAGCATACGACGGATGACGGGGCCACAGCGCTTCGATCCGCAAGGCCCGGTCGCGGCGCGGGTGCGCCGACGGACGTCGTCGATCGTGGTCGCTCCGCCGTCGATCGCCTTCTGGATCACGCCGCGGCGGATCTTGTTGCAGATGCACACCACCTTGTACGACTCGATGACGGCCCGGCGGCGGCGCTCTTCCTCGTCCTGATCCATGTCGCGTCGGAAGGCCCGTGCGCGGCGCGCCTCACCCTCCTCCCTGCCATTGTGGCGGACGAAGGCCACTCGGGCCAGTCACGCTTCGCGCGCGGGCCCACGCCGGGCGCGCCCGACCGTGCGGGCGCGATCAGATGCCGTCGAGGCGGCGAACGCTCTCGCGGTTCTTCAGGCGGTCGATGTAGGCGCGGAGAGCGCGTGCGCCCTCGGGAAGCTCGACGTCGCGACTCACGAGCAGCAGAAGACGCGGCGCGAACGCAGCGTCGGCGAGGGTGAACTGCTCCCCCCCGAGGAACTGCCTCCCGCCCGCGAGCTCGCGCTCCAGAAGAAGGAAGGCCCGATCGACCTCGTCCTTCGCACGGCGGAGGCGCTCGACGTCGCGCTCCTCTTCGCGCTTCACGTGCTCCGTCAGCAGATTCCCGGCGGGCAGAACGAACGCGATGTCGGCAAAGTCTTCCAGCTGGCGGATCCGCGCGCGCCCCGCGGCGTCTTCCGGCGGAGGCATCAGCGCGGGCTCCGGGTACTCGTCCTCGAGGAACTCGTCGATGACCGTGGAGTCGTAGACGACCGTCCGCTGGTCGTCGCCCTCCTCTTCGTCGACGAGGACCGGCACCTTGTGGAACGGGTTCAGCGACAGGAAGCTCGGGTCGAACTGCTCGCGCTTGCGGAGATCGACGTGGATCTTCTCGTAGTCGAGCTGCTTCTCGGCCAGGACGATGCGCGTCTTCTGGCTGAAAGGACACTGCGGATAATCGTAGAGCTTGAGCATTTGGCTTCCCCCGACCCGGTCCACCGAACCGAGAGTCGGCTGGTCTCTCTACGGGAAGTGAGGGACGGAAGCAACGCGCCGGGCCGGCAAACTCCCGGCGCCGCGGCCGAAGGTCGCGTCACTCGCCCGGGACGTGGCTCCACGCATGGTACGAGCTGCGCACGAGCGGCCCCGACTCGACGTGACGGAAGCCCATCTCACGGGCCTCGCGGCCCCACGCCTCGAACTCCTTCGGATCGAGATAGCGCTCGACGGGAAGGTGGTCGCGCGATGGCTGGAGGTACTGACCGAGAGTCAGGATGTCGCAGCTGATCGACCGCAGGTCCATCAGGACGGTGCGCACCTCGTCCGCCTCTTCGCCCAGGCCGAGCATCAGCCCCGCCTTCGTCAGGAGATCGCGGCGCGTCTCGCGCGCGAAGCGCAGGACGTCCAGCGAGCGATCGTACTTCGCACCGGCGCGGGCGCGCTTGTAGAGACGCGGGACGGTCTCGAGGTTGTGATTGTAGATCTCGATCGGCGCGGAGGCGACGGTCACGACGCTCTCGCGTCGGCCCTGGAAGTCGGGCGTCAGAACCTCGATCCGGCAGCGAGGCACCCGATTGCGCAGCGCACGTGCGGTCGCCGCGAAGTGATCCGCCCCGAAATCGTCGAGATCGTCGCGGTCGACCGACGTGATGACCACGTGCTCCAGCCCCAGGCGCTCGACCGCCGTCGCGAGGCGCACGGGCTCCATCGGATCGAGCGCCGCGGGGCGGCCGTGCGAAACGGCGCAGAAGCCGCAGTTCCGGGTGCACGTGTCTCCCATCAGCATGAAGGTCGCGGTGCTGTGCGCCCAACACTCGGCGAGGTTCGGACAGTGCGCCTCCTCGCAGACGGTGGCGACGCGCGACTCCGCGACGATCTTCTTCGTGCGCCGATACCCATCGCCCGAGGGCATCCGTACGCGGATCCAATCCGGGTGTCGCCTCCGGGGCTGCGGCGGCGCGCTCATGCCCGCGCCCCCGTCGCCACGCGTGGAGGCAGCGCGGTGCGCACACATCGAGCCGCCCTCTCGGCGACGTCGACGAGAGGCGGGGCTTCGCGCCCCGTCTCGCGCTCGACCGAGGTCATCTCGACGCCGGCGAGGTCGCAGGGCACGATCGCGTCGAAAGCGCCAAGGTCGACCGACACGTTCACCGCGAAGCCGTGCATCGAGATTCCGCGACGCACGCCGATACCGATCGATGCGATCTTGCGCGCGCCCTGCCGATCGTTTCCCGTCTGCACCCAGGCTCCCGTTCGACCCTCGACGCGCGATGCGGCGACGCCGAGGTCCGCGAGTAGAGCGATGACACCGGCCTCGATGGATCGCAAGAATCGATGGACGTCCCCGCCCCGCGCCCGCAGGTCGACCAGGACGTAGCCGACCAGCTGCCCCGGACCATGGTACGTGACGTCCCCGCCCCGGCCGATGCGGCGCAGCGGAACGGACGACCGCAAGCCCCCCTCCGACGGGAGATTCTCGTCCTTGCCGAGTCGGCCCGTCGTGTACACGGGGTCGTGCTCGAGAAGGAGCACCGTATCTCCATGCACGGCGTGATCGCGCACGATCTCCTCCTGCAGCGCGAACGCGTCGTCGAACCCGATCCGGCCGAGCCAGCGACATCGGGGCTCCGAACCGTCGCTCACGCGTTCACGCCTTCGCCCGCCGCCGCGAGCGCGGCCTCCATCACGCCCTCCGCGAAGGTCGGATGGGCGTGGACGGTGCCGCCGAGATCCCAGATGGTCCCCTCGAGTCCCATCGTCATCGCCGCCTCCGCGATGATGTCGGTCGCGGCGCCGCCGAGGACGTGACAGCCGAGGACTTCGCCGTAGCGGCCCTCCGAGACGATCTTCACGACGCCCTCGAGCTCGTCGCTCGCGACCGCGCGCCCGAGGGCGCGGTACGGAAACGTCCCGATCTGGACCTCGTAGCCTCTCTCGCGCGCCGCTTCCTCGGAGAGCCCGATGGTGGCGACCTCCGGATGACAGTACACACAGCCCGGAATCCGGAGAGGATCGAGGCGACCGGGCGGTCGGCGCGATGCCGCGATCTCGACCGCCGCGATGCCCTCCGCCGAAGCGACGTGCGCGAGCTGAGGCGAATCGACGAGATCGCCGATCGCGAGCACGTGCGGGAGGTTCGTCTGGAAGCGATCGTCGACGCGGACGAGCCCGCGCTCGGTCTCGACCCCGGCCTCGGCGAGACCGATCTCGTCGATCAGCGCCCGGCGTCCCACGGCCACGACGCACCGCTCCGCGCGCAGCTCTTCGGATCGGCCGTCCTTCTCGACGGTGAGCGTGACCCCGGCCGCGTCGCGGGTGAGACTCCGGTAGCCCGTGCTCGTCCGAACGTCGATCTTTCTCCGCGAGAAGACGCGCTCGAGCTCCTTCGCGATGGTTCCGTCCATCCCGGGCAGGAGCTGCGCCTCGAGCTCGACGATGGTGACGTCGACCCCGAAGCACGAGAACACGTAGCCGAACTCGACGCCGATCGCGCCGCCGCCGACGATGATCACACTCCCGGGCAGAGTCGCCTCCTCGAGGAGCTCGCGCGAGGTCGTCACCTGCGGAGGCGCGGGCTCGAGCCCCGGCAGGACGCGTTCCCCCGAGCCCGCCGCGAGAAGGATCCGTTCGCTCTCGACCAGCCCGTGACCGTCGACGACGAGCCGCCCCTCGCCGTCGAGCCGTCCGTGGCCCGCGAGCACCGTGATGCCGTTCTTCTTCATCAGACTCGACACGCCCCGCGAGACGCGGTCGGCGGCGCCCCGACTATTCTCGATGACCTTCGCGTAGTCGAACGTGAGTGACCCCGGGACGATGCCGAGCTTCTCTCCGCGGGAAGCGGTGTCGTACACCTCGGCCGAGCGAATGATCGCCTTGGACGGGATGCACCCCCAGTTGCCGCAGACGCCGCCGAGCCGATCTCGCTCCACGAGCGCGGTCCGCAGCCCCAGCTGCGCCGCGCGAATGGCCGCGGTGTACCCTCCGGGGCCGCCTCCGAGGACGGCGATGTCGTAGCGGTCGGCCATGGCCTTCGGACCTACGCGTCCTCTCGGGGCACGAGGAGACCGACCGGATTCTCGAGACGCGCGCGAACCTCGCCGAGGAACTCCGCCGCCCGGGCGCCGTCCACCGCGCGATGGTCGCACGAGAGGGTGAGATGCACGGTGTGACCGACCTCGAGCACCCCGTCTCGCACGACCGGCCGCTCGCCGACGGAGCCGACGGCGAGAATGCCCGCCTGCGGCGGGTTGATCACCGCGACGAAGCTCTCGACGTCGTACATGCCGAGGTTCGAGACGCTGAACGTCGCGCCGGAGAGATCGTCCCCCGCGAAGTTACGTTGCTTCGCCTTCTCGCCGAGCTCCCGCGCGCGGGTCGCGAGGTCGAAGATCGTGAGCTGATCGGCATGATGGATCACCGGCACGATGAGCCCGTCGGGGACCGCCGTCGCGACGCCCACGTTCACGTCGGGCAGGAGCTCGATGGCGTCGCCCGCGAACCGCGCGTTCATCTCCGGCACGGCGCGCAGCGCATCGGCGCAGGCCTTCAAGACCAGATGGTTGTACGTCACGCCGGCCGCGACTCCCCCGCTGGCCTTGAGGCCGCGGCGAAGCCGAACCGCTTCGTCCATGGACGCGACCGTCGTGACGTAGAAGTGCGGCGCCTCGCGCTTGCTCTCGGTCATGCGACGGGCGATGGTCGCGCGCATCCCCGTGAGGGGCACCCGTTGCACGTCGCCCGAGCCCTTCTTGGCCGCGCCCTTCGGCGGCGCGCCCCCGGCCCCGCGAGGCGGCGGGCGCACGGTGACCGTTCCCGACCCGGGCTCGCCCGGCGACGGCGCGCCGTCGCGCGGCGCGCCCGACGCGGGCGTGTTCGCCCGGGCCGCGGCGTGCGCCTCCTCGACGTCCTTGCGGGTCACCCGGCCGCCGGGGCCCGTGCCCTCGAGCGTCGTCGGATCGATCCCCAGCTCCGCCGCGCGGGTGCGGGCCAGGGGCGATACCTTCGTCCCCCCGACCGCTCGGCCGCCGGACGGTGGGGCGGCGGACTTCGCGGTCGATTCGCGATCCGGCTCCTCGACCGGCGCAGCCTCCTTCGCCGGGGCGGCCTCCTCGGCCGGCGCAGCCTCCTTCGCCGGGGCGGCCTCCTTCGCCGGGGCGGCCTCGGCCGACGGCTTCGACTCCTCGTCGCCCGGAGGCGACTCCGGCTCCTTCTGGACGGCCGGCTCGGGCGTGGCCGCTGCCTGCGAGTCGGTCTCGGCCTGCGGCTCGGCCCCGGTCGCCGCCTCGGCTTGGGACTCCGGCGCGGCCTCGGGTTCCGCGGACGACGCCTCGGCCTCGGCTCTGCCCCCGTCGTCGCGATCGTCCCCATCGTCTACGACGGCGATCACCGCGCCGACCGCGCCCGAATCGCCCTCCTGGAGCTTGATCTCGCGCAGGACCCCGCCGTGCTCGGCCTCGATCTCCATGTCGGCCTTGTCGGTCTCGACCTCCACGAGCACGTCGCCGGCCTGGACGGACTCGCCCGGCTTGACGAGCCATCGGAGGATCTTGCCCTCCTCCATCGTGTCGGAGAGCTTGGGCATCGTAATGTCGGGCATCGCTCGCGGAACCTCCTCAATTCCCTCGTACAGTATCGTGCGGTTCGCCTCCGTTCCCAAGTAGGGCCTTCACAGGAGCATACGAGCGCCGGTGCACTGGGCAAGGCCCCAACCGACGAAGCGCCTCCAGGTGGGCCGCGGTCGCGTAGCCGACGTGGCGCGCGAAGCCGTAGCCCGGGAACCGCTCGTCGACCTCCCGCATCATCGCATCGCGGTGAACCTTCGCGATGATGGACGCCGCCGCGATCGCGTGCACGTAGCGATCGCCCTTCACGATCGGCGTCTGGGGCGTATCGATGCCCGGGAGCTTGCGTGCGTCGATCAGGAGATGCTCGGGCGCTCGCGGCAGCGATCGTACGGCCAGCTGCATCGCGCGGATGCCCGCCTGGTACGGGTTCAACCGGTCGACCTGGTCGGCGCCGACGACCCCGAGCCCGATGCCCAGCGCGACGGAGCGGATCTCCCCGTCGAGCTCCTCGCGCCGCTTTCGGGTGAGCGTCTTCGAGTCGTGCACGCCGTCGATGGCCGCCCCGGGCGGCATCACCACCGCGGCCGCGACGACCGGTCCCGCCAGAGGACCGATCCCGACCTCGTCGAGACCGGCGATCCGCTCGAGCCCCATCGCCCAGAGAACACGCTCCTGCTGCAACATCTGATCGGTCGTCGGCCTCGGCCGTACCTTGCGCTTCGCCGTCGCACCCGTCCGCCGCGTCCCCTCCGCCACACGCCACCTCCCTCGTCCCGTATACTCCGAGTCGCGCGAGGCAGGAAGCGATGCGAAGTTGCGGGCCCATTTCACGGGTGTTGAATCTCGTGGAACCCGAAGGAGGCGCATCGTGGCAGCGGATCAAATCGACAGCGACGTCATCGAAGGAGTCCGAACGTTCGTCGACAAGGAGGTCATTCCGGTCGCGAACGCACTCGAGCACGCCAACGAGTATCCCCAGGCGCTCGTGGACCGCATGAAGGAGATGGGTCTCTTCGGGGCGACCATTCCAGAGGAGTTCGGCGGCCTCGGTCTCACCGTCTCGACCTACGCACGGATCGTCGAGGAGCTCTGCCGGGGCTGGATGAGTCTCTCGGGCATCCTGAACACCCACCTCATGATCGCGTACGTCATCCGCAGCTTCGGCAACGACGAGCAGAAGCAGCGATTCCTCCCCGCGATGGCCGTCGGCGAGAAGCGAGCGGCCATGGGGCTCACCGAGGCCCATGCCGGCAGCGACGCCCAGCAGATCCGCACCGTCGCGAAGCGCGAGGGGGACGTCTACGTCGTGAACGGCAGCAAGATGTGGTCGACGAACGCGCGCACCGGCACCATGTTCGGACTCGTCGTGAAGACCGATCCCAAGGCGGTGCCCGGACACAAGGGCATGAGCCTCCTCCTCGCCGAGAAGGGCCCGGCCGGCTGCACCATCAGCCGCGATCTCCCCAAGCTGGGCTACAAGGGGGTCGAGTCGGCCGAGGTCGCCTTCGAGGACTTCCCCGTGCCAGCGGAGAATCTCCTCGGCGACGAGGGGATGGGCTTCAAGTACATCATGGCGGGCCTCGAGGTGGGGCGCGTGAACATCGCCGCGCGCGCCGTGGGCGGCGCCCAGGCCGCCTTCGACGACGCTCTTCGCTACGCGCAGGAGCGGGAGACGTTCGGCAAGCCCATCTGCGAGCACCAGGCGATCCAGCTCAAGCTCGCAGACATGGCGACGAAGATCGAGGCGGCGCGCCTCCTGGTCCGCAACGCCGCGGCGAAGAAGGACTCCGGAGAGCGCAGCGACATCGAAGCCGGGATGGCGAAGCTCTTCGCCTCCGAGATCTGCCACGAGGTCGCTCTCGAGGCCATGCGGATTCATGGCGGCTACGGCTACAGCCAGGAGTTCAACGTCGAGCGCTACTATCGCGACGCCCCCCTCATGATCATCGGGGAGGGGACGAACGAGATCCAGCGCCTCGTCATCGCGCGCGGCCTCTTGAAGCGCGCCGGCTACGAGCGGCCCAAGCACGTCACCGACGACTGAGATCGATCTCCTCGAGCATCGATGCGAGGAGGCATCCCGCGTCGAAGAACTCCTCGGCGATCGATCGGGCGGCGCGCGCGTTCGCACTCGGGGCCGCCGCGATCGCGCGGAGAGCGTCGGCGGCCGCGTCGGGGGTATCGAACGCGTGGAGACCGA
>JAUIFY010000249.1 GCA_030430245.1 bacterium | reverse complement strand
GCGAAGCACCTCGCGAGGCGACATTCCTTGGGACCGAAGAACTCCGATCTCGAGCTCGCGCTCCTCGTAGACCGTGGCGAGACGATTGGCCGTGATCACCGCCCCGAGAAGAAAGCCGACGAGGGTGATCACGTCGAAGAACAGCTGAAAGGACCGGACCGTCGCCACCGCCGCGCTCGTCGCGTCGGCCGCGAGCTGGACGCGGATCCCGGCGCCGAGCTCGTCACGAAGGCGTTCGACGACGTCTCCGGGCACGACTCCATCCTCGACCCGGACGTCGACGCGGCTGATGCCCCGGACGCCCAGGACGTCCTGAGCCGCGTACACGTCCATGATGGCCAGATTCCCGGCGAACGCGTGGGCGACGCCGCGGTCCTCGAGCACCTCGCGAGCCACGAGCGTCTTCCGGCCCATCGGCAACTCGATCTCGATGCCCTGTCCTCGCTCGATGCCCCACCGATCGAGAGCCGCCCGCGGCACCAGGATCGAGTCCGGCTGATTGAGGAAGATCAACGGGTCGTCGAGGCGGAGGCGCCCGTCGCCTCGATGAACGCGCACCGTGCCTTCGTCGAGCATGTCGACGCCGATGATCCGCAGCACGGTGCGGTCCTCCAGGTAGCCCGTCCCGAGGACCAGCGGCGCGGCGGCGTCCACACCGCGCACCGACGCGACCCGCGACGGAAGCCGCTCGTCGAGCGCTCCGTGGCTGGTCGTCGACGAGATGACGATCTGCGCCTCGCCCGAGAGACCGTTCGCCGACGCGACGAAGGACTCCTGGAGGGTCCGGTTGGCCAGGAGGACGCCCCCCGAGAGGCCCACCGCGATCGCCACGACGACGATGACGACGAAGAGCCCGGCCAACCGCGGGTGGACCTGCTCCCATGCCCATCGGGTCCGCACGGCCGGGGCCGCTCAGCCGGCTGCCGCGTGGACGCGGGAAGATCCCATTTCGCTCGGATCCTCTCGGCATGGCACGAAATCGCGCCGCACGAGACCATCGCGCAGCTCGACGACTCGATCCGTCGCACGACCGGCGCGCGCCTCGTGCGTGACCATGACGATCGTCATCTGACGCTCTCGGTTCAGGTCCCGAAAGAGAGCCAGGATCGACTCGCCCGTCTTGGAGTCCAGGTTGCCCGTGGGCTCGTCTGCGAGGAGCAACGACGGCCCGGTCGCGAGAGCCCGCGCGATCGCGACGCGCTGCTGCTCGCCACCGGAGAGCTTGACCGGCGGACGACCCCACGCGGCGGCGGGGACCCCGACGCGATCGAGGAGCTCGCCCGCGACGCGGCGCGCCGCACGAGCGGACATACCGACGAGCTCGAGGCGCCACGTGACGTTTCTCTCGACCGTGAGTCGTGGAAGCAAGTTGAAGTTCTGGAACACCAGTCCGACCGTCGAGAGGCGGAGAGCGCTCCGCTCCGCCTCGTCCATCCGATCGACCCGTCGACCCTCGATGGCCACGCTGCCGGTCGTCGGTGCGTCCAGACCGGCGAGCAGGTTCATGAGAGTCGTCTTGCCGCACCCGCTGGGACCCATGATCGAGAGAAGCTGCGCGCGAGGCACCTCCAGGTGGATCCCCCGAAGAACGTGCGTCGCCGCGGCGTCCTGACCGTAGACCTTCGTGACGCCATCGACGTGAAGAAAGGGGGGCATGCCCCGACATTGGCCCATGCCCGGCCGACCCCGGTCAATGAATCACCCCCACGCATTCGCCGGGTGGAGCGCCCCCTCTCAACCGCGGACGACCGACATCAAGCGCCCGAGACACTCCAGGCGTTCGGCGAGCTGCCGGCCGGCGGGAGCGACGTGCAAGCTGTTCACGCCGGCGCCCCGGTAGACCGCGAGCCGGTCGCGCACGGCGGCATCGTCCCCGATCAGGTTGCCGGCGAGCACCATCTCGTCGGGCACGCGCTCGACGGCTTCGGCGCGCTTCCCCTGAACCCAGAGCCGCTGCACGTCGACCGCCGCGTCCTCGAATCCCGCCCGTCGGAACGCCGCGTTGTAGAAGTTCGTGGTCGGCGACCCCATGGCCCCCAGGGTGAAGGCGAGCTGCGGCTTCATCGCCGCGACCGTGCGTACCGGATCGTCGGTGAACGCCACGGCGGCGGAGACGCCGATCTCGATGTCGTCCAGGGAGCGCCCGGCGCTCGCCGCTCCCTCGGCGATGTGCGCGAGATGCGCGTCGGCCTGCGTCGGGAGGAACGACGTCCCCAGCCAGCCGTCGGCGACCTCACCGGTGAGTCGAAGAGCCTTGGGCGAGAGCGTTGCGAGATGGATCGGAATGCCCGGGTTCGCCGGCTGCGAAAGGCGAAGCGCCTTCCCCTCGCCTCCGGGCCGCGGCAGCACGAAGTGCTTTCCCTCGTGCACGATCTTCTCCCCGGCGAACGCGCGACGGACGATTTCGATCGTCTCTCGCATGCGACCGACCGGGTCGGCGAACGCCTGGCCATGGAGGCCCTCGACGACCTGCGGACCGCTCGCACCCAGCCCGAGACGAAACCGATCCTTCGAGATCGCGGCCAACGACAACGCGGTCATCGCCGTCGTCACCGGCGTGCGCGCGCTGATCTGCATGATGCCGGTCCCCAGACCGATGCGCGTCGTTCGCGCAGCCAGAAACGCGATCGTCGTCACGGCGTCCATGCCCCAGGCTTCCGCCGACCAGACCGCATCGACGCCGAGCTTCTCCGCCTCGACGGCGTACTCGACCTGCTCGTCCCAATCGCCACGTCCGGACGCGGGCCCGCCGATGGTCACGTGGATCTTCATGTCGACCTCCGAGGGCGTTGTCGCGCCTCGAGACTCGCGTTGCAACCAGCCATCCCCGGCAGTATCGCAAGCGTCGTGTCCCGATTTCGTCTGGATCCCGACCGGCTGCCGCCGGAGGCCGAGAAGCTCCGCGGGGAGGTGCGCAGCTTCCTGGCCGACGAGCTGAAGGACTTCCCCGCCTGGAAGCGCGCGTACACGTGGATGGGGAGCGATCCCGACTTCAGCCGCAAGGTGGGCGAGCGCGGCTGGATCGGCATGACGTGGCCCGAGCGGTATGGGGGCGGAGAACGAACCAGCTTCGAGCGCTACGTGGTTCTCGAGGAGATGTTGGCCGCAGGCGCCCCGGTCGCGGCCCACTGGATCGCGGATCGGCAGAGCGGCCCCCTTCTTCTGAAGTACGGCACCGAGGAGCAACGACACGAGATCCTTCCCGGGATCTGCCGCGGCGAGGTGTACTTCTGCATCGGCATGAGTGAGCCGGACTCGGGATCCGATCTCGCGTCGGTCCGAACCCGCGCGGAGCCGGACGACGGCGGTTGGCGCATCAACGGAACGAAGCTCTGGACGTCCGGGGCCGCGGGCGCCCACTACATGATCGCCCTCATCCGTACGAGCGTCGCCGAGAAGAAGCACCAGGGCCTGTCGCAGTTTCTCATTCCCCTCCAGAACCGCGACGACGTCTCGATCCGACCGATCCGCGATCTCGCCGGCAACGACCACTTCTGCGAAGTCACGTTCGAAGACACCCGGGTCGATGCCGACGCGCTCATCGGCGAGGAAGGCGCGGGCTGGGGCCAGGTCATGGCCGAGCTCGCGTACGAGCGCAGCGGGCCGGAGCGCTACCTCTCGTGCCAGCCGCTCCTCGAGGGTCTGGCGCGTCACCTCGGCCCGGCCCCGAGCGAACGCGCCCGCATCGCGATCGGCAAGCAGGTCGCCCACCTGGCGACTCTCCGGCAGATGACCCTCAGCCTCGCCGGCCTTCTCGAGCGCGGCGAGAACCCCGCGCTCGAAGCCTCCGTCACCAAGGACCTGGGGGGCGTGTTCGAGCAGGATCTACCCGGCATCGTCCAAGGGCTCGTGGCGGACGAGCCGCGGACCGACGACGACGGTTCGGACCTCCAGAATCTCCTGGCCCATCTCACGCAGAACGCGCCTTCGTTCTCGCTCCGCGGAGGGACACGCGAGGTGTTGCGCGGCATCATCGCCCGGGGGCTCGGTCTGCGATGAGCGACGCGCGCGGCCTGATCGCGGAGACCGTCGAGCGCCTGTTCGGCGACGCGCTCACACCGGAGGACATCGCCCGAGCGGAGGCCGGCCAGTGGCTCGCACCGCTGTGGCAATCCGTCGAAGACGCGGGGCTCACGCGCGCGCTGCTCCGTCCGGAGAACGGCGGCGCGGACGGAGACTGGCTCGACGTGTTCGAGATCGCGCGCGCCGTGGGCCGACACTCGGTTCCTCTACCCATCGTCGAGACGATCCTCGCGACGTGGCTTCTCGAGCGCGCAGGACTCGGGATCCCAGAGGGACCCCTGGGGCTCCTGCCCACGGCGGTCGACGGTCGCGTCGGCGAGCGGGCCGACCGCGTGCCGTGGGGGCGATCCGCGTCGCATCTGGTGGGGATCGCGACGAAGGACGGCGAAGCCCGCGTCCTGTGCGTCGATGCCGCGAAGCTCGACGTCCGCGAGGGACAGAACGTCGCGCTCGAGCCGCGCGACGACGTCGTGCTGACCGACGCCCTGGTCACCGGCGAGCCGCCGCTCGCGCGCGAGACCGTGCGCCTCTACGGCGCCCTGCTGCGGTCGGTACAGATGGCCGGCGCTCTGGAACGCATCCTCGATCAATCCGTCGGGTACGCCGGCGAGCGCACGCAGTTCGGCAAGACGATCGGGAGCTTCCAGGTCATCCAGCAGGACCTCGCGCGTCTGGCGGGCCAGGTCGCCGAGGTCTCGATGGCCGCCGAGGTGGCGTGCCGAGCGGCCTGCGAGTCGCGCGAGACTCCGTCGACGATCGGAGCGACGGGGGATCCCGCGTTCGAGATCGCCTGCGCGAAGATCGTCGCGGGCGACGCGGCGGAGCTCGGCCCCCGTATCGCGCACCAGGTCCACGGCGCGATCGGCTTCACCTACGAGCACACCCTCCACTTCTCCACGCGACGACTCTGGGCGTGGCGCGCCGAGTTCGGCAGTGGCGAAGAGTGGGCTCGGGATCTCGGCACCATCGCCCAGCGCGAGAGCGATGGGATCTGGGCGCTCGTCACGTCGAGGTAGTTGATCCCGATCCTGCATCGCGACGATCGCATCGTCGCCGTCGACAAGCCGGGCGGACTTCTCGTGCACCGAAGCCCGGCGTCCACGGACTCGACGGCGCTGCTCCAGCTCGTACGTGACCAGATCGGCGCGTTCGTCTACCCGGTCCACCGGCTCGACCGAGCGGCGTCCGGTGTCGTCCTCTTCGCCCTCGACTCGGACGCGGCCGCGGCCGCGCAGGCCCGTCTGCACGAGCCCGAGACGGAGAAGCTGTACCTCGTGCTCGCACGGGGCGTGACCGAAGAGCGATTCGAGAGCCGTCGTCCCCTCCACACGGACGCGGGGCGCGCCCAGGACGCGTGGACCGAGTTCCGACGCGTCGCCGTGGTGAGCGGATGCTCGCTGCTCGAGGTCCGGCTGCACACGGGTCGTCGGCACCAGATCCGACGCCACCTCGCCCACCTCGCCCACCAGGTCGTCGGCGACACCCGCTACGGGAAGGGGCGACTCAACCAGAGCTTCCGAGAGCGCTACGGCCTTCCCCGCATGTTCCTCCACGCGCGGCGACTGAAGCTCGCGCACCCGACGACCGGGGAATCCCTGGTCATCGACGCCCCCCTCGAGTCCGATCTCGCCGCCTTCCTCGGCCGCCTGCCCGACCCGCCCGACGAACTCGTTCCGTGAGATCCACGGACGGCCGGTACGGACGCGATCACGGCGAAGGACCGTCCATCCCGCTCCCGATCCGGTCGCCGACGCGGCCGCGAAGCTCGGCGGCGTCCTCGCCGCCACGGGAGGACGCCGAGAAACGGGTCATGTGGGCGAGCGGCGTGATCTCGAAGGCGCTCTCGTAGGCCATCGTGGCGGTCGGTCGTTCGATGCGCGCCACGAGATCCAGGTCGCGCCCCACGGTCTCGAGGAACTCCTCCGCGTCCTCCTCCTTCGGGATGAGCAGCTTGACGGAGGAGCTGGTGACGGGCGCTCCGGCTTCGACGACGCGGAGCCACACGCCGCGGCCGTCGCGGTACGAGCCGACGACCCGCAAGGCGAGCCGCACCGTCTTGCCGCGGTACGCGCCCGGGTCGACGAGCAGATCCGTGAGGGAAGCGCTGTCTTCCGATCCGACGCCGGCGATCGGGATCTCGGCCCAGTCGCGTTCGCGGGACGAGGTCGCGGGCGAACACCCGAGCACGAGCGCGAGCGACGACACGGCGATCCCCAGGCCCGCCCTTCGCGGGGCGGCCTTCCGGATCCTGGGCGGTCTGTGCGAGGCCGTCACGGCCGCGCGTCTCCCCCCCACCGAAGCAGAATCGCCGGAGTGCACGAACGCGAGCCCTCTACGACTTCTTCACGCGGTCGCTCAGCTCCGCACCGGAGATCGCGCCGAGGGCCTGCATGTGAGGGCCCGCCTGGAGATCCGCGGCGGTGCGGATGACGCTGCGGCCTCCGCGCGCCTCGACCGCGGTGTGAACGAGCCTCTTGTTCACCGTCACGACGGCCGGCGGGGCCTCGGCGATCCGTTGGGCGACCTGCAGGACGCGTTCCTCGAGGCTCGCGGGATCGAAAGCTTGGTTGACGAGCCCCACGCGCTCCGCCTCTTCTCCCGTATACTCTCGGCCGGCGATGTGAAGCTCCATCGCGTGCCGGGGTGCCATCGCGACCGGGAACCAGGCGAAGTCCGGCACCCCGGCGACGCGCAGAACCGGATGAGCGAGTCGTGCGTCCTTCGCGGCGTACGCCAGATCGCAGGCACACGCGAGCTCGAGCCCGCCCGCCATCGCGTACCCGTGGATCTGCGCGACCACCGGCTTCGCGAGGTCCCAGATCGACATCCACCCTTCCGCCACGTGACGCGCCCACTGCATCCCGACGTCGGCCGTGAAGTACGGCTGGTCGGCACCCAGGTCCGATTTGATGTCGTAGCCGGACGAGAAGCACGGGCCCGCTCCGCGGAGGATCGTCGTGCGGACCGCGGTATCCCGATCGGCCTCCTGGAGGGCGCGGAGCAGCTCTCCGCGCATCGGGTTGTTGATCGCGTTGCGCTTCTCGGGTCGATTCAGGGTGATCCGCCGGACCGCCGGCGCGGGCTCGTCGACCTGGATGAATTCGAAGGATTCCATGAGGCGACCTTGGCACCCGTCGCGGCGACAGGCAAAACGGCCTGGTTCCCCTTTTTTTCCGAATGGTTACGGGACGCGATCCGCCCGGATGGCTTCACCGGATCTTCTGCTAAAGGGACGGCTCGACCGGATCGGAGAACCATGGAAGCCAACGCCTCGACCTATTCGCTGGAGAACCCCTTCGCGGCGCCTCCCCCCCCGCGCGATCCCAAACGGACGGGAGGCTCGGTGTACGACGCCGCCCTGACCCTCGGCCAGGAGCTTCTCGACAAGCCGATGGACGGCGGCGGCCTCGCCCGCGTGCGGGTCCAACACGCGAAGGGCCGCATGACCGTGTTCGAGCGCATCCGCGTGCTCACCGAGAAAGAGCCCAACCTGCTCTGGCAGAACTGGGGACCGAACCTCGACGGCGCGTCTCTCGTCTGCGGCATCCTCGACATCGGCGGTCGCGACGTCGCGGTCTACGGCCACGACTTCACGCTTCGCGCGGGGTCGATGGACGCGACGAACGGCAACAAGCTCGCGCGCCTGATCTACATGGCCGGAGAGCGCGGCATTCCGCTGATCGGCATGAACGACTCGGCGGGAGCGTTCGTCCCGGCGGGCGTCGGCGGTCTCGACGGATACAGCGAGGCGTTCACGGCCCTCCGCAAGATCAGCGGTGTCGTTCCGAGCCTCAGCCTGATGTTCGGTTACAACGCCGGCGGCGGCTCCTACCTCCCCCGCCAGGGGTCGTTCATGATCCAGTGCGACGACACCTTCATCGGCCTCACCGGCCCGGGCGTCGTCAAGAGCGTCCTCGGTGAGGACGTGAGCGCCGACGATCTCGGCGGCCCCGGCGTCCACGGCATGAACGGCGTGTGCGACGTCACGACGAACGACGAGCTCGGGTCGCTGCGCACCGCGATCCGCCTCCTGAGCTACCTTCCGGACAACAACGCTTCGACGGCGCCGTTCAAGGCGACCTCCGACCCGGTCGACCGGTTCACCGTCGAGGAGGACATCCTGTTCCGCAAGACGTTCAACTCCCCGGCGGGGATGAACGCACCGCTCGACATCACGCTGTTCCTCCAGCAGATCTGCGACCACGGCGAGTACTTCGAGCTCCAGGAGGCCCGCGCACGCAACCTGGTCACCGCGTTCGGCCGGATCGGCGGCCACGTCGTCGGATTCGTCGCGAACAACTCCTACGTGGCGTCCGGCCAGATCGACATCCACGCCGCCCGCAAGGGCACGCGCTTCATCCGGTTCTGCAACGTCTACAACATCCCGATGATCTTTCTCGAAGACACCACCGGCTTCCTTCCCGGACGCGAGCAGGAGTCGGGCGGTATCGTCCTCGAGGGGCGCAAGTTCCTCGACTCGATCATCGATCTGCGCACGCCATCGATGACGCTCATCATTCGCAACGCGTTCGGCGGCGCGTACGCGAGCTACAACTCCCACTTCGTCGGCGCGGACATGGTGTTTGCGATGCCCCACGCCCGCGTCGCGGTCATGGGCCCGGCCGGCAAGGAGTTCGTCTACAAGGACGAGATGCGGGGCGCCGAGGCCGCCTATCAGAAGGCGATCACGGATGGCGCATCGCCCACCGAGGCGGCCGCCGAGCGGGATGCCAAGCTCGCCGAGCTCTCCGACCGCTATGAGCACGAGCTGATGAATCCGAAGGAGGCTCTCTCTCTCGGGTCGATCTCGCGAATCGTGATGCCCGGCACGAGCCGCCGGGTCCTCGCGAAGAACCTGGATTTCCTGATGCGGACCTACTCGCCGTCGCCCATGAGCGGCCCGCAGCGCGAGTTCGAGTGAGAGGGGCGGAAGAATGTTGAACCAGAAGCTCGAACCCACCCTGCCGGGGAGCAGCGGATCCGCATGGATCGACTCGTTCTCGCTCTCCGACATGAAGATCCTCGTCGTGTGCCGAGGACCGGTCCGCCAGGAGGCCTTCCAGGTCTTCGAGAAGATCGGCGTCGGCGAGTACGGCATGCTCCTGTCCGAGAAGGACTCCGTGACGTACGCACGGTGCCTCGCACCGGAGCTCCGCAGCCTCCGCTTCCCGAACAACGTCCACCGCGTCGCGGACTACATGGGCGTCGGCCAGGAGGAGAAGCTCGAGCGCATCGACGAGATCATCGAGATCGCGAAGTCCAACGGCTACACGCACCTCTTCGCCGGCTACGGCTTCATGGCCGAGGACGCGGAGTTCATCGAGGCGATCGAAGAGGCCGGTCTCGGCTTCGTGGGGCCCTCCTCGCAGGTCGCCCGCAAAGCCGGCGCCAAGGACGAAGCGAAGAAGCTCGCGCGTAGCCTCGGAAACGCCATCATCCCGGGCGTGGACGACATCTCGGCCCGCGCTCTCGCGCGGACCGCGACGGACAAGCCGGCCCTCGAGAAGCTCGCGAAAGAGCACGGGCTCTCGTTCTCGTACGACGACGGGCAGTCGGTGGAAGAGAACGCCGAAGACCTCCTTCAGGAGGGCTACTCCGAGACGATCGAGCTCGTCACGATCGCCGAGCTCCAGAAGGAAGCCCACGTGATCTGCGCGGGCATGTGGGAGAGCCACTCCGGCTACCGCATCCGCTTCAAGCATATCGGGGGCGGCGGCGGAAAAGGGCAGCGTGTCGTGACCTCGCCGGCCGAGATCGACGCCGCCGTGCTGGACGTCCTCGCCGAGT
>JAUIFY010000248.1 GCA_030430245.1 bacterium | reverse complement strand
GGAGAAGAAATACGGAATGGTCGACCCGCCGGCGATCTACCCGATGTTCGAGAACGCGATGCGTGCGTCGCGCGGCCTCGACCTCGAGACGCACCGGAAGTCGATGGGCGATCTCTTCACCCGCTTCACCGAGGTCGCCGCGGCGAACCCCTACGCCTGGTTCCCGACGGTGCGGAGCTCCGAGGAGCTCACGACGGCGACGCCGCAGAACCGGATGATCGCCTTTCCCTACACCAAGTACCTGAACGCGGTCCTGATGACGGACCAGGCTGCCGGCTACTTCCTGACGTCGGTGGAAGCCGCGAGGTCTCTCGGCATTCCGGAGGACCGCTGGGTGTACTGGTGGGGCGGAGCGAAGGCGCAGGAGGAGGCGTGGTTCGCGTCGACCCGCCCGAACTTCGCCGAGTGCCCCGCGATGCTCGATTCGCACCTGGCGGCTCTCGGGAACGCCGGTGTCACCGTCGACGACATCGATCGATTCGACTTCTACAGCTGCTTTCCGGTCGCGGTGGAGATGGCACTCAAGACCCTGAACATCTCCGAAGACGACTCCCGGGGCTTCACGGTGACGGGCGGTCTCCCGTACAACGGCGGGCCGGCGAGCGCGTACACGGTCCACTCGATCGCAGCGATGGCCGATCGCCTTCGCGAGGCGCCGGGACAGAAGGGGCTCGTCACCGGGAACGGCTGGTACCTCACCAAGCACGCGGCCAGCGTGTGGTCGACCGAGCCGAAACCCGGCGACCTGCCCACCACCCGGATGCCGATGGAGCGCGCCTCGGCCGGGATGGCGACGGCGCCATTGGACGTGAACGAGGACTGCTCGGGTGCCGGGACGATCGAGGCCTATACCGCGATCTACGACCGCGAGGGCGCACCCGCGCGGGGCATCGTACTCGGTCGCACCGGCGATGGAAGACGATTCATCGCCAACACGCCGCCCGACCCGGCGCTACTGGCGGACCTCGTCTCGAAGGAGGGCGTCGGTCGCACGGGGGCCCTCTCCGTGGCGGACGGGGTCCAGGTCTTCACCCCGCGCTGACGCAGTTTCGCGGCTGCGCTGACGGGGGGCGGCGAATGCGATAGAGAGATCGCATGGCGTCCCTGACGCTCGCGGCTCTCTACTTCCTCGGCATCCACGTGTTCGTCTCGGGGAGCACCCTCCGCGACCGGATCGTGGCTCGCACCGGCGAGCAGGGATTCCTCGGGCTCTTTTCTCTGCTCTCGCTGGTCGGGATCGTGTGGCTCGTGCATGCGTACTCCGTCGCGCCGGTCATCACGCTGTGGGCGTCCCCCCTGTGGTTCCGGCCCGTGGCGCTCGCATTGGTGCTCGCGGCCGCGACGCTCGTGGTGGTCGGTCTGACGACGCCGAGCCCCACGGCAGCCGGAGGCGAGGGCGTCCTCGATGGCGCGGAGCCCGCGACGGGCATCCTGCGCATCAGTCGGCATCCGTTCCTGATGGGTGTGGCCCTGTGGGCCGCGACGCACTTGATCGCTTCCGGCGACGCCGCCGGGACGGTGCTGTTCTCGACGATGCTGGCCCTCGGCCTGGTCGGGCCCCGCTTGATCGACGGGAAGCGAGCCCGTCGCTTCGGTGAAAGGTGGGACGCGTTCGCGCGCGCGACGTCCGTCGTCCCGTTCGTCGCGATCGCCCAGGGGCGCAACCGACTCGAGCTCGCGGAGATCGGCGTATGGCGGCCGATCGCGGCGTGCGTCGTCTACGGAGGTTTTCTCTCCGCGCACGTCTGGCTCTTCGGGGTCGATCCGCTCGCGTTCTGAGGCCCATCGCATCGCTGCCGGGCGCCGCGCTCCGAGGCGGCGCCCGAACGCCGGCGCACTCCCGGCCCGGACGGCTAGCGCGCGTGCCGCGCGTGGGGGCCGACGCGCGCCACGACGTCGTTCTTCTCCAGGATCTCCTCGCACAGCGCCAGGATCTCGCCATCCGAGAGCTTCTCCGCCTGCTCGGCGTACGAAGGATCTCCCGCGAAGACGGCGGCCGTTCGAACGGCGAGCCGGGCCTCGGCGGGCGACCGGGCATGGCGTAGCTGGGCCATGACCTCCGCCCGCGTGTCGTTCACGAGTCCCCGAAGGCGCGTCGAAGCCTGGAACGCGAGCACGCCGCCCACCAGGAGCGCCAGCGTCGCCAGGCCGAGGAGCTGGCCGTTCGGCTCGTCGCCACCGAAGGCGAGCAGGAGAGCCATGGCCAGCACGGGCACGCCCAGGCCCGTGGCCCAGGCGAGACCGGTCAGGGCGGCTGCGAGTCCTGGACTCATCGAGCCGAACGCTACCAAATCGGGAACGCAGCGGGACATCCCGATTCTCTCCGGGGCGTCCGACGTGGAACGCGCGTTCAGCTCGGGAGAATGGCTCGGATCGTGCGGGCGAGCTCGTCGACGTGGACGGGCTTCTGGAGGCATCGGAAGCCGGCGACCTCGGCCGCGGCGGGGCCGAAGCCGCTGACGAGGATCGCCGGAATGTCGGGCGCGTGCTCGCGTGCCCGCTCGATGAGCTGTCGGCCCGTGAGGCCCGGCATCGCCTGATCCGTGATGAGCAGCTGGAACCGCTCGGGCTCGGCTTCGATGAGTGCGACGGCCTGTTCGGGCTCCCGGCACTCCGTCACGTCGTACCCGAGGTCGGACAGGAGGCCGCCCAGCGTCGCGAGGACGTGCTCCTCGTCGTCGACGACGAGGAGCGACTCTCCTCCTCCCGCGGCGGATTCGCTCGCCGCTCCGTCGACCCGGACGGCGGAGACGTCGGCTCTGGGGAGGAACACACGAAACGTCGACCCTGCGTCTTCCGCGCTGTCGACGCGGATCACGCCCCCGCGCGACGCGACGATCCGGTGCACCGTGGCGAGACCGAGTCCGGTTCCCCCGCCCGGGTGCTTCGTCGTGAAGAACGGCTCGAAGATCCGCTTGCGGGTCGCCGCGTCCATGCCGCGCCCCGTGTCGCGAACCTCGAGCAGAACGTAGAAGCCCGGTGGCACGTCCTCGGTGGCGGTCTTCTCGACCTCGATCGGACGGACGGCGACGTGAAGCTCGCCGGACTCGCCGAGCGCGGTGATCGCGTTCCCGCAGAGGTTGGTCACGACCTGACGAAGCTGGCCGGGGTCCGCGAGAACCCCGTCGTCGGTCCCGGCGAGATCGACGTGGAGCTCGATCCCCGGCGGCATCGTCGGGAGGACGAGGGGCAGCGACTCCTCGACGATCTCCCGGAGGGACACGATCTGGCTCTCGCGCGGCTGCGCCCGTGTGAACGAGAGGATGCGCTCCACCAGCTCCTTCGCTCGAACGGCGGCGGCGACGACGTCCTGGAGAACGTTTCGCGTCGGCCGGTTCTCCTCCGTGTCGGGGAGCTTCATCACCGCGCGCTCGGTGTTGCCGAGGATCACCCATAGGAGATTGTTGAAGTCGTGCGCGATCCCGCCCGCGAGCGTGCCCACCGCCTCGAGCTTCTCGGCCTGCGCGAGCCGTTCCTTCAACCGCACGTGGTCCGTGACGTCGCGTGCGACGTTCGAGGCTCCGACGACGTTGCCCGCGTCGTCCAGAATGGGACCCACCGAGATCTGGGCCTGGAAGGTCGAGCCGTCCTTGCGCACGCCGACGACGTCGAGAGCATCCACCCGCTCTCCCGCGAGGACGCTCTCGAGGACCGAGCCGACGACCGCGTTCTCCTCCGGTGGGATGAGCTCGGCCACGCTTCGGCCCACGATCTCCTCGGCCGCGTACCCGGTGGTGCGCTCCGCGGCGGGGTTCCACGACCTGATCGTCGTGTCGAGATCGGTCGCGAACACGAGGTCGTTCGACGAGTCGACGAGGGCCGCGAGCTCCGCGTTGATGCTGATGCTGCGCTCGACCGCGTCGAGCGCGCGGTGTACGTCGACCGCCCGCCGATCCGCCTCCGCGACGGTGGCGGCGAGGAGGAGCAGCGACACGGCCGTCATGCTCACGTAGGCCCAGGCGAGGAAGACCGCGCCCTCGGGGGTGGTCGTCGCGAAGACCCCCGACTGGGTCGCGACCCCGTACAGGATCGCCGCGCCCGCCGCGCACGTCGCTGCGGTGGCGCCGCGAGGGCCGTACCGGAACGTCATCCACAGGGCGAGCGGGACGAGCGCCGCACCGAACAGTGCCGAGGTCGATGGCGACCTGGCCGGGTCGGTCGCCACGCCGAAGCAGAGCGCTGCAAGCGCGAAGATCGCGACCATCTCCGCGAGCTGTGTGGCCCGGAAGCGCGTGGAGTGGGAGGCCCAGGTGAGGATCAGAGCCCCGACCGCCACGACGCCCACCGCGTCACCGAGCCACCATCGCTCGAAGATCCCGGCGGCATCCCGGGTCGGTGCCATGCCGAGCAGGACCATTCCCCCCGTGCCGCAGGCCGCGCTCAGCGTCGTCGGCACGACCGCGCCGGCGAGAACGAAGGCGAGAACGTCGCGGACCCGGTCGAGCTGGGGGCGGATCGTGAGCACGTGCTTCAGAAGGAAGGCCGCCGCGATGGCGCCCAGGGGATTCCCGACCGCCGTGACGACCCAGAAGGCGAGCGGAGCCTCCCCCGACGCGGACACGAGGAACGCGCCGAGCGCGACTCCGGGCACGAGCCGACGGCCGCCCAGGTACAGGGCTGCGGTCGCCACGCCGGACGGCACCCACACGAGGGTCACGCTCGGATGGAGGTCGGCGAGCCGCAGGCTCAGAACGCCCGTCGCGAGGTAGGCGACGGCGACGATTCCGTTCCACAGCAGGGTATCGCTCCGCTCGGCTCGCATCGCCGCGCACGCTACCACGAGAATGGCTGAGCGATGGAACCGGAGGGAGACGGTCGGGGGCCGATGCGGTATGCACGGGTTCATGAAGCTGATCGTGCTCGGGGCCGGGGGGATGGGACGCTACGCGGCGAAGACCGCCGTCGAGTTCTCGTACGTCGAGGAGCTCGTCGTCGCCGATCTCGATCGGGCGGCCGCGAGGCGACTGGCGGACGATCTGGGGCCGAAGGTGCGCGCGGAGCGGGTCGACGTGACGGACCCTGGCTCCCTGGACCCGCTCCTCGGCGCGGCGGATGCCGTCCTGAACACCGTCGGGCCCTTCTTTCGATTCGGTCCGCCGGTGCTGGCCGCCGCGATCCGCGCGAGGTGCCACTACCTCGACATCAACGACGACTGGGAATCGACCGAGGCGATGTTCGCGCAACACGAGGATGCGCGTGCCGCCGGGATCACGGCGCTGATCGGCATGGGGGCGAGCCCGGGAATGTCGAACCTCCTGGCGATCACGGCGGCCCGCGAGCTCGACGTCGTCGAGGAGCTGTACGCAGGGTTCGACCTCGACGCGGCGATGCCGGAGACGCGGGGGGATCGGCCGGCGGCCGCGACGATCCACGGCGTCCACCAGCTGACGGGGACGATCCGTCTGTTCGAGGACGGACGGCTCGTCGAGGCGCCCGCCATGCGCCGGCTGGAGATCGACTATCCGGGTCTCGGACGCTTTCCGGCGTGGACGATGGGGCACCCCGAGGCGATCAGCTTTCCACGTCGCTTCCCGGGCCTGCGGCGGGCGATCGTCGTGATGACGATGGATCGCACGAACATCTTCGCGATGCGCGTGCTGGCGATGCTCCTGCGCTCCGGGGTGGTATCTCTCGAGCGCGTCGCGGGCTGGGTGGAGCGCCTGGAGGGAGTCGGCAAGCCACCGAAGGCGCCCGCGGACTACGTCGACGAGATCGCCGGCAGCGACACTGCGCGCCTCCCGCCGCTCTTCGCCCTGGCGCGCGGAACACGCGGCGGCGAGGCGGCGTCGGTCGCGGCGGCGGTCCTCTCCGCTCCCGCCGTCGGCATGGGCGGGGCGACCGGCGTCCCCCTGGCGCTCGGCCTCGACGTGCTGCGACCGGACGGGGAGACCCGGCGGGGCGTCTACGCGCCCGAGGGCGTCCTCGACCCGGACGCCTTCTTCGACCGCATCGCGCCCCTGTGCAGCCCGGCGAAGCGCAATCGCGAGGACCTCCTGCTCGTCTCGCGATCGTGGGAGGACCGAGACCTTCGGGCGGAGCTCCGCACCCTGGCGTGACCGGGGCGGAAGGACGATCGGCGGTCCGTTGCCCGATCGAGCGCAGGCGCGGTATGGACAGCCATGACGCAAGGACTGCTGCGAGCTTCGCGTAGGGCCTGGATCGGCCTCGCCGTCCTCTTCGTTCTCCCACTCGGCTCCGGAGCCGCGGCGTCGGGGGAGCCCTACGCGGGCTACGTGAGCGAGATCTACGCCGACCCCGCGCATTGGCTCTGTCGTCCGGATGTCGACGACCCGTGCGACCGCGATCTCGACGCCACGATCGTCTTCCCCAGCGGCGCCACCCGCGTGGAGCGTTGGCGCCCCGCGCGAAACCCGCCCATCGATTGCTTCTACGTATACCCGACGATTTCGCTGGATCCCGGTGCCAACAGCGACTTGGTTCCGGGCGAAGACGAAGAGATCTTCGTGGTGCGGCAGCAGGCAGCCCGCCTGGGGGCGGTCTGTCGGGTCTTCGCGCCGGTCTATCGGCAGGTCACCCTCACCGCGCTCACCGCGCGCTTGGGCGGCGAAGACGTTCAAGGAGATGGTGCGCTCGCGTACGGCGACGTGGTCGACGCATGGAAGCACTACGTCGCCAACGACAACGAGGGGCGCGGCGTTCTGTTGATCGGGCACTCGCAGGGTGCCGGGATGCTCGTCCAGCTCCTTCGCAACGAGATCGACTCGAGCCCCGTGCTCCGGGATCGGTTGGTGTCGGCCGCGCTCCTCGGGACGAGCGTTCAGGTGCCGATCGGCGACGACGTCGGTGCCGACTTCGCGAACCTCCCTCTCTGTGCGAGTCGTCACGACCACGGCTGCATCGTGACGTACTCGTCGTTCCGTGCCACTGCACCGCCACCCGCGAACAGCTTCTTCGGCGTGTCGCGGGAGCCGGGGTGGGAGGCCGGCTGTACGAACCCCGCGGCACTCGGCGGTCGGGTTGGGCCGCTCGATGCGTACTTCCCCACCGATGGGAGGTCTCTCCCCATCCTGCCGGCCACCGACGTCCCCTGGCTCGACCCCGCCCTCGACGTCGAGATCGGGACACCGTTCGTCAAGCTGCCCGGATTGCTGGAGGGAGGGTGCGCGGAGCGCGACGGCTTCGTCTATCTCGAGGTCACGGTGAACGGCGATCCCGACGATCCGCGCATCGACGACATCGGCGGAGACCTCAGCCCGGAGTGGGGCCTGCATCTGGTCGACGCGAACGTCGCCATGGGGAATCTGGTTTCGCTCGCGCGAACCCAGGGGCGAGCGTGGTGCGGGCGACACGGACGCTGCGATCACGCGCGTCGATTCGTCGCGCGCTCCGGAGGAGGGCCGCTCTCCGGGGTCGTCCGCTCGGGGCCGAAGCGTCTTTCGGTCCGCGAATGAAGCGCGGTGGCCGACCATCCCCCCGTCCGGCGCATCCCGATTCGACGTCGGTGGACTCCGGCTGTCGGTCGTGCCGAGTCGAGGGTAGAGTTCCGATGCCGTGTCCTCTCCCAGCATCGCCGACGCGCGGGCGGATCCGAGCCGGATCGGGTTTCGTGCGGAGCTGAGCCCGCTGCTTCGTCTCGCCGGGCCCGTCATCGTCTCCGAGCTCGGTTGGATGGCGATGGGGCTCGTCGACACCGCGATGGTGGGGCGTGTGAGCGCCCAGGCGATCGGCGCCGTCTCCGTCGGCTCGCACACCTACTTCGTCGCCGCGATGTTCGGGATGGGGGTGCTGCTTGGCCTCGACCCGCTCGTCTCGCAAGCGTGGGGGGCGGGGCGGCGCGACGACGCCCACCGGGGGCTCGTGCAGGGGCTCTTGCTGAGTGTGCTTCTCGGGATCGGTCTGATGGCGATCCTGTGGTGGGCGGGTCGCCATCTCGGTGCGCTGGGGATCGACCCGGGAGTTCTCCCGGACGCGATGGCCTACATGGACGTCGTCACCTGGGGGATGATCCCGCTCCTGCTGTTCGCGGCGGTTCGTCGCTACCTGCAGGGGATGGGGATCGTCCGCCCGGTGATGATCGTCGTCCTCGTGGCGAACCTGGTGAACGCCCTCGCGAATTGGGTTCTCATCTTCGGCAATCTGGGCGCGCCGGCGCTCGGCGCGGTCGGCTCCGCGTGGGCGACGACGATCTCGCGCGTCTTCATGATCCTCGGCCTCGCGGCGTTCACGTGGGCGCACGCACGCTCGGTCGGCTCCGGCCTCCTGCGCGTTCGCTGGGCCCCGGACCCGGGAGCACTGCGCTACATCGTGCGCCTCGGCGTGCCGGCCGCGACGCAGCTCACGCTGGAGGGCGGTGTGTTCACCGCGGCGACGCTGCTCGCGGCGCGGCTCGATCCGACGGCGCTCGCGGCGCACCAGATCGCGCTGGGGGCGGCCGCGTTCGCGTTCATGGTGCCGCTCGCGATCTCCTCGGCCGGCGCGGTGCGTGTCGGGCAATCGCTCGGTGCGGCGGATCCGGAGCGGGCCCGCACGGCCGGATGGACCGCGCTCGTCGTCGGGGGGGCGTTCATGACGTTCTCGGCCGCGTCGTTCCTGCTCGTCCCGCGGCTCCTCCTCTCGGTCTTCACGAACGAGGCCGCGGTGATCGCGGTCGGCGTCGGGCTCTTGCGCTTCGCGGCGGCGTTCCAGCTGTTCGATGGTGTCCAGGTCGTCGCGACCGGGATCCTCCGGGGCTCCGGCGACACCCGCACGTCGATGTTCACGTCGATGGTGGCCTACTGGGTGATCGGTCTGCCGCTTGCCTGGGTGTTCTGTTTCTCGGCCGGCCTCGGGGTCGACGGGCTGTGGGCCGGACTCACGAGCGGTCTCGTGTTCGCGGCGTTCACGTTGGTCACGGCGTGGACGCGCCGCGTCCGTCGCCTGCCGGAGCTCGCCCGCGCGTCGTAGTCCCTCGAGCGATCGTGGTACGTTCCCAGCAGCCAAGGAGGCGTCATGGGTCGTTCGAGGGATGGAAGTCAGGCAGTCGTCGTCACCGGAGCGTCGACCGGGATCGGGCGGGCGACCGCGCAGCGTCTCGATTCCGAAGGGTTTCGCGTCTTCGCCGGTGTGCGCAAGCTCTCCGACGGCCAGGCGTTGCGCGAGTCCGCCTCGGAGCGGTTGGTTCCGCTGCTTCTGGACGTGACCGACGCGGGTGGCATCGCGGCGGCGGCCGAACAGGTCGAGGCCAAGGTGGGCGATGGCGGGCTCGCCGGTCTCGTCAACAACGCGGGAGTCGCGGTGGGCGGCGTCCTCGAGTTCCTGGACATCGAGCAGCTGCGCCACCAGCTCGAGGTGAACCTGATCGGGGCCGTCGCGGTCACCAAGGCGTTTCTTCCGGCGATCCGCCGCGGGAAGGGGCGCATCGTCAACATCAGCTCGGACAGCGGCGTTCTCTCGACACCCTTCATGGCTCCGTACTGCGCGTCCAAGTTCGGACTCGAGGCCGTCAGCGACGCGCTCCGGCGGGAGCTGCGACCGTGGGGAATCCCGGTGGTGATCGTCGACTCGGGCGTGAACTGGGAGGGCTACCAGAGTTTCGTTGCGACCGATAACCGGCAGGGCGGGATCGTCGCCGCGCGCCACCTCGCCGAGCTGATCGGCGGCACGGGCCGGGTCATGATGATGCGCTACTTCGAAGGCTCGGCCTCGACCAGCAAGCGCGAGATCGGCTTCCTCGACACCATGCGCGAGGAGTTCCCCGAGATTGAAGTTGTGTCCGGCAACCAGTTCGGCGGCGCGACTTCGGACGAGTGCTACCAGACGGCCGAGAACCTGCTGATCAACGCCGCCGAGGTCGACGGGATCTTCTGCGCCTGTGAGCCGACGACGTTCGGCATGCTGCGCGCACTCCAGGACGCCGGCCGCGC
>JAUIFY010000247.1 GCA_030430245.1 bacterium | reverse complement strand
GATTCAGGAACTCCTCGGCCACGCGAGCCTCACGACCACACAGAAGTACACGCACGTGAGTCTGTCGCACTTGCGAAAGACCCACCGGCAATTCCACCCACGTGGGTGATGGATCGCAGCGCGCGGCGCGCCGCCAGTCGACAACCCCCGCGGCGATGCCTACAGGAAGCGTGTGAGCGACTCCTCCGAGTTCCCCACGATCCGCTCGACCACCATCCTGGCCGTGCGCCGGGGCGGCCGCGCCTGCCTCGCGGGCGATGGTCAGGTGAGCGTGGGGTCGACGGTCATGAAACACGGGGCGCGCAAGGTCCGCCGCCTCCATCGCGACCAGGTCGTGGCCGGCTTCGCGGGGGCGTCGGCCGACGCGTTCACGCTCTTCGAGCGATTCGAGCAGAAGCTCGAGGAGTACCGGGGACAACTCCGCCGAGCCGCCGTCGAGCTCGCCAAGGACTGGCGTTCGGACCGCGCGCTGCGGCGCCTCGAAGCCATGCTGCTCGCTGCCGATGGCGAGCACACGCTCGTCGTCTCGGGCACCGGCGACGTGATCGAGCCCGACCCCCTTCCGAACGGCGCCTCCGCCATCGCGATCGGGTCGGGCGGACCCTACGCCCTCGCGGCCGCGCGCGCCCTTCTTCTGCACAGCGAGCTCGATGCCGCGACCATCGCGCGCAACGCGCTCGGCATCGCCGCCGACATCTGCATCTACACGAACGACGAGATCGTGCTCGAGGAAGTGTCGAGCACCGGCACGAGCCCATGAGCCAGGACTCCCTGCCGGCGGCGCTCCCGCCCGAGAACACGGGCCCCGCTCCGATGACCCCGCGCGAGGTCGTCTCCGAGCTCGACCGGTACATCGTCGGCCAGCGCGCGGCGAAGCGCGCCGTGGCGATCGCCCTGCGAAACCGCTGGCGGCGACAGCAGGTCGGCGAGGACATGCGCGACGAGATCACGCCGAAGAACATCATCCTGATCGGCCCGACCGGCGTCGGAAAGACCGAGATCTCGCGCCGCCTCGCGCGGCTGGCTCAGGCGCCGTTCGTCAAGGTGGAGGCGACCAAGTTCACGGAGGTCGGCTACGTCGGGCGCGACGTCGAGTCACTCGTACGCGATCTGGTCGAAGGCGCGATCGGCATGGTCCGCGAGGAGGAGCGCGACAAGGTTCAGGTCCGCGCGCGCGAGGCGGCCGAGGAGCGCGTCCTCGACGCCCTGCTGCTGCGCTCCGCGCCCCCCGAGGGAACGGCCGCTCCCGAGGAGCCCGGCGGCACCCGGGACAAGATCCGGCGCAAGCTCCGGGCCGGCGACCTCGACGAGCGCGAGGTCGAGATCGAGCTACCGGAGCAATCGCCCTCCATCGAATTCCTGGCCCCACAGGGCATGGAGGAGATGGGCGTCAACCTGAAGGAGATGTTCTCCAACCTGATGCCCAAGAAGACGTCGAAGCGGAAGGTGAAGATCCCCGACGCCCTCGAGCTTCTGACCGCCGAGGAGGCCATGCGCCTCGTCGACATGGAGAAGGTCACCCGCGAAGCCGTGCGGCGCGTCGAGACCTCCGGCATCGTCTTCATCGACGAGATCGACAAGATCGCGGGACGCTCGCAGGGCGGCAACGTCGACGTGTCTCGGGAAGGCGTTCAACGCGACCTGCTCCCGATCGTGGAAGGGTCGACGATCAACACGAAGCATGGACCGGTTCGGACGGACCACGTGCTGTTCATCGCGTCGGGCGCCTTCCACGTGTCCAAGCCCTCCGATCTGATCCCGGAGTTCCAGGGACGCTTCCCGATCCGCGTCGAGCTCGACGCGCTGACGCGCGAGGACTTCGTCCGGATCCTGACGGAGCCACAAAACGCTCTCGTGAAGCAGTACGAAGCCCTTCTCCGGACCGAAGGCGTCACGCTCGGGTTCGCCGACGACGCCGTCGACGAGATCGCTCGCATCGCGGCCGAGGTGAACGAGCGAAACGAGAACATCGGCGCGCGCCGACTCCACACGGTGCTCGAGCGTCTCCTCGACGACCTCATGTTCGACGCCCCGGACCGGCGGGGGCAGAGCTTCACGGTGACGGCCGAGCATGTCCGGACCGAGCTCGAGCCCATCCTCGAGAGCGAAGACCTGTCTCGCTTCATCCTCTGAGCACCGCTCGCGTTTCCACGGCGAGCGAAAACCCGCGCAAATCCACGATGATCGCCGGCGTCGGAGTTGCGTTCCGGTACCGCTTTACGTAATCGCGTCCCGTGGACCAGGCGAGTCGGATCCAGCACGCCGAGATCCTCCTGGAGGCGCTGCCGTACATTCGCCGGTTCGCCGGCAAGACGGTCGTGGTCAAGTATGGCGGCAACGCCATGATCGACGACGATCTGAAGCAGGCCTTCGCACGCGACATCGTGCTCTTGAAGTACGTCGGAATGCGCCCGGTCGTCGTGCACGGAGGGGGGCCTCAGATCAATCGGATGCTCGAGTCTCTCGACATCCAGTCCTCGTTCGTCCGGGGCCAGCGCGTCACCGACGCATCGACGATGCGCGTCGTCGAGATGATCCTCGCCGGCGAGATCAACGGCGAGATCGTGACCCGGATCGACCTCGCCGGTGGTCGAGCGGCGGGGCTCTCGGGCAAGGATGGCGGTCTCATCCGCGCGCGGCGCCTGGACGACGAGCTGGGCCAGGTCGGCCGCGTCGTGAGCGTCGACGCCGACGTCATCGAGGCGCTGCAAGCGCGCGACTTCATTCCGGTCGTCGCCCCGGTCGGCTCCGGCGAGGACGGCGAGACGCTCAACATCAACGCCGACACGGTCGCGGGCAAGCTCGCGGCGGCGCTCGGCGCCGAGAAGCTCCTGCTCCTCACCGACATCGAGGGCATCCAGGACGGCGATGGGAACCTGCTGCCCTCCCTCACCGTGTCCGAGGCGCAGAAGCTGATCGACGCGGGCGTGATCGACGGGGGGATGATCCCGAAGGTCCAGTGCTGCCTCGGGGCCCTTGCCGGTGGAGTTCGCATGGTCCACATCATCGACGGGCGCGTGCGGCACGCACCACTACTCGAGCTCTTCACCGACGAAGGCGTCGGAACGGAGGTCCATCGCGACGGGACGCTCCCACGAGCGCAGCCGACGGAGACCGTCTCGTGAGTCGCGGAGACTCGACCGCCGAGATCATCGCGCGGAACCAGGCACACCTCGCGTCGACGTACGCACGCGCGGACGTCGCGTTCGTCCGGGGCGCGGGAACCGAGCTCTGGGACGCCGACGGCCGACGCTACCTCGACTTCTTCTCGAGCATCCTCTGCACGAACCTCGGACACTGCCACCCCGCCGTGACCGAGGCGATTCGGGAACAGGCCGGGAAGCTCGTGCACCTCTCCAACCTGCACCACAGCCTACCGCAATCCCGCCTGGCGGAGCTCCTCACGGCGACGTCGTTCGGCGAGCGGGTGTTCCTGTGCAACAGCGGCGCCGAGGCCAACGAGGCGGCGATCAAGGCAGCCCGACGGTACGGGCACGCGCGCGGGGGGCGCTTCGAGATCCTGACCGCGCTCGGGTCGTTCCACGGCCGCACGATGGCGACGATCGCGGCCACCGGCCAGGAGAAGGTGCGTCAGGGCTTCGAGCCCGGCCTGCCCGGCTTCCGGTACGTCCCCTTCGGCGACGCCGCCTCCGCCGAGGCGGCCGTGGGCCCGGACACCGTGGCGATCCTCGTCGAGCCCGTGCAGGGAGAAGGCGGCGTGATCCCTCCGCCGCCCGGATACCTGGCCGCGTTGCGCGAGCTCTGCGATCGGCGGGATCTGCTGCTCCTGCTCGACGAGATCCAGACCGGCTGCGGACGCACCGGGACGCTCTACGCGTACGAACACGAGGGCGTGGCGCCCGACGTCATGACCCTGGCGAAGTCCCTCGGAAACGGCCTTCCGGTCGGCGCCATGGTGGCCGGCCCGCGTGCGGCGAGCGCGCTCGACCTCGGGGCACACGGCTCCACGTTCGGCGGGAACTGCGTGACCAACGCGGCCGCGGTCGCGACGCTCGAGGTCCTGACCGACGGGCGGACTCTGCCACGAGCCGCGCGGGCGGCCAAGCGCCTGTGGGCGGGGCTGCGCGACGTCGCCGCCGCGCACGAGGATCTGGGCGAGGTCCGCGGACGAGGTCTGCTCGTCGGCATCCCGACGTCCTCGCCGGAGCGGGCCGGCGCGATCTACGCGAACGCCCTCGAGCGCGGGCTGCTCGTCAACGTGGCGGGCGCCGGGGTCCTGCGCATCGCCCCACCCCTCACCGTAACCGATTCCGAGATCGACGAAGGCGTCGATCTCCTACGTCAGGCGATCTCCTCATGAAACGGGACTTCCTCTCCATCGCGGATCACAGCCGCGCCGAGCTCGAATCCATTCTCGACGACGCCGCCCGGCTCAAAGCCGACCTCCGAGCGAAGCGAGGTGATCGTCCGCTCGTCGGCAAGACCCTCGCGATGATCTTCGAGAAACCGAGCCTCCGCACGCGTGTCACGTTCGAGACCGGCGTCAAGCAGCTCGGGGGCGCATCCGTCTATCTCGCACCGAACGACATCCAGCTGGGCGCGCGCGAGACCGTTGCGGACATCGCCCGGAACCTCTCACGCTGGGTCGACCTGATCGTCGCCCGAACGTTCTCGCACGCGTCGATGCTCGAGCTCGCCGAGCACGCGACGGTGCCGGTCATCAACGGACTGTCCGACCTCCTCCACCCATGCCAGGTGATGGCGGACTGCCAGACGCTGCAGGAGCAGAAGGGCCGACTCGACGGCTTGACCGTCGCGTTCATCGGCGACGGGAACAACGTCGTGAACTCGTGGATCCATGCCGCGGCCCGCCTCGGCATCCACTTCCGTCTCGCATGCCCGAAGGGATACGAGCCAGACCCCGGCGTACTCGCCGAGGCGCGAGAGACCGGCTCGTCGACGATCGAGATCCTCCACGACCCGGCCACCGCCGTGGACGGCGCCGATGCGCTCTACACGGACGTGTGGACGAGCATGGGACAGGAGGCCGAATCGCAGATTCGCCGTGCGGCCTTCGCTGGCTATCGGGTCGACGCCGCTCTCCTGGCGAAGGCCAAGAAGGATGCCCTCGTCATGCACTGCCTGCCCGCCCACCGGGGGGAAGAGATCACCGGAGAGGTCGTCGACGGCCCGCAGTCCGTCGTGCTGGAGCAGGCCGAGAACCGTCTGCACGCCCAGAAGGCCGTGATGGTCCGCCTGGCCGGCGAGACCGACTGATCCCAAGCCGTTTTCGAGGAAGCGTCCCATGAAACCAAACGTCCGGAAGATCGTTCTGGCTTACTCCGGCGGACTCGACACGTCCGTCATCCTCGGATGGCTCCGCAAGGAGTACGACGCCGAGGTCGTCGCCTATTGCGCCGACGTCGGCCAGGGCGAGGAACTCGAGCCCGTTCGCGGCAAGGCGGAGGCCGCCGGCGCGTGCGACTGCGTGATCGAGGACCTCACCGAGGAGTTCGTCGCGGACTACGTCTACCCGGTCCTCCGGGCGAACGCGACGTACGAGGCGGGCTACCTCCTCGGCACCTCCATCGCACGCCCCCTGATCGCGAAGCGGCAGGTCGAGATCGCTCGCGAGCACGGCGCCGACGCGGTCGCCCACGGCGCCACCGGAAAGGGCAACGACCAGGTCCGGTTCGAGCTGACGTTCGCGGCACTCGCCCCCGACCTCACCGTCATCGCACCCTGGCGCACGTGGGACTTCGTCGGACGAGAGGACCTGATCCGCTACGCCGAGGAGAACGACATCTCGATCCCCGTGAGCCGCGAGAAGCCCTATTCCTGCGACCGGAACCTGCTGCACCTGAGCTTCGAGGGGGGCATTCTGGAAGACCCCTGGCAGGAGCCCTACGACGACATGTTCGTCCTGACGACCTCGCCCGAGAGGGCTCCCGACGAGGCCGAGTACGTCGAGATCGAGTACGAGTCGGGGGACGCCGTCGCCGTGAACGGCGACCGGCTGTCGCCGGCGGGCGTCCTTCGGAGGCTCAACGAGCTCGGCGGCAAGCACGGCATCGGCCGGATCGACATCGTCGAGAATCGCTACGTCGGCATGAAGTCACGCGGCGTCTACGAGACCCCGGGCGGAACGATCCTCTACCTGGCCCACCAGGCAGTCGAGTCGCTGACGCTCGACCGCGAGGCGATGCACCTCCGCGACTCCCTGGTGCCGCGGTACGCGGACGCGGTCTACAACGGCTTCTGGTTCGCGCCCGAGCGAGAGATGCTCCAGGCCCTGATGGACGAGAGCCAGAAACCGGTCACGGGCACCGCACGGATGAAGCTCTACCGCGGCAACGCCACGATCGTCGGGAGAAAGGCGGACCGATCGCTCTACGACCCGGACATCGCGAGCTTCGACGAAGCCGGGGGCTACGACCAATCCGACGCGACCGGATTCATCTCGCTCGCCGGGCTTCGCCTGCGGATGCGCGCCAAGTCCCAGGCGGGGGGCAGATGAGTCCGAAGCGCACCCGATCGGCACGTCCCGCGAAGCGTGCCAAGACGAACGCGAAAGGCCCCGAGCGGCGCCCCCGGGGAGCGAAGGCCTGGGACGGCCGCTTTCGGGAGCCGACCGATCCGCTGGTCGAGATCTTCACGAACTCGCTCGAGAGCGACCTCGAGATGGCCGAGCAGGACATCCGCGGATCGGTCGCGCATGTCCACGGACTGGAGCGCGCGGGGCTTCTGACCGCGCGCGAAGCCGGGCGAATCGTCCGGGGGCTCGGGCGGGTCGCCCGCGAGATCCGCGACGGAACTTTCCGGCCCCGCCCCTCGGACGAGGACGTCCACATGGCGGTCGAGCGACGGCTGACGGAGCTCGTCGGCCCGGTCGGCGGCAAGGTTCACACGGGTCGGAGCCGAAACGACCAGGTGGCGACGGACGTCCGCCTCTGGCTTCGCGATCAGATCGACGGCGCGGCCGACGACGTCGCCGCGCTGCAGCGCTCCCTCGTCCGCCGGGCCCGCGCCGACCTGGGTGTCGTCGTGCCGGGCTACACCCATCTGCAGCGCGCTCAACCCGTCCTCCTCTCCCACCACTGGCTCGCCTACGCCGAGATGCTGGATCGCGACGGAGCGCGGCTCGCGGACGCGCGAAGGCGGGTCAACGTGATGCCGCTCGGTTCCGGCGCTCTGTCCGGAGCTGGGTTCAAGCTCAATCGGCGGGCGATCGCCCGCGAGCTCGGGTTCGAAGACGTCAGCGAGAACTCCCTGGACGCCGTCGCGGACCGAGACTTCATCGTCGAGTTCCTCGCCGCCGCCTCCATCGTCGCGATGCACCTGTCGCGCCTCTGCGAAGAGATCGTCCTGTGGTCGAGCGACGAGTTCGGGTACTTGAAGCTCCCCGACGCGTTCGCCACCGGGAGCTCGATGATGCCGCAGAAGAAGAACCCGGACGTCGCCGAGCTCGTCCGCGGCAAGACGGGACGCGTCTACGGCTCCCTCGTCTCCGTCCTCACGACGCTCAAGGGACTCCCCCTCGCCTACAACCGCGACCTGCAGGAGGACAAGCCGCCCCTGTTCGACGCCGCGCGGACCGTTCGCACGAGCCTCGCCGTCCTGGCCAGGATGCTCCCCCGGCTCCGCGTCCAGAAAGCCCGGATGGAGTCGGCGGCGGGCGGATTCTCTCTGGCGACCGAGCTCGCCGACTACCTCGTCGAGAAGGGACTCCCGTTCCGCGAGGGACACGCCGTCGTCGGCCGGATCGTCGGATTCTGCGTCGAGAACGGACGCGAGCTCGACAGCCTCGGCACGGCCGAGCTGAAGACGTTCTCCCCGTTGTTCGAGGCGAGCGCCCGGCGCCGGCTCTCCGTCGACAGCGCGATCGCACGGCGCGGCCTCGTGGGAGGAACGGGACGAGCGAACGTCGAGCGGCGCATCGAGGAGTTCGAAGCGCGGCTCGAAGCAGGGCACCGACGCCCCCGACCGCGGCGGCGCCGATGAGCCGACGACCCGTCACGCCGGCCCTCGTGTGGCTCTTCCTTGCCAGCGCGCTCGGGTGCGGGAAGGTGGGCCCGCCGCGCCTTCCGGAGCTCGCCGTCCCCATGCCCCCCGAGCCGGTCGAGGTGCGAAACGTCGCGAGCGGGATCGAGGTCTCGTTTCGAAGGCCCAAGAAGTACCTCGACGGCGTTTCTCTCGACGACCTCGGGAGCTTCGAGATCTCCCGCTCCTGCGAGCACGCGCCGGGCCCCGTGCCGGTCGCCGACATCCCCGTCGTCGACCACGCCCGGTTCCAGAAGCAGAGTCGGATCACGCTCGTCGACTTCGATCCGCAGCCGGGCCAGATCTGCACGTACCGGGTCGTGGCCGTCACCCTCGACGACTATCGGAGCGCCCCGTCGGACAGCGCGCCGATCGAGCGGAAGATCCCCGCCGGGGACGGGCCGTAGCGCAGCCCCGGGGCCGGACGCGCCGCGGCGTCAGCGTCCGAGCAACGGCTGCTCGCACTCCGCGGCGAGGATGTCGTCCAGGGTCTCCCGCCGCGACATGAGAACCGCGCGTCCGTCGTCCCACCACACCTGCGGGGCCCGGCCCAGCGAGTTGTAGTTCGACGACATCACCGCGCCGTAGGCGCCGGCGTCATGGAGAAGCAGGAAGTCGCCCGGCTCGGGCGTCGGCAGCTCGCGCGGCTGGATCAGCTCGTGGTCGTCGCGCGTGAAAACGTCGCCCGACTCACAGAGCGGCCCCGCGACCGCCCAAGGGCGGACCGGGCCGAGCGACTCGCCCACCACGGTCATCCGATGGAACGAACCGTACATGGCCGGTCGGACCAGATCGACGAAGCCCGCGTCGACCATCAGGAAATCGTGCCCCTGCCCCTTCTCGTTCGTTCGGGTACTCTTGCGATCGGCGACCCGCGAGACGAGCGTCGCGCACGGTGCGACGAAGAATCGTCCGGGCTCGATCTCGACCCGCATGTCGCGCCCCGCGCTCTCGCTGAACGACGCTTGCGCATCGCGAAGGGTTCGCGCGAGGGGAGCGAGATCCGGAACGAGCGCGGGATCCCGATAGGAGTGGGGAAGTCCTCCGCCGAAGCTGACGGCGCCACAGTCGGGAAGCTTCTCGATCAGCTCCCGAAACAAGAACGCGAGCCGCCCGACGTTGGCGTTGAACTCGTCCTGCGTCGGGCCGCTGCCCACGTGCGCGTGCAGCAGCGTCACCGGCAGGCCGGACCGCGTCGCCTCGTCGATCGCTCGGGGAAGATCGTCGATCCAGATGCCGTGCTTCGAGCTGGGACCGCCCGTGTCACACGCCTGCACGTGCCCGTGGCCGAACCCTGGATTGACACGAAGCCCCACCGGGCCCTCGTAGCCCGACTCACGGAGCGTCGCGAGCTGACCGATCGAACCCAGGTTCGGCACCACCTTCTCCTCGCGGATCACCTCCAGCGCGTTGTCTCGGAAGACGTCGGCCGTCAGCAGCACGACGGGCGGCTCGGCCCCCATGGCGAAGCCGGCCCGCTTGGCCCGGAGGATCTCGTTGCCCGAGACGGCGTCGATCCAGATGCCCTGCGACTTCATCTCCTTGAGGATCAGGTGCGCCGACGATGCCTTCATCGCATAGCGGGACACCAAGCTCTCGCCCGACGTCAGGTCCTTCACCACCTGGATCCGCTTCCGCAGCACCTCGGCGTCATAGAACAGGAAGGGCGTGCCGACCTCGTCGGCCAGCCGACGAAGGAACGCGGGATCGAGGAGCGGGTTCTCAGCCATACGCCCTGAGTAGCGGCCGGCGCGGCGATGGTTCAAGGGTGCGTCGATGATCGTGGAGCTTGGGTGACGTCGGCCCGTCCGCAATGGTAGGAGGATTCGGATGCGTCTCCCGTTCACCAAGATGCACGGTATCGGAAACGACTACGTCTACGTCGATGCGTT
>JAUIFY010000246.1 GCA_030430245.1 bacterium | reverse complement strand
AGCAACCGGGCGATCTGCATCATCGCCGTCGGATGGCGGGCCATCAGTCGATCGAACGCCTCCCGCGACAGCCGCGCGAGCTCGCTGTCGCGCACCGCGTACACCGTCGCCGAGCGTACGCCGTCCCCCAGCAGCGCCATCTCGCCGACCGATTCCCCGCGACCCACCTCCGCGAGAGGGCGCTCGACGCCCTCCGGATGCTCGAGGACGACGCGAAGACGTCCACCGGCCACGATGTAGATCCCGTCGGCCGCGTCGTCGCCCTGGCGAAAGAGCACCTTCCCCGTCGGCAGGCTCACCCACTCGACCTCGCGCTCGATCTCGTCGAGCACCTCGCCGCGCAGCGGGCCGAAGAGGCCGCTCACGTACGACGCGAGCTGCAAGCGCTGGAGCCGGGCCTGCACGATGGCGTTGAAGCGATCGACCAGAGCCTCGTCGTCCTCGAGGAGGGCGAGCGCGTCCGCGCGCGCGACGCGCAGAAGCCGCGCATCCGACGTCGCGCGGACCGTCGACGATCGCCGACCGCCGAGCAGAACCGCCATCTCGCCGAGGACGGCGCCCGGGCCGGCCACACTGAGGGTGACCCGATCGCCCGCGACGTTGGTGAGAGCGACCTCGAGGTCGCCGCGCAGGACGAGATACAGCGCGTCGGGCTCGTCGCCTTGAGAGAGCAACGTGTCCCCGGCGGAGATCGAGACCTCCCGGGCGACGGCCGCGAGCCGGGTGATCGTCGTCTCGCCGATTCCGCGCAGGAGCGCACTCGAGCGCAGGACGTCCCACCATTCGGCCGGCATCCGCGGGGCCATGCATGAGGTCTGACGCCTCGGTCCGCCTAGAGCAAACCTCAAGTCGCCCCCCTCTGCGGCCGATAGGGAGAGAGCGCACGAGGGGATGTCGCGGACATGGACGCGGAACACCAGCCACCGGAGGGTCTCGACGCGACGGACGTGGAGCACCTCCGCGCCGAGATCCTTCAGTCGCCGGACCTGCCGGCGATGCCGTCCGCCTACGCCCGGCTCCTCGCCGTCATGGCGGACGACCGCGCCGGGCCGCAGGACCTCGTCGAAGTCCTGGAGCTCGACGCGGCGTTGGCCGGTCGGATCCTGCGCCTGGCGAACAGCGCGTTCCTGGGGGTTCCCGGAAAGGTCGCCTCCCTGAGCCGAGCCGTCCTGCTCATCGGGTGGCGCTGGGTTGCGAGCCTCGCCCTGGGCGTCACCGTGTGGAGCTCGTTCACCCGGCGCGGCGGCGCTCCCGCGGTGGCCCTGTGGGGGCATGCGGCGCGGGTCGCGCTCGCGTCTCGCCTTCTCGGACGGCACCTCGGCCTTCGAGACGCCGAGGCCGCGTTCTCGGCGGGGCTCCTCCACGACATCGGCCGCGCCGCGTTGCTCCTGCGACACCCCGACCGGGGGGACTGGATCGCCTCCATCCACGGAGACCACGACCTCGAGCGCGAGCGCGAGCTCTTCGGCGCCGATCACGCCACCGTCGGCTTCTGGATCGCGACCGCGTGGGGCCTTCCCGACGAGCTGGTCGACGCGATCGCCCTGCATCACGACGACGTGATCGCCGCGGAGGAGATCGACACGCTCGCGGTCGTCCGGCTCGCCGATCGCCTGATGCACGATGCCGAGCGGGAGAGCGACGGCGAGCACGATCTCGAAGCGCGCGTCGCCCCCACGATCGAAGCGGCGTCCCCCGGACGCAGCCTGGTGGAGGCCTGGCCCGGGATCGTCGCCACGGTGCGCGAGGAAGGCCGCGACCTCGAAGAGCTCTTCGCGGGAGGAGCCTGATGGACCCACTGCATCGAGCGCTGCGCGAAACCCAAGCGGACCTCGAGCAGGTCTCGAGCCACCTCGGACTGATCCGCGAGGCGATCGAGCACGGCGAGGCGGCCCCCACCCGCGAGGAGCTCGCTCGACGCCTCTCGGTCTCTCTGGTGACGACGCTCGGCTTCGAGCGCGTCGCGATGGTTCTACCGGACGAGGACGGCGCGCTGTACGTCACCGCGGCCTACAGCCAGACGGAGCGGTTCGGCGGACCGCGCGAGACGCACGAGACCTGGGCGACGAGGCTCGCGCGCGACGTGCTCGACGAGGGGACGCTGATCCGCTGGGGCGGCGAGGGAGTCGGCGCGAGCCGACGGCGGCCGCGCGACGTCGAGGAAGACGTCATCGGCCTGCCGCTGGAAACGGGGGGCGAGATCCTCGGCGCGATCCTCTGCACCGAGGTCGCGAGCCGCTCCTGGACGCTCGCGCGCCACCGCGCGCTGGAGCTCGTCGGGCAGAGCATCGCGCAGGTGGTCGCTCTGCAGCGCGGCCGTCGTGAGATCGAGGGCGCGCGGGAACGGCTGGAGACCCAGCTGCGCGCGGCACGGACGAAGCTCGCCAGCCAGGACGAACGGATCGACACGCTCTCGTCCTCGCTCGACCTCGCCGACCGCGCGAAGGAGACCTTCCTCGGGCTCCTCTCCCACGAGCTCCGGACTCCGCTGGCGGCCATGCTCGGATACGCCTCGCTGCTCCGCGAAGGCGACGCCGGATCGGTGAACGAGGAGCAACGCGATTTCCTCGATCGAATCGAGTCGAACGGACGACGCCTCGGTTACCTCCTCGAAGACCTCCTCTTCCTCACCGAGGCCGAGAGCACGCGCATCCATCCCGCCAAGACGGAGGTCGAGCTCGCGCCCCTGATCGACGCCGTACGGCGTGCCCTGCCCGCCCCAACCAGGGGCGAGGCGCCGCATCTGGAGGTGAACGTCGCTCCGGGTGCGGATCGTCTCCAGGGGGACCCCGCTCTCGTGCGAAGGCTCCTCTTCCATCTCCTGGACGAGGCCTGGCGGACCGAGTGTCGCCGCGTGCGCGTCGACCTCGAGCGAGCGGATCGCGGACGGGTCCTGCTCCGGGTCGCGACGCACGGCGGACCCGCCTCGCCCCACACCGGCGTGCCGAGCCTACGGATCGGCCAGAGCCTCGTCCGACTGTGTACGAGCCTTCTCGACGGCCGATCGCGCCTCACCGCACGGCCCGGCGGCGTCCGCGCCGAGGTTTGGCTCCCGCGCGCCGACACGGCCCCCAAGACGGGCCTCGCCACGCGCCGCGAGCCCGGAGGCAAAGCCGCCGCGAAGCGCCCGCCCTCGAGCCGGCACAGCCTGCGCTGAACGGCCTCCCTGCGATCCGACGACACGGGTCGGCGCGCTCCAACGCCGCGTGGCCGGCGGCGAAGAGGATTCGCGCCGTCGCCGCCGTCAGAGGACGTCGACGGAGTACTCGGCGGTGCGAGCCGGGGCGACGCCCTTCTCCCACGGGCGCAGGAAGACGAGCTTGATGTCGCCCCGCCCCTTGGCGACGCCGACGAAGCTGAAGACGTCCGTCCCCCCTGCCCCGAGTGCGTCCGACGCCGTGGGCTCGTACCGGGTATCGACGAGGCGCACGACCTTGTCGTCGATGCTCCCGACCTGCCAACGGAAGCCCGTCGACGGGTTCGCGGGGAGACGGATGTCGAACTCCTCCCCCGCCGCGACGGTCATGCTCGCGGGCGCGGGAGCGCGCTTCTGCGCCGCACACGCCGACAGGAAGACCAGAAGGACCAACGAGAGGACCGTCCATCGCATCCGCATGCGAGCGTTCGTACTACGTTCGACGGGAATGCTCCATCCGGCTGGGCCCCGAGCGCGGTGCCCCACCCCCTTTTTCGCGGGCGGGAGCGCCGTTTCGGAGCGGACCCCGGTTGCCTGCGACGGGGATTCCGCGTAGCAATTCTCCGGACGCGTAGGGAACCGGCGACGGGACGGAGGATGGGAATGAAGGGGAGACTCGGCATCGGCGCGGCTCTGATCGGGCTGCTCGCCGGTGGCTGCGCCAGCACGGGCGTGATCAACGCGCGCCTCCACCTGCCGGGCCAGACGTCGGCGACGCCGATCCAGATGGAGTACACCACCGAGCGCTTCGGCGACGGCGGAACGATGACCGCCACCCTGCCGAGCGGCGAGAAGTTCGAGGGGCGCTACCTACAGATCACCTCGGCCTCGAGCGGCGATACCCTCGGCACCCCCTGGGGCGGCTGGGGGCCCTGGGATCCCTACTGGACGGACTGGGGCCCCTACGGGACGGCCTGGGTCGGAGGACTCGACTACGCGTCGTTCGTCCAGAACTACTCCGGAAAGCTCGTCTCCACGCTCTTCGGCAATCGCGGCGACACGATGCGCTGCCGGTTCCAGCTCGCGAACCCCGTCGACGGCATCACCGGCGGGGGCGTCGGCGAGTGCCAGACGTCGACCGGCGACAAGATCGAAGCCCAGTTCTGAGCTTCACCCGCCGGGCGCCGCGGACACGCCCCGACGACGGAACGGGTAGAGAAGCTGCGCGGCGATCCCTTCGGGCACGTCGCCGTCCGGGATGCCGAACTCCTGCGGCACACGTCCCTTCGGCATGTGGAACGTCCCGAAGAGCAGGTCGAAGAGCGGGAAGAGTCCGGCGAAGTTGTGGTTCAAGCCCTGCTCTTCCGCCGCGTGATGCCACCGGTGAAAGGCGGGCGTCGCGATGACGTACCGGAGCGGCCCGAACGACCACGGCACGTTCGCGTGCACGAAGATCGCGTAGAACGACAGGATCGGCACGTACGCGGCGAGCAACGTCGGATCGAACCCGAGGAGCACGATCGGAACGGCCTGGGCCACGCGAATGAGCACGTCGTTCACGGGATGGAGCCGCACCGAGGAGAGCCAATCGACTTCGGTCGAGGAGTGGTGAACCGCATGAAAGGCCCAGAGCCGACGGCCGTGCAGAACGCGATGCACGACGTACGCGACGCCATCCGCCAGCACGAGGAGCGCGACGAGCTGCACGCCCCACGGCAGCTCCGCGATCGGCCCGTGCGGCTGCGCGAACGCCTCGATGCTCTCCCTCGTGACGGGAACGCCGGCGCCGAGCGCGATCGCGACCAGCACCGCGGCGATCGCGACACGCGTGATCACCTTCGTGACGAGCGGCGTGAAGAACCAATACGTGACGTCGGTGCCGAGGCCGCGACGAAAGCGCGGCTGCCCGAGGCGGGCCGGAGCCAGCCACTCGAGCAGAGCGAACACCGCCCCGAGGACGACGAGGCTCACCGCCAGTTCGGGCGCCGAGGGACCCATGCCGCCATCGTATCGGGCCGGCGGCGTTCCGGCACCCCCGGCGCCCCCACGCGGCGAGCGATTGTGGGAGCCGGGCCTTTCGGGGATGCTCGAGAGAGAGCCCCGCATGCCGGACGACGTCGAGAAACGCCTCTCCCAGGCGCTTTGGCGCTTGCATCGACGGCCCGAGCGGGCCGAGGCCTGGCTCCGGGGCGGCAATCTGCCGTGGAACGATCCCGCCTTCTCGGAACGGATGCTGCGCGAACATCTCGACGCGTCCCACGGCGCGGCTTCGCGACGGGCGCAGGAGCGAGGCGCACAGCTCGCATGGCTCTGGGATCGGCTGGATCTCGCTCCGGGGCGGCGGGTCTACGACGTGACCTGCGGCCCGGGCCTGTACGCGGTCGAGCTCGCTCGTCGGGGCTGCTCCGTGACGGGTGTCGACTTCGCACCGGCCGCGTTGGCCCACGCCGAACGCAGCGCCGCCGACGCCGGCGTCGCCCACCTCTGTCGGTTCCTCGAATCGGACGTGCGCACGGTGGACCCCGGCGTTGGGGCGTTCGACGCGGCCCTCCTCCTCTACGGCCAGCTCGCCGTCTTTCCGCGAGACGACGCGCTCCGGGTCCTGCGGCACGTGCACGCCCAGCTCGTCCCCGGCGGGCGACTCTGCGTCGAGCTCCTCGATCCGGAGCGGGTCGACCGGAAGAACGGCACCTGGTGGTTCACCGACGACACCGGCCTCTGGGGTGACGCGCCGTTCCTTCACCTGGGCGAGCGGTCCTGGGACCCGACGACCGGAATCTCGACGGAGCGCTACCACATCCTGCACCTCGAGACCGGAGAGATGGACGAGATCGTTCTCTCCGACCAGACGTACACCACCGAAGAAGCCCGTGCGCTCTTCGCCGAGGCCGGCTTCGCGGACGTCGAGGCCGTCCCCGCGTGGGACGGGCTTCCGCTCTACGACGCCGACGAGCCCATCGTCTACGTCGCCACGCGCTGAGTCACCGTCGCTCCGCGGCCAGAAGCGCGAGGCCGCGTGCCACCGTCGTGAGCTCGCGTCCACCCCGGAGCTTGTCCGCCCCGAACCGGGTCTCGAACAAGCGCCGGACGCACGGTACGCGCGACGACCCGCCGGTCAGGAACACCCGATCGACCTCGGCGGCGCTCACACCGCAGGCATCGACGAGTCGATCGACGCACGCCGCCATCCGATCCAGGTGGGGCGCGAGCCAGCCTTCCAGCTCCTCTCGCCGGATCTCCGAGCGGAGGCGACGCCGGAGGTGGTCGAAGACGAACGAGGTCGACTCTGCGTCGGAGAGCCCGCACTTGGCCGACTCGACGGCGCGGTACAGCAGATAGCCCAGATCCTGCTCGACGAGCTCGATCAGCGACGCGATGCGCGTCGGCTCTTCCGCCTCCCGCTCCAACCGCCGCAGCGTCTCCATCGTCTTCGGTGCGGCGAGGAAGGACACGTCTTCCCATCGCTCCAGTCGGCTGTAGATCCACGCCGGCACCGGCAGCTCGGACCCTTCCGCAGAACGCCGCGTGGAGCCGAGCCCGAGGCGCGGAGCAACGACGTGACGGACGATCCGGCCATCGAAGGCGTCGCCGGCCACACCGACCCCATCGACTCCGAGGATGCTCGCGCGACGGTCGTCCGCATTGCGAAGGCTCCGCCCGAGCCGGACCAGACAGAAGTCGCTCGTCCCGCCGCCGAAGTCCCCGATCAAGACGAGCTCATCGTGATCGAGCCCGCGCTCGTACTCGAACGCCGCCGCCACCGGCTCGTACTCCAGCTCGACGTGCTCGAACCCCGCCCGGCGCGCTGCTTCGCGCAGGCGCATCTCGGCGTGCGCGTCGCTCTCCGGATCCTCACGCCGTTCGCGCCCCGCGACGAAGTGCACCGGTCGGCCGATCAACACCCGATCCCCCGCGACACCGAGCTGCTGGCACGCGGCGCGACGCAGCGGCGCCAGGATCTGCGCGACGAGATCCTCGAGCGTGAACTTCCAGCCGAAGATCCACGCCTCGGTGAACAGCCGGCTCGCCAGATGCGACTTGAGCGACTGCAAGAACCGCCCCTCGCACCCCTCGTCGATGTACGACTGAATCGCGCTCGGACCCGCGATCGCCGCCACGCGCGTGCGACGGTCAGCCTCCACCGGGAAGTGGAGCACCGAGCGAAACGTCGTCGTCGTGCCGTCTCCGGCGGGAAAGGCGGCGAGCGCGCACCGACCGTCGGATCGGACCGCGCCCACGGCGCTGTTCGTGGTACCGAAGTCCAGACCGATCATGGGGACCCCGTGCCAGGCTCAGTCTTCGCTGTAGCCGGCCGCCTGTAGGCGGAACATCTTCGAGTACCGCCCCCCGCGCTCGAGCAGCTCCGCGTGGCTGCCGTTCTCGGTGAGGCGCCCCCCCTCGAACACCACGATCCGATCCGCCATCCGGACCGTGGAGAAACGGTGGGTGATCAGAATAGCGGTGCGCTCGGCCGCGAGCGAACGAAAGCGGCTGAAGATCTCGACCTCGGCCTCGGCGTCGAGCGCGGCCGTCGGCTCGTCCAGCACCAGGATCGGCGATCGCCGCATGAACGCGCGTGCGAGCGCGAGGCGCTGCCATTGGCCGACGGAGAGCTCCTCGCCGCCGAACCAGCGACCGAGCCCCTGCCCGTAGCCCTCGGGGAGCGCCGCGATGACGTCGTCGATGCCCCCCGCGGCCGCGGCGCGCTCGATCTCCTCCCGATTCCCCATCTGGGGAATCCAGCCCACGCCGATGTTCTCGGCGACCGTGAAGTGGAATCGAACGAAGTCCTGGAAGATCACGCCGACCCGTGCGCGGAGCTCGGCGATCGAGAGGGTCGTGATGTCCGCCCCGTCGAACAGGATCTCGCCCCGCGTCGGTTGGTAGAGCCCGGTCAGCAGCTTCACGAGCGTCGTCTTTCCCGCGCCGTTGGGACCGACGACCGCGATCGTCTCGCCGGGCTCGATCGTCAGGCTCACGTCCGTCAGCGACTCCTTCGAGGCGCCCGGATACCGGAACGACACGCTTCGAAGCTCGATGCGTGGCGGCCGTGTCCTTCCACCCGCGTCCGCATCGGCGCCGTCGTCGTCCTCGCCGGGCATCGCGACGAGCTCGCCTGGCAACGGCTCGTGCGGCTCGTCTTCGGGAATCGAGAGGTAGTCGAAGAGGTTCGTCATGAAGAGGTTGTCTTCGTAGAGCTTCGCCACGGCGAGGAGACCGTCCTGGAAGGCGGTCTGCCCCTCGCGAAACGCGACCAGGTACAAGGTCATCGCGCCCACGGTGAGGATCCCCGCCACCGCCTGGCTCACGACCCACGCGTAGCAGGCATAGAGGGTCAGGATGCTCACGACGCCGAGGAAGATCGCCCACCCGGCGCGCCGTCGAGCGAGCGCCTTGTCCTCGTGGTGGAACCGTTCGAAGAAGGCCCGATACCGACGGAGCAGCAGGCCGGAGAGCGAGAAGAGCTTCACCTCCTTGGCCGTCTCCTCACGCGACAGCAAGACCTCGATGTAGTGCGCGCGCCGGTTGTCGAACATCCGCGAGCGATTCAGTAGGAACGCCTTCCGTCCGAACCGCGCCTCCGCCAGAAACGGTGGAAGCGCCGATCCGAGCAGCACCAGGACCGCCCACCCGCTGAACCCGGCCAGAATCGTCGCGTAGCCGCCCAGCGTGATGACGTTGCGCACGAGCGAGAGCAGCTGACGGACGACGTCCAGAGGCCGCGAGCTCGCCTCGCGGCGCGCCTGGCTCAACTTGTCGTTGAAGTCCGCGTCCTCGAAGTGCCGGTAGCTGACGTTCACGGCCTTCTGGAGGATCAGCGTGTTCACCTTGAGTCCCAGCGCCAGGCGCAGCTGGACCTGAGCGAGCTGCGTCAGCTGCGCCACGGAAGACCGACCCACCACCAGCACGCACTCCAGCGCCACCCACCACAGCGCGCTCGTTCCCGCTCCGGGCACTCCCTGCCCGGCCGACACGACGTCGTCGATCAGCCGCTTCCCCACCCATGCGATCGACACCGGCAGGAGCGCCGCGCCGAGAGTCAGCGCGACGATGCCCATCGCGAGCCTGCGGTCGGCCTCGACGAGGAGCCCGAACGCGCGCCGCGCGTTCCGCAGGACGTGCGTGATCTCGCGCAGGCGGCGCGGGGGAACGCCCGCCGGACCGTCGCCGCGAGCCGGATCGTCGTTCACGCGGACCCTGCCACGACGACGGGCTCGGAGGCCGTCGCAGGCCTCTTCTCGAGCGCGGTCAGGGCCAACAGCACGAGCGCCATCCAGATCAGGTCGGCCAGCAGCAGGTGCACGAGCTGGAGCGAAACCGGAGCCAGCCACCAGACGTTCGCGAGGCCCACGCCGAACTCGACGAGATAGAGCAGAACCGCGACGACCGCCCAGCGCTGGACGGCCGGCTCCGGTCTCTGCGTCCACGCCCCCGCAGCGCTCCCCAGGACGAGAGCACCCACGACGACGGCCATGGTCGGATGCCAGATCCGCAAGCGCACGAACACGTGCGCCGTGTCCGAGAAGGTCTGGGCCTTCGCCTCGGCGAGCGTAGCGGCGGGGAACAACGTGTCGCCCAGAGCCGTCACCGCACCACTCACTCCCAACAGCAAGACGCCGGCTCCCGCGATCGAGAGAAGCAACGCCAGGCCCGCGCGCCCGGCCACCCGCGGCCGATCCACCCCGCTCGCCCAGGCTGCGCACGCCGTCATCGCCGCCACGAGCAGGAACGTGTTGACCAGATGCCCGGCGACCCAGAAGCCGCGC
>JAUIFY010000245.1 GCA_030430245.1 bacterium | reverse complement strand
TCAATCTGAGCGCCCAGGCCTCGTCGACGACGAAGGGTGAGACGTTGAGCGACACGGCGCGGAACCTCGCGGCGATGAGGCCGGACGCGATCGTCGTTCGCCATCCTTCGTCCGGGGCGCCGGATCTGCTCGCGCGTCACGTCGACTGTCCGATCATCAACGCCGGGGACGGCTCGCACGAGCATCCCACGCAGGCGTTGCTCGATCTTCTCACGATCCGCGAGCACAAGGGCCAGATCGAGGGCCTCACCGTCGCAATCGTGGGCGATCTTCTCCACAGCCGCGTGGCCCGCTCGAACCTGCATGGGCTGAGGACGCTGGGCGCGCACGTGCGGTTCGTCGGCCCCCCGTCCCTCGTTTCTCGGTACTTTGCGGACCTCGGGGCCGAGCTCGTGCACGATCTTCACGAGGGCGTGCGAGGCGCCGACGTCATCATGATGCTTCGCATCCAGCGCGAGCGGATGACGGGCCGCTACTTCTCCTCTCTCGACGAGTACTCTCGCCTCTACTGTCTCTCCGCAGGAGCGGTCGCCAAGGCGAAGCGCGACGTCATCATCCTCCACCCGGGCCCGATGAACCGTGGCGTGGAGATCTCCAGCACCGTCGCCGACGGACCGTATTCGGTCATCATGGACCAGGTGACGAATGGGGTCGCGGTTCGCATGGCGACGCTCTACGTTCTCGTCGGGCGACGACGTCGGGAGACGGACGCAGGTTCGGACGAGGCCGAGGCGGGCGACGCGGGCATCCTGCAGAGGGCTGCTGGCGGTGAGTGAGACGATGGCGCGGCCGATCCGGATCGTCGGTGGAACCGTCGTCGATCCGCGGAAACGTACCGAGGAGCGTCTCGACGTTCTGGTGGAAGATGGGAAGATCGCCGCGATCGGCGTGGGCGTTCCCGAAGCCGGCGACGGGGTCGAGACCATCGACGCCTCCGGCATGCTGGTGCTCCCGGGAGCCGTGGACATGCACGTGCACCTGCGCGAACCCGGCTTCGAGTACAAGGAGACGATCGCGAGCGGCGCGAGGGCCGCGGCGGCGGGTGGCGTGACGAGCGTCGCCTGCATGGCGAACACCCGGCCGGTGAACGATACCGCGGCGGTCACGCGCTTCATCCTCGAGCGGGCCCGCGCCGCGGAGGCATCCCGGGTCTTCCCGATCGGCGCGGTCTCCGTCGGACTCGCGGGAAAGACGCTCGCGGAGTTCGCGGGCATGCACGAGGCCGGCATCGTCGCGGTGTCGGACGATGGCCACCCCGTCGCCGATGCCGAGTTGATGCGTCGGGCCCTCGAGTGCGCGAAGCTCTTCGACATCCCGGTCATCGATCATGCCGAGGACCCGTCGCTCGTCGGCAGCGGGGTCATGCACGAGGGCGCCGTTTCGCTCCGTCTCGGCCTGCGAGGAATTCCGGCCGAAGCCGAAGAGGTGATGGTCGCCCGGGACATCGCGCTCGCGCAGCTCACGGGGAGTCGACTCCACATCGCGCACGTGAGCGCGGCGGGCTCGGTGCGGCGCGTGCGCGCGGCGCGGGCCACGGGAATCCAGGTCACGGCGGAGGTCACACCCCATCATCTGTGGCTCACCGACGAGGCGGTCGGCCCCTACGACACCAACGCGAAGATGGCTCCACCGCTTCGTACCGAGGCCGATCGCGACGCTCTGCGGGAGGGGCTCCGGGACGGTACGATCGACGCGATCGCGACCGATCACGCTCCGCATCACCGAGACGAGAAGGACGTCGAGTTCGATTGCGCGCAGAACGGGGTGGTTGGACTGGAGACGCTCTTGCCGCTCACCCTGCGCCTCGTGCGCGAGGGGATTCTGGACTTGCCGACGGCGATCTCCAAGATCACGAGCGAGCCGGCCGCCATTCTGGGAATTCCGCACGGGCGCCTGGAGGTCGGGGTCGACGCGGACCTGGCGCTCGTGGATCCCGACCTCGAGTGGCCGCTGGACCCGATGGACATGCAGACGAACAGCAAGAACACGCCCTTCGTGGGGTGGACGATGCCGGGACGAGCGATGGTCACGCTCGTGGCGGGCCGCGTGGTGTACGACGGTCGGCTGGTGGTGAGCTCGGCCGGGCAGAGGAGGACCGCTTGAATCTGGGACGATCATCGACGCGGGGGCCGGCGCTCTTGGCGCTCTCGGACGGCCGGGTCTTTCACGGGCGTGCGTTCGGCGCCGAAGGAGAGGTCGCCGGAGAGGTCGTGTTCAACACGTCCATGGCCGGCTACCAGGAGATCCTCACGGACCCCTCCTACGAGGGGCAGCTCGTCGCGATGACGTACCCGGAGATCGGGAACGTGGGCGCCAACGAGGAGGACGTCGAGGCCGGGAAGCCGTACGTCGGCGGCTTCATCGTCCGCGAGTATTGGCCCGAACCGTCGAACTGGCGCGCGCAGCGCACGCTCGACGAGTACATGGCGGCGAATGGAATCGTCGGCATCGAAGGGATCGATACGAGAGCTCTGGTCCGCCACATTCGCGAGGCGGGGGCGCAGCCCGCGCTCCTGGCGAGCGGCACGGTCGACCGGGACGACCTGGTCGCCCGCGCTCGTGGGGTGCCCGGTCTGGAAGGCCAGGACCTGGCGACCCGTGTGACGTGCACGGAACCCTACGACTGGGAGGATGGCGGCTGGGAGCTCGGGCACGGTTACCGGCGGGGGAAGGACCTCTCGCGATTCGTCGTGGCCTACGACTTCGGCCTGAAGCGCAACATTCTGCGGAACCTGGTCGACGCAGGCTGCCGGGTGCGCGTCGTGCCGGCGGGAACGCCGGCCAGGGACGTCCTGGCGATGAAGCCCGATGGCGTCTTCCTCTCGAACGGGCCGGGGGACCCGGCCGCCGTCGAGGGTGCCCGCAAGGAGATCGCCGCGCTGGTCGGGGCCGTCCCGATCTTCGGCATCTGTCTCGGACACCAGATCCTCTCTCTGGCCCTCGGGGGGACGACGTTCAAGCTGCCGTTCGGGCACCACGGCGGAAACCACCCGGTGCAGGATCTCTCGACGGGCAAGGTCGAGATCACGTCGCAGAACCACGGCTTCGCGGTCGACGCCGAGTCGCTCCGCGGTGTCGGCGTCGTGAGCCACGTGAACCTCAACGACGGCACCGTCGAGGGGCTGGCCCACGAGACGCTGCCGCTGTTCTCCATCCAGTATCACCCCGAGGCTTCGCCCGGCCCGCGGGAGTCGGCGTACCTCTTCCGGCGGTTCACCGACATGATCGACCGGGCGAAGGGCTCCTGAGATGCCGCGCCGCAACGACATCGAGACCATCCTCCTGATCGGCTCCGGTCCGATCGTGATCGGCCAGGCGTGCGAGTTCGACTACTCGGGCGCGCAAGCGTGCAAGGCGCTGCGGAGCGAGGGCTACCGCGTCGTCCTGATCAACTCGAACCCGGCCACGATCATGACGGACCCGGAGTTCGCGGACGCGACCTACGTCGAACCGATGACGCCGGAGATGGTCGAGAGGATCATCGAGCGGGAGCGCCCCGACGCGCTCCTCCCGACGATCGGCGGCCAGACCGGCCTGAACCTCGCGCTCGCGGTGGCGGAGGCCGGCATTCTCGACAAGTACGGCGTCGAGATGATCGGTGCGAATCCCACGGCCATCAAGAAGGCGGAGGATCGGGAGCTCTTCAAGGACGCGATGCGGGCGATTGGTCTGGATGTGCCGAGGTCGGGGTGCGTCCGGAACCTCGCCGACGCGAAGGCGGTTCAACGAGATCTCGGCTTTCCGGTGATCGTTCGACCCTCGCGCACGCTCGGCGGGATGGGAGGCGGGTTCGCCTACGACGAGAAGGGCTTCGAAGAGCTCGCCGCGTGGGGGCTGGACCTCTCTCCCCACACCGAGATCCTCGTCGAGGAGTCGATCGCCGGCTGGAAGGAGTTCGAGCTCGAAGTCATGCGGGATCACGCGGACAACGTCGTGATCATCTGCTCGATCGAGAATCTCGATCCGATGGGCGTTCATACGGGCGACTCGATCACCGTCGCTCCGATCCAGACGCTCACCGACAAGGAGTATCAGATCCTCCGCGACGCTTCGATCGACATCATCCGAGAGATCGGCGTGGATACCGGCGGATCGAACATTCAGTTCGCCACCGATCCGGCCACCGGGCGCATGGTCGTGATCGAGATGAATCCGCGCGTGTCGCGAAGCTCGGCCCTGGCGTCGAAGGCGACCGGGTTTCCCATCGCGAAGATCGCGGCGAAGCTCGCCGTCGGATTCACGCTCGATGAGATCCGAAACGACATCACGCGAGAGACGCCCGCGTCGTTCGAGCCCTCGATCGACTACGTCGTGACGAAGATCCCGCGTTTCACCTTCGAGAAGTTCCCACAGGCCGATGATCGGCTGACCTCGCAGATGAAGTCGGTCGGCGAGGCGATGGCGATGGGGCGGACCTTCAAGGAGAGCCTGCAGAAGGCGCTGCGCTCGATGGAGATCGGGATCTCGGGGCTGGAGCCCACCGCCGGAGACATGAGTGACGACACGCTGCGGGACCGCCTGCGGACGCCGAACGCGCAGCGGCTTCTCCTGACCGCGGATGCGTTCCGCCGCGGATGGACCCAGGAAGAGATCCACGATCTCACCAGAATCGACCCCTGGTTCCTGAAGAACATCGCGGACATCGTCGCGGCGGAGGAGTCGATCGCCGAGGTGGGTCTCGACCACCTCGCCGCGGACGAGGGTGCCGGCCTGCTGGAGTGCAAGCGCATGGGCTTCTCGGATCGGCGCTTGGGCGCCTTGCTGGGGGTCGACCGGCATCGGGTGCGCGAAACGCGCAAGCGGCTCGGGGTCACTCCGGTGTACAAGACCGTGGACACCTGCGCCGCGGAGTTCGCCGCGTACACGCCGTATCTCTACTCCGCGTACGAGCCGGACGAGTGCGAGGCCGCGCCGACCGACCGCAAGAAGATCATGATCCTCGGCGGAGGACCGAATCGGATCGGCCAGGGGATCGAGTTCGACTACTGCTGCGTCCACGCCGCCTTCGCCCTGAAGGAGGACGGCTACGAGACGATCATGGTGAACTGCAATCCCGAGACGGTCTCGACGGACTACGACACGTCCGACCGGCTGTACTTCGAGCCGCTCACTCTGGAAGACGTTCTCGCGATCGTCGACCTCGAGAAGCCGCACGGAGTCATCGTGCAGTTCGGCGGGCAGACGCCCTTGCGGCTGGCGGTGGAGCTCGAGCGGGCCGGTGCGCCGATCATCGGTACGAGTCCCGACGCAATCGACCGGGCGGAGGACCGGGAGCGGTTCAAGCAGCTTCTCGACGATCTCGACCTGCGCCAGCCCGACAACGGCACGGCTCGCTCGGTCGAGGAGGCGGCGGAGATCGCGGCGAAGATCGGCTACCCCGTTCTTCTGCGGCCGAGCTACGTGCTCGGCGGTCGTGCGATGGAGATCGTCGCTCACGAGGAAGGGCTCCGTGCGTACATGGATCGCGCGGTCCGAGCGTCGCCCGATCACCCGGTCCTGGTCGACAAGTTTCTCGACGATGCGATCGAGATCGACGTCGACTGCATCTCGGACGGGACGGACGTGGTCATCGGCGGCGTGATGGAGCACATCGAGCCGGCCGGCATCCACTCGGGCGACTCGGCGTGCGTGCTCCCGCCCCAGCGGCTCGGGGAGACCACACTCGCGGAGGTGCGTCGGCAAACGGTCGCGCTGGCTCGGGAACTCGGGGTCATCGGGCTGATGAACATCCAGTTCGCGGTGCAGGCCGACACGGTCTACGTGCTCGAGGTGAACCCCCGGGCCTCGCGCACGGTCCCGTTCGTCTCGAAGGCGATCGGTCGGCCGCTGGCGAAGGTCGCGGCTCGTGTCATGGGCGGCAAGACGCTGGCGGAGCTCGGGGTGACCTCCGAGATCGTGCCGGAGCACGTCAGTGTGAAGGAGTCGGTCTTCCCGTTCCTGAAGTTCCCCGGTGTGGATACCTTGCTCGGCCCGGAGATGAAGTCGACCGGTGAGGTGATGGGCATCGATCGCGACTTCGCGCGGGCGTTCCTCAAGGCTGCGGACGGAGCCAGCACGGTGCTGCCGGCGGAAGGCACGGTCTTCCTCAGTGTGCGCGAGGAAGATCGTGACCGGATCGTCCCGGTCGCGCGACAGTTCGCCGACAAGGGGTTCCGGCTTCTCGCCACACACGGCACCGGCGGGCATCTGCGTGCCGCCGGACTCGAGTGCGACGTCGTGAACAAGGTGTACGAGGGGTCGCCACACATCGTCGACGCGCTTCGGGAAGGCAGGGTGGCGCTGGTGGTCAACACGACGTCGTCGCCCCAGTCGATCGTGGATTCGTTTTCGCTTCGACGAACCGCCCTGGAGACGCGGACTCCTTATGTGACGACGATCGAAGGAGCACGGGCGGCGGCCGCGGCGAGCGCGGTGCGCGCCGAGGGGCCGCTCGACGTGCGGACGCTCCAGGAGTACCACGGGGGCGCGACGAGAGCGCGAGGTGCCTGACCGTTGCCGAGCGACCCGCTCGCCGACCTGGTCTCCAGCGTCTCCCGGCCGCTGGCCTACCTGCGTGACGCGGACGCGAGCCAGCGCGCCCGAACCCGTCTGCCGGTGGCGGCGTGGCTCGAGCGCATCGATCGTCTGGGGCGGGATCAACCGGTCTTGGCCGAGCTCGCCGCGATCTTCCGTCGCCTCGACGACGCGGACGGCCGCCAACAGAACGAGCTTCTCGACCGTGCGCTGAGCCTGCTTCGCGGGCTCGCGGGCGAGCCGGTGCCGACGCCGATCGAGGTGGAGGCGGCGAGGGCGGCCCCGCGGAAGAGCCGGTCTGGCACGGGAGTGGCCCCCGGAGTCACTCCGCCCCCGCGACGGGCGCGCGTGCTGCCCGAGTCCCCGCCGACCGACGAGGAGATCGATGTCTATCTGGCGAGCCTGGCGGAGCCGGTCACCTCGATCTCCGGCGTCGGTCCGCAGCGTGGCAAGGAGCTCGTCAAGTACGGACTGGAGACCGTGGAAGACGTCCTCTATCACCTGCCGTTTCGGTACGAGGACCGCCGGCGGTTGGCGATGGTCGAGGACTTGCGCGAGGGAGAGCCCGCGACGGTGACGCTGACGCTTTCCGGGGTGCAGGAGCGGACGGTCGGGCGGCGGGGTCGTCGCGTGTTGCGTGCGGTGGGACGCGACGAGACCGGTGTGGTCGAGCTGATCTGGTACCACCAGATTCGCTACTTCCGGTCGCGTTTGAAGGACGGCTCGGTCTGGCTGGTCCACGGGCGCGTCGAGCGCGGCTACGACGCGGCGCTGCGGATGGTGCACCCGGAGATGGAGCCGGCCGAGGAGAGCGCGTCGAGCGCGCCGCGCATCGTGCCCGTCTACGAGAAGCCGACCGCGATGCCGGCGTCCGCGATGCGGCGGATCGCGCACGCGGCCGTCACGGCGCACGCGGAGAAGATCCCCGACGCCGTACCCGTGGAGCATCGCCGGCGGTTGGGCCTGCGGGCGCTGTCCGAGGCCTTCGCGTGCGTACATGGACCGCAAGCCGACGAAGACGCCGACGCTCTCGCCCGCGGGGTATCGCAGTGCCATCGCGCCATCATCTTCGACGAGCTGTTCTTCGTGCAGCTGGGACTGCTGCTGCGCAAGGCGACCGTCGCGCGGGAGGTCGGGATCGGCTTCCCGCCGGCCGGGCGGCTGCGCGCTCGTCTGCTCGACGCGCTTCCGTTCGCGCTGACCGGCGCACAGGCGCGTGTCCTCGGGGAGATCGGTGCCGACATGGAGGCGCCGCGGCCCATGCACCGGCTGCTCCAGGGAGACGTCGGCAGCGGGAAGACGGTGATCGCCGTCGCCGCCGCGCTGCAGGCCATCGAGGCCGGTCACCAGGCGGTGCTGATGGCGCCGACCGAGGTGCTCGCCGAGCAGCACTGGCGTACGGTCCAGAAGGTCGCCGGCGACCTCGGGGTGGGGCTGTGGTTGCTCACCGGCGAGACGAAGGGCGCAGAGCGTCGGGGTTCTCTCGAGGAGCTGGCGGCGGGCCGGCCGGGACTCGCCGTCGGGACACACGCTCTGATCCAGGACGAGGTCAAGTTCGCGCGCCTCGGTCTCGCGATCATCGACGAGCAACACCGTTTCGGTGTCCTGCAGCGGGCCGCGCTCTCGCGCTCGGAGGGCGAGCTCCCGCCCGACGTTCTCCTGATGACCGCGACGCCGATTCCCCGCACGATGGCCCTGAGCGTCTATGGAGACCTCGATCTCTCGACGATCGACGAGCTCCCCCCCCAGCGGAAGCCCGTCACCACCCGCTTGTACGGGGCCGCGCAGCGGGCGCGCGCCTACGAGACGGTGCGGGCGGAGATCGAGGCGGGGCGCCAGGCGTACGTGGTCTACCCGCTCGTCGAGGAGTCGGAGAAGAGCGACCTCCGGGACGCGACCTCGGCCGCTCAGGAGCTGGCGGAGGGACCGTTCTCGGGCCACCGCGTCGCTCTCGTGCACGGCCGGATGTCCTCGCCGGAGCGGGACGAGGTGATGCGGGCGTTCCGCGACGGCGGATACGACATCCTCGTCGCCACGACCGTCATCGAGGTCGGAATCGACGTGCCGAACGCGAGCGTGATCGTGATCGAGCACGCGGAGCGGTTCGGCCTCTCTCAGCTCCATCAGCTTCGCGGCCGGGTGGGCCGGGGAAGCGACGCCGCGCACTGCCTCCTGATCGCAGACTACGCCCAGTCGGCGGATGCGAAGGAGCGCCTGCGCGTGATGACCGAGACGAGCGACGGCCTCCGGATCGCGGAGGCGGACCTCGAGATCCGCGGTCCGGGAGCCCTGCTGGGGACGAGGCAGGCCGGCGTGCCCGACTTCCGGGTCGCGAGCCTTCTCCGTGATGCCGAGATCCTGCGCGAGGCCCGCGCGCTCGCCGAAGCCGTCCTCGAGAGAGACCCGGACCTCACCAGTGAGGCCTCGCGGCCCGTGGCGCGTCTTCTCGACAGTCGGTGGGCCGGGCGGTTGGGCCTCGCCCGGGTCGGCTGACCGTCCAAGATCTTCGAAACGAGCGCATGCGCAGCCTTTTTCCGGGGCGAGGCCCGTATGCTATCGAATCCGGCCATGGACTTTCCGCGAATCAAGCGCCTGCCGCCCTATGTGTTCGACGTCATCGGTGGACTCAAGGTGGCGGCCCGAGCTCGCGGGGAAGACATCGTCGATCTCGGGATGGGGAACCCCGACCACCCGACGCCGTCGCACATCGTCGACAAGTTGGTCGAGGCTGCCCAGAAGCCCCAGAACCACCGGTACTCGGTCTCGCGCGGTATCTACAAGCTTCGGGTCGCGATCTGTGACTGGTACCGGCGGCGCTACGGCGTCGAGCTCGATCCGGATGCCGAGGCGATCGCGACCATCGGCTCGAAGGAGGGGATCGCACACCTGGCTCTCGCGGTGCTGGGGCCGGGCGACGTGGTGCTCGCTCCGACGCCCACGTACCCGATCCATCAGTACGCGGTCATCATCGCCAATGGGGATCTGCGTTCGGTGCCTCTCGGTCCGGGGCAGGACTTCTTCGAGAACCTCGTCGAGGCGACGCGCCAGACCTGGCCGCGGCCGAAGTTCTTGATCCTGAACTTCCCGCACAACCCGACCACCGAGGTGGTCGAGCTGGACTTCTTCCAGCGCATCGTCGATTTCGCGCGCGAGCACCAGATGTGGGTCGTCCACGATCTCGCGTATGCGGACATCGTGTTCGACGGATACGAGCCCCCGAGCATCCTGCAGGTTCCGGGCGCGAAGGACCTGGCGGTGGAGTTCTTCTCGCTCTCCAAGAGCTACAGCATGCCGGGATGGCGCGTCGGATTCGCCGTGGGGAATCCCGCTCTGATCGCCGCGCTGGCGCGGATGAAGAGCTATCTCGACTATGGGATGTTCCAGCCGATTCAGATCGCGGCGATCGCGGCGCTGAACGGCCCACAGGATTGCCTCGACGAGATTCGCGACGTGTACCGCTCGCGTCGCGACGTCCTGTGCGACGGCCTGACGCGGGCGGGTTGGAACGTGCCGCGACCGCCTGCCACGATGTTCGTCTGGGCCGAGATTCCGGACGAGTGGAAGGACCGAGGCTCTCTCGAATTCT
>JAUIFY010000244.1 GCA_030430245.1 bacterium | reverse complement strand
TGATCCGGGTCCGGCTGCAAGCGGAGCCGCACCTGCGGCGAGGTGAGCCACACCACGGGCACGCCGGCGCGCGTGAGGGAGTCCATGCCCGATGCGATTCCTCGCGCGACCACCGAGTCGAGCGCGGCGTCTCCGAGGGACAGCGCGGTCCCGCCGGGTTGGAGTCGGCGATTGCGGACTTCGTGCGGTCCGACGAGAACGATCGCGAGATCGAGGTCGCGCTCCCGTGCGACACTTCCCCACGCGGACGGGAATCCGTCGCAGCGTCCGCGGGGGCGTCGACGCCATCGTCCGTGCTGCTCGTACTCGCCGTCGTCGCCGAGGCGACAGGCGCGGCCCGGGGTCGGCACGAGAGTGGCGCCGGCTTCGCGCGAGAGGAACGGGCGCAAGCCGGGAATGAGACTGCCGGCGACGGAGTCGCCGAAGATCCCGACGCGCAGGCTCTCCGGGGAGCCCGCGGGCAACGCCGAGTCGACGTCGTCGCCCGATCCCCGAACCTCGAGAGCGCCTGCGAGAACCACAACCGCGAGGCTGGTCGCGGCGGCGGCCCAGGAGGCGCTTTGCCCGCGGAGACGCTCGCTCCGGCGGATCGGATCCTCGATCGTGCGCGTCGTGAGCGTGGCGAGCCCGACGGTCAGCAGGAAGCGCAGCGCGAACGATGGTCCGGGCGCGAGACCGGTCCAGTCCTCGTCGAGGACGAGAAAGAGCGGCCAGTGGTACACGTAGCCGGCGTACGAGACGCGACCGAGCGCGCGGAGGGGTTTCGCCGCGAAGGCGCGGTGCACCCACGTGTCGGTGTCGAGAGCGGACCACAGAACGGCGGTCGAGAGGAGGCCGTAGGCGAAGAACCCTCCGCGGTAGAGCCAGGCCGACTCGACGTCTGCCGTCGTCCACAGGGCGCCGATGCAGAGGGCGGCGAGCAGGCCGACGGCGTTCCTTCTACCGGTCGAGCCGCGGGCCCGTCCGTTCGCACGGGCGACCGCGAGCAGGGCCCCGACGAGGAGCTCGGCGGCTCGCGCGCCCGTTCCGTAGTAGATGCGGTACGTCACGTCGTCGACGTTGGACGGCGCCCAGGCGAGGACGATCGAGCCGACGGTGCCGGCCACGAGGATCAGGACCGTCGTCCGGTGCGGGCGACTCGTGCGCAGCGACCACCAGAGAGCGAGCGGATAGACGAGGTAGAATTGCGCTTCGATCGCCAGCGACCAGCAGTGTTGGAGGGGCGAGGGATCGGCGAACAGACGGGAGTACGCGTACTCCGGCCGCATGAACCACCAGTTGGCGTAGTAGAAGAACGACGCCAAAGCGTCGCCCGGCAGAAGCCGCAATGCGGCCGGCGGGACCCACCACGGGCTCGTCGTCAGGACCACGATCACGCCGATCGCGAGGCTTGGAACCAGCCGGCGAAGGCGGCGCGTCCAGAACGTGCCGAACTCGATGCGACCGGCACGCGCGTGCGTGTCGAGAAGCAGCGAGGTGATCAGGAAGCCCGAGAGAGTGAAGAAGGTGGAGACGCCGAGGAATCCGCCGCTCATCCACGAGAAGGGCGCGTGGAAGAGCAGGACGGCGAGCAGGGCGACTCCCCGCAGGCCTTCGAATGCGGCGTTGTGCCGGAGGGCGGATCTGGCCGGAGGATGCATGAACGCGCTTTTGTCGCGCTCCAGTGGTAGCAATCAGACGAAGAGCGTTCGACTCATGTTGCCCCGTCTTTCCCTCGTCATCCCGGCCTACAACGAGAGCCAACGCCTGCCGGAGACGCTCGCGAAGACCAGCCGTGCCATCGCCGACATCACGAGCGAGGCGGAGCTCATCGTGGTCGACGACGGCAGCACGGACGACACGCACCAGGTGGCGGAGCGCTTCGCCGGGCCGGTCCCGGTTCGCGTGCTGCGATCGGCCGAGAACCGCGGCAAGGGTGCGTCGGTGTCCCGCGGGGTGCGCGAGGCCCGCCATCCGCTCGTCGGCTTCACCGATGCCGATTCGCCGTACGACCTCTCGGCTCTGGTGCCGATGATGCGCGCCCTCGAGTCGGGCGAGGCCGACGTCGCGATCGGCGCGCGCGATCTTCCCGAGTCGCAGATCAATCGTGGGTACGGATTCGTGCGGCTCGTTTCGGGGAAGGCATTCTCATTGCTCACGTGGGCCGCGATCGGCCTGCCGTTCCGGGATTCCCAGTGTGGACTGAAGGCGTTCCGCCGGGACGTCGCCCAGCAGCTCTTCGCGTTGCGGACCATCGATGGCTTCGGCTTCGACTTCGAAACACTCGCGACCGCCGTCGCGCAGGGATACCGGGTGGAGCGGTTCCCGGTGCGTCTCACGCACGACGACGACTCGCGCATCCAGATCTTCGCGGACAGCCTGCAGATGGCGGCGGACGTCTTTCGCGTGCGCCGCAACCTACGCCGGGGCGCGTACGAGAAGCTCTCGGTCGTCGCCGAGGCTGCGCCGTGTCCGCTTTGCGGCGAAGAGGACTTCACACCACGCGCGGCGAACCACGGCTACCGGATGGTCGAGTGCCTGGCCTGCGGCCTGTGGTACCTGAACCCCATGCCGTCGACGGAGGCGCTCGCCGCGCTCTACGGCAGCGAGTACTACGAGAGCGATTCGCCCCTGCAGGCCGGGTACGCCGACTACGAGCACATGGCCGACGACTTCCTCGAGACGTTCCGCCACCGGCTGCGGCTCGTGCGCGACGCCGTCGGCACCGGACGGATCCTCGACGTCGGAGCCGGCTTCGGGTACCTCCTCGACGCCGCGCGCGAGCTCTTCTCCGAGCGTTGGGCGCTCGAGATGAGCGCGGCCGCGGCCGACCGGATCGCCTCCGACCATCGCGTGGTGGTCGGCTCGTTCGCGGGAACGGATCTGCCCGCGGGATACTTCGACGTCGTCAGCATGCAGGACTGCTTCGAGCACTTGCCCGACCCCCACCTGGCCCTCGAGCGGGTTCGCTACTTGCTGCGCCCCGGCGGGACCTTCCTCGCGACGACCCCCGACGTCGGCAGCTGGCTTCGTCGCCTTCAGGGGCGCAACTGGGTCTCCCTCAAGTTCCCCGAGCACGTCGCCCTCTACTCGGAGCGGACGTTGCGTCGCGCCCTCGAGTCCGCCGGCTTCCGCGTCGACCACATCGAGTCCGCCGGCCAGTACGTCCGCCTCGATTTCCTCGCTTCGCGGATCCTCAGCGGTTACGACACCGCGGGCACCGCCGCGTCCACGATGGCACGCCGCCTCGGCGGAGCCCACCGCCGCATCTACGTCCCCTCCGGCTCACTGACCATCACCGCAACCGCCGAGTAGACCCACCGAGGGCACCGAGGGGACGTTCGTTACCTTTTCGCCAGATGTTACCTTTTCGCGGTGGAAAGGTAACGACTGCAGAAACGTAACGAACGTCCCCTCGGCGGGGTCGAAGGCCGAGGTCGGCTATCCCACGATCCGCAGCGCGAGATACGGGACGAGGTTCAAGAGCAGAATTCCGAGCTTGTAGGCGCCCATCAGCCGGTAGTGGACTTCGTCGAACCGGTCGGGAGCGATCGAGAACCACTGGCCGTGGAGGGCGCGCAACCCGTCCCGGGCAAAGATCAGCGTCAGCAACCAGAGGAGGAGCACGCCCCAGTTCAAGAGCGTGCACCAGCCGAGGACCCCTCGCACGGTTTCCAGCATTCCGGAGGCCCTATCACGAAGCCGTCGTCGCTCGAACCGTTGCGACCCGAACCCCACCGTGATCAGCGTGGAGGCCAGCCGAAAGGAGTCGCGCATGTACTGGGGATGGACGTCGCTCTGCCTGCCCGCCACGGATCTCGATCGTTCCGCGCGCTTCTACGAGGCGATCGGCATGGAGCGGGTCGAGAAGGTGCCGTCGGTTCGGATCGTCCTGGGGAACGGCGGGTTTCGCCTCGCGCTGATGCCGTTTCTGGAGGGGCCCCTCCTGAACGTGCGTGGGGCCGACGTCCCGAGGGCGTGCGCCGCCGCGACGGAACGATCGCCGGACCACTCGGGGCGGGCGGAGTCGTACGAACCCGACGACGCCAATCGGGCGAGCGCGGCCGGGACGAGCTGGCTCACGCACGACCCGGCCGGCATCCCGGTGCTCTTCGACACCAACCGAAACGAAGAGGGCGACCGGTTCCGCCGCGCGCGGGCGCGGCAGATCCTACTCGACGCGGAGAACGAGCTCGAGCGTCTCGGCGCGAGCGAGCGGATGCGGCGCGAGCTTCGCGCCTTGATCGACGCGGACGTCTGATCTGCGCGTCGCCGGCCCGGGGAGGACGCGATCGCGGCGTCGGCTCACGCGGGATCGACGCCGGACGCCCGATACGGGGTCCAGGCATCTTCGGCCTGGGCCAGCCGATCGGCGATGACCCGAAGGGCGGCGGGGTGGTGCCCGATGCCGCAGTGGCTGCTCCGCACCTCGACGTTCTCGCGGAACGCGCCTTCCTCTTCGATGCAGCTGCGCCAGGCGACGATGCCGTCGGTCTTGGAGTAGAGAGCCGTCGTCGGCACCTGGAGGGGCGTGCGGAGGCGGGCGTAGAGCTCGGGGTTCCTCTCGACCGCCGACGGCCGCGCCGGCGCGAAGAGGACGTTGTTCGCGTGCGGATCGCGGAAGGGACTCGCGAGCGTGATGACCTGACGAACGTCGTCGGGGAAGCGGCGGGCGAGCTCGCGTGCGTAGATGCCGCCGAGGCTCCATCCCACGAGGCTGACCTTGCGGCGGTGGTGATCGCGAAGGGCGGCAAGTCGCTCGGCGAGGCCCTGCACCACTCGGGTCGACGGGCCCAGGTTTCGTCCGAGCCTCCAGCCGTGGACGTGGTACCCGCGCCGCCGGAGAAAGCGCCGCAGCGCCAGCGTCGAGACGTCGCTCGTCGCGAAGCCCGGCAGCACCAGGACCGGATGGCCGTCCCCCTCGGGTCCGAGCGCGAGCCAGGGAAGGGATGCCAGGTACATCGAAAACTCCAACCCCGCGCGGCTCTCCAGCGCGAGGTAGCGCAGCGGTGGTCGTGCGATCGGCTCGTGCGTGGTCGACATGGTGGGGTTCTCTCGTCCGTCGGACGAGTGCAGCGTACCGCAGACGAGCGAGCCGCGCTCGCGGCTTTCGCCGTCAGGGGAGTCCCGCGCCCGGGGCGTCGACCTCCACGACCTCGATCCGCGCGGTGTGCTCCGCGCGGCACTCGGCGGATGCCGAATGCTTCGATGTGCAGATGAAGAGGTGTCTTCTTTGCGGTCCGCCCAGCATGCACGCGAACGCGAGGGTTTCGACGGGGATGCGATCCGCGACCTCGCCGCCCTCCCGCACGCGCACCACCTGGCCGCTCACGGGACAGGCGAGCCAGACGGCGCCCTCTTCGTCGAGGCAGATCCCGTCGGGGAAGCAGCCCTCGAGAGTCGCCCAATCGCGTCGCGCCGACAGCGTGCCGTCGTCGTGGATGTCGAACGCGCTCAGCCGAGCCGCGAACGTCTCTGCGAGGATCATCGTCTTTCCGTCGGGGGTGATGACCGTGCCGTTCGGAAAGATCAGGTCGCGGGCGACCACTTGGGTCTCGCCGTCGGGAGCCACCGGGACGAGGCTCGTCGCGACCGGGGCCTGCGACGTCTCGATGTCCCAGCCGAAGTTGCCGACGTAGGCGCGGCCCCGCGCATCCACGACCATGTCGTTGCAATGCCAGGACGCGTGCGGCGTGAGGTCGGCGACCTCCGTGAGTCCGTCGTCGTCGAGCCGCAGGAGTTTGCGGTCGACCATCGAGACGACGAGCAATCGACCGTCGGGAAGCCAGCCGAGGCCGGAGGGGCGCTGCGGGACCTCGACGATCGTCTCGACGTTTCCGGCGAGGTCGACCGTCTGCACGCGGTCCTGGTGCATGTCGGAGAACCAGAGACGGTCGTCGCGCCAGCGAGGTCCCTCGCCGAACGCGAGGCCGGAGAGCAGAACTTCGGGCTTCGGCATCGGCGGCACTCTGACGCGCGAGGGCCGTCCCTGGCAAGCCCGTCTCGGTCGCGCACCCGGCTCAGTAGTGCCAGGGGAACCGGGAGAAGTCGCGGGGTCGCTTCTCGAGGAAGGCGTCGCGTCCTTCCACGGCCTCGTCCGTCATGTACGCGAGTCTCGTGGCTTCACCTGCGAAGACCTGCTGGCCGACGAGGCCATCGTCGACCAGGTTCATGGCGAACTTGGCCATGCGCTGGGCGGTAGGACTCTTCGTGTTGATCTCGGCCGCCCATTCGAGGGCGACGCGTTCGAGGTCGCCGTGCGGCACGACCGCATTCACCATGCCCATGTCCTTGGCCTCGTCGGCGGAGTAGCTCCGGCCGAGGAAGAAGATCTCCCGAGCGAGCTTCTGACCGATCTGCTTTGCGAGGTACGCCGATCCGAACCCGCCATCGAAGCTCGCCACGTCGGTGTCGGTCTGTTTGAAGACGGCGTGCTCGCGGCTCGCCAGGGTGAGGTCGCACGTCACGTGAAGGCTGTGCCCTCCGCCGACCGCGAAGCCGGGCACCACCGCGATGACGATCTTCGGCATGAAGCGGATCAGCCGCTGCACCTCGAGAATGTGCAAGCGTCCCGTGCGCCCGGGGTCGATCGTGGAGGCCTCGTCGCCTTCGGCGTACTTGTAGCCGTCGCGCCCCCGGATCCTCTGGTCGCCGCCCGAGCAGAAGGCGCGCACGCCGTCCCTGGGGGAGGGCCCGTTGCCGGTGACGAGAATGCAGCCGACGTCGGTCGTCATGCGCGCATGGTCGAGGGCGCGGTACAGCTCGTCGACGGTTCCGGGGCGAAACGCGTTCCGCACCTCGGGGCGGTCGAACGCGATGCGTACCGTCCCCTGATCGACCGCGCGGTGATAGGTGACGTCGTCGAACGCGAAGCCGGGAACGCGCTCCCAGCGGGACTCGTCGAACAGCTCTGAGATCATGCGGCGGGAGCATAACGGTGCTCGCACCGCCGGGCTCAGGTGCGAGCGAGTTTATGGAAAAAATTTCTTGTCAAGGATATGAATTCTGTCTATAGAGGAGAGGTGGAGGCGCGAGCACGCACGCTGACGGAGCCCGAGGCGGTCGAGGCCCTGACGCACCCCGTACGGAGGCGGGTTCTCGAGGCGCTCCGTCGTCCGGATTCCGCCGCGGCCGTCGCGCGCGCGATCGGACTTCCGCGGCAGAAGGTGAACTATCATCTGAAGGAGCTGGAGCGCGCGCGGCTCGTGCGGCCGGTCGGGGAGCGCCGCAAGGGGCACTTGATCGAGCGTCTCTACGAGGCGGTCGCGGGCTCGTTCGTCGTGTCGCCGCGCGTCGCGTGGAGTGACGAACGCAGGGACGGCGTCCTCCGCGATCAGGTCTCCCTGCGTCACCTCGTCGGACTGGGGGAGCGACTCCAGCAAGACGCGAGCGGCCTTCTCGATCGCGCCGCGTTCGACGGCGAGGAGATCCCGAGCGCCGCGGTCGAGGCCGACGTGCGGTTTCCGGACGAAGCGGCGCGCGCCGCGTTCATGGAGGACTACCTCGCGGCCCTCGGGCCGCTGCTCGAGAAGTACGGTGCACGTCGAGGTCGCGGTTTCCGGGTCGCGCTCGCCGTCTATCCGGACCCGGAGGAGGAGTGAGCATGGGGCGATTCATCGACGATCGTTTCGAGGCGGAGTTCACGGTCGAGCAGAGCGCCGGCGACGTGTGGAAGCAGCTCGAGTCGTTGAAGACCGACGATGGAAAGTGGTTCCTGCCCGGCTTCGAGGCGCCCGCGACGGAGCTCGAGGCCGACCCGCCGAGGCGCCTCGAGGCGAACAAGGACGCCGACCCCTGTAAGGATACGACGATCGCGCTCGAGTTCGAGTCCGTCGAGAACGGCACCCGGGTGTTGGTCGTGCAGTCGGGCTTCCCCGCGTGGGTGAAGGGCTCGCTCGACTCGTTCACGATCGGCGGCAATCAGATCGTGGCCGACCTCGCGCTCTACCTTCGCCGCGGAGTTCGTGCCGGGCGGCATGGGATGCCATGGGCGTTTCCCGGGTTCACGGCGCGCGAGGTCGAGACGGGTCTGGAGGTCGTCGACGTTCTTCCGAGCTGTTTCGGAGAGCGCCTGGGCCTCGAAGCGGGAGACCTCCTGCTGACCCTCGGGGGCGCACCCCTCTTCACGAATCTCGAGATGCAGGTTCTCTTGCGCGTGTTCCCCGCCGGCGAGGAACTCGAGGCGACCTGGGTGCGGGGTCGGGACCTTCGGACCGCGTCTGCGTCCCTGTAACCTGCGGCGAGCGATGTCCGAGCGTCTCGCCGTTCTTCACGAGGACAATCACCTGCTCGTCGTCGACAAGCCGGCCGGGCTCGCGACGATGGGGGTGCGTCCGGGGGAGCCGAGCCTGGTCGAGCAGGTCCGCTCCCATCTTCGCGAGAAGTACGCGAAGCCCGGCAACGTCTACGTCGGGGTCGTCAGTCGGCTCGATGCGCATGCGAGCGGCGCGATCGTGTTCGCGCGTACGTCCAAGGCCGCTCGGCGGCTCACCGATCTCTTCGCGGACGGGGGCGTGGAGAAGACCTATTGGGCGGTCGTGGAGGGGCGGCCGAGTCCCCCCGACGGATCGTGTGTCGACTGGCTCGTGAAGGACGAGCCGAACCAGAGGATGAAGATCGCCTCGTCCCGGGCCGGGGGCGCCAAGCAGGCGCGCCTCGCGTACCGGACGCTCCACCCCCTGGACGGCACCGGGCAGACCCTCGTGGAGGTCGCGCTCGCGACCGGGCGCAAGCATCAGATTCGCGTGCAGCTCGCGAGTCGGGGGTGGCCCATCCTGGGCGACCGCAAGTACGGCTCGCGCCGGCCGTTCCCGGGGATCGCGCTTCACTCCCGACGGCTCGCCTTCGAGCACCCGGTGCGCAAGACTCCCATCGAGATCGTCGCGCCGGCGCCGGCCTCCTGGGAGTCCTTCGCGGTCTCCGTCTGAGCCATCGCGGACGACGGGGACGGACGACGGGGACGGACGACGGGGACGGGGGGCGCGGTTCGGCGCCGACGGGGACGGCGCACGCGCCACCGTGGCCGGGAGCTCTGGCGGACGCGGCCAGGACCCCGGACATTCATGCAGGAAGATACGTTCCGGTATTCCTTGTCTGGAATTCCGTATGCGGATAGCCTCGGCCGATGTCCAGCGTTCCCCCCGGCGCGGCGTCGTCCGCCACGGCCAAGATGCTCGGGATCCCGTGGACCTTCTTCTCCAACCACGGGCACATCCTGGTCGCGCTCGCCGACGATCCCAACGCCCGCCTTCGGGATCTGGCCGAACGAGTGGGCATCACCGAGCGCGCGGTCCAGCGGCTTCTGGGTGAGATGGAGGAGGCCGACGTCATCACACGCAGGCGGACCGGGCGCCGCAACACGTACGCGATCAACCGTGATTTCCGCCTGCGGCATCCCATCGAGGAACACTGCACCGCAGGAGACCTGATCGACATGGTTCAAACGAGTCGCGGGACGGAGCAGCGCCGCCGTCGGGCGAAGCGCGGAGGCTGAGGTGGGTATGTTCAGGGAGATTCGGCACGACGCTCCGGCCGGGATCGTCGTCTTCTTCGTCGCGGTTCCGCTGTGCCTGGGGATCGCCCTCGCGAGCGGTGCGCCCCTCTTCTCGGGCCTCATCGCCGGAATCATCGGCGGTATCGTCGTCGGCAGCCTGAGCGGCTCGCCGCTCGGGGTTTCCGGTCCCGCCGCGGGGCTCGCCGTGATCGTGCTGACGGCGATCCAGGATCTCGGCTTCGAGCCGTTCCTCGTGTCCGTCGTCCTCGCCGGCGTCCTGCAGGTCGCAATGGGGCTCGCGCGAGCGGGAGTGATCGCGTACTTCTTCCCCTCGTCCGTCATCAAGGGGATGCTGTCCGGCATCGGCGTGCTCATCGTGATGAAGCAGGTGCCGCACGCGGTCGGTCACGACGCGGACCCCGAGGGCGACTTCCGCTACCTGCAGCCGGATGGCGAGACGACGCTTTCGAGTCTGAGCGCGATGGTCGGCGATTTCGAGCCGAGCGCGATCTTCGTCTCGGTCGTCGGCCTGGCGATCCTGTTGGCGTGGGAAGGGGGGCTGGCGCGCCGTCACTGGATCTTCGGTGTGATCCAGGGGCCGCTGGTGGCGGTGGCCTTCGGCATCGCCTTCCAGGCGATCTCGCGGGCCTTCTTCCCGGGCGCCGCTCTGCAGACG
>JAUIFY010000243.1 GCA_030430245.1 bacterium | reverse complement strand
GTCCGGGGGGGCGCAAAGACGTCCTTCGAAGCGCGGACGAGGTCTACGTCGCGTACGACGGAATCGGCACGACGGACCCCGACGTCCTCGAGACGTCGGCGCTGGTCGCCGACGCATATTCGATGTTTCTGCTCGGACCCGCCTGGCTCCTGCGAAGCGGAAGCGATTGGATCCGCCTAGATGACGCGACGAACGACGGCCGGACGTACGTCCGCCTGCTCGCACGTCTACGACCCGGCGTCGGGCTTTCGGCGGAGGACCGCGTCGTCGCGTGGATCGACGCGAAGACCCATCTCCTCTACCGCGTACACTTCACTCTGGAGGGGCATCGGTACACACGAGGAGCACACGTCGACGTGACCTTCTCGGAGTACCGGAGGCTCCAGGGCCGCCGCTGGCCCACTCGATTCGTCGAGCGAGTGCGGGGACCGGTCGGCATTCACGCGCACGAGTGGATTCTCGAGGGTCTCGACGTCGACCGTGGCTTGACCTCGTCCGATCTCGGCCGACCGGGCTCGGTCGACTGGAGCCTCGCGGCCGAACGACCGGCCGCGTCGACCGATTCACGGGCCGCCGACGTTCCCGGGGGTTGAGCTCTACGGCTGCCCCCGGGAACGCCCGGCTCGACGCGGTTCGGGCCTCTACTCGGGAAGCAGAACGGCGTCGATCACGTGAATGACCCCGTTGCTCGCGCGCACGTCTGCCTGAAGAACCCGCGCACCGTTCACGAAGACCTCGCCGTCGACCTGCTCGATCGTCACGCTCTGGCCGTTCAGCGTCTCGGCGGAGCCCGCGGCGATCGCGTCGGCGGCAACCACTTCGGCTCCGAGGACGTGCAAGGTCAAGATGGACGTCAGCATGTCCACGTTCTCTGGCTCCAGCAGGGACTCGACCGTGCCGGCGGGAAGTGCGGCGAAGGCGTCGTCGGTCGGGGCGAACACGGTGAACGGGCCCGGACCGCGCAGTGTGTCCGTCAGGCCGGCGGCGTCGACCGCAGCGAGGAGGGTTCCGAACGAGCCGGCGTCTCGTGCGACGCCGACGATGTCGGGTCCGGGGGCCGGGGCGACGTCGCTCGTCGGCGACGTCGCGCTGTCCCCGCAGCCCCAGGTCGAGAGGCTCAGTGCCGTGATGACTCCCAAGACGGTGATCTTCCGCTGTTTCGACTTCATTCTCATGCCCTCCTGCGGCGGGATTCGCCCCGCGCCTTTGATCGAGAGGCTACGAGCGGACGGGGAGCTGGCAAGAGAAAAACGTGCAAAACGGTCTCTGCGGGCGGTGGGGCCGGCGGGCGTCGCGCCGCCTCAGGCGTGCGTCGGCTCCGGCGGAGCGTGGGGGTCGAGGAAGGCGCGGCGCGCCGCTCGTCGCAGGTCGCCGCGGTGCAGGAGCAAGAAGGTCGCTGGCACGAGATAGAGGGCGAGAATGGACGCGCCGCCCACGCCTCCGGCGATCGCGGTCGCCAGCGGTGGCCAGAACCTGCCTCCAAAGAGGATCAGCGGGAGAAAGCCACCGATCGTCGTGAACGTGGTGGCGAGAATGTGGCGTGTGGCGCCCACCACGACGTTCTCGACGACGTCGAGGTCCCCGTCTCGGCAGCGGGGGTTCGACCGGAGCGCGGCCAGGACCACGATCGCGTCGTTGATCGCGAGTCCCATCAGGCCCATCGTGCCGACGATGGCGACGAAACCCATCGGGTAGCCGAAAGCCCACACGCCGAGAAGGGCGAGGCCGATGCTGAGGAGGGCGACGATCCACACGATCGACGCGTACCGGAAGGAGTCGAACGCGAGGACCGCCGTGGCGGCCATCAGGACGAGGAGCGGAAGCGCGAAGGCCATCAAGTTCGACATCGATTCGCCACGGAGCTCGTCCTCGCCCCCGAATTCGATCCGATAGCCGACGGGAAGGTCGACGCCCGCCGCGTCGAGACGCCCTCGGAAATCGGCGAGGGATTCCGCGATCAGAGTGTAGGGAACGAGGAACGCCTGGATCGTGTTCGTGCGTTCTCCGTTGCGTCGGGTGATGCCCGCGATCTCGGGTGTCAGCTCGGCCTCTGCGATCGCCCGGAGCGGGAGTCCCGTCATCGAGCCGACCGCGACGTCGGAGGCCGCACTGGGCGGCTGAACGCGGCCGGCGAGGATGCCGTCGACCGAAGCGCGCGACTCGCCGGCGACGCGCACCCGGATGGGGATCTCCTCCGTGGCTTCGACCACGGACCCGGCGACCGTTCCCTCCAGGCTCCCATCGAGCTGGCCGGCGATGTCGCTCAGGGACACGCCGGCGGCGCGCGCCTCGTCCTCGTCGGGCAGAAGGCGCAGTACGGGCTCCGACTCGAGCTTCGTCACGGTGAAGGTGACGCCGTCGGCCTCCGTCAGGACCAGCCGGACCTGCTCGCCGATTCGACGAAGCACGTCGAGATCGGGCCCGACGATGCGGGCTTCGATCGGTGCTTCGAAGGGAGGCCCTTGCTCGAAGGGAAGCGCGATCACGCGCGCCATGGGAAGCGCGTCGATCAGCTCGCGTTGCAGCCCAGGGAGAAGAGTCTCGGTCGCTTCGGCGGATCTGGTCGTGACGATGCCGTTTGCGAAACTCGCGAGCCCGGCCGCGGACCCGAGCATGTTGTAGTAGACGCGCGGGGCCATCTCGCCGGCGAACCAGTGGCTCTCGACGACCTCGGGGTGGCTTTCGATCACCTCCCGCGCACTCGCGGCCACCGCCAGAGACTCGGCGACGGAGGACTGCGTGGGCAGGGCGATCTGGACCTGGAACTGGTTTCGGTCGTTCGCGGGGAAGAACTGCTCCACGAGGGTGCTGCCGGCGAGGAAGCCGACGACGGGCAGAAGGACGGACATGCCGATGCCGATCCACGGTCGCTCCAGCGCGACGCGGAGAGTGCGGCGGAAGAGATGCTCGAGCTCGACGCTGCTGTAGCCGTTCCACCACCAGCCGGCGGACTCCGCTCGTTTGCTGCGGCCGAAGAACCCGGCGAGCGCGGGAATGACGGTCATGGCGAGGAAGAACGAGCTCCCGACGGCGAGCCCGACCCCGATGGAGATCGGGCCGACGAACTCTCCGCCACCGCCGGGCATCAGCACGATCGGGAGAAACGCCAGGATCGTGGTGACGGTCGACGCGAGCAGCGGGACGAAGAGGTGACGAACCACCCCGGCCACGGCCTCCAGCCGTTCGAGTCCGCGGTCGATGAGCGCGTTGTACTCGTCGACCGTGACGATGGCGTTGTCGATCAGCAAGCCGAGCGCGATGATCAGGCCGGTGATCGACATCTGATGGAGGGGCATTCCGACGATCAGAAACCCCGCCAGCACCATGCCGATGGTGAGAGGCATGGCGGCCGCGACGATCAGCGCGGAGCGCACGCCCATCATGAAGACGAGAATCCCGACGACGATCGTCGCGCCGAGGACGAGGTTCCCGACGAGCGTTCGAAGCCGGGCCTCGGTGTAGACGCTCTGGTCGAACAGGACTTCGAGACGAACGCCGGCCGGTACGGACGGCTGGAATTCGTCCACGACGCGGGCGGCAGACGCCGTCCACAGGTCGATGCGGCGAGCCGCCTCCATCGTCGCGGAGATCGCGACGCCCGGCTGCCCGTACAGCAGCGCGATGGTGCGTGGCGGCTCTCGTACTCCACGCGCGACGTCGGCGACGTCGCGCACGCGAATCAGGCTGCCGTTCGCCTGTTCGCGGATGGGCACTTCCCGAATGCGCGCCAGGGAGTCGAGCTCTCCCTCGACCTCGAGCACCAGCTCGGTCGCCGCGGCGCGAAGCTGGCCCGAGGGCAGCTTCGTATCCGCGTTGGACAGGGCGCGGGCCACGTCCGCGACGCCGAGGCCGACCGCCGCGAGCGCTTCCCGGTCGATCGTGACGCGGATCTCTTCGTCGCTCTCTCCGTAGAGCTCGACCTCGCGGGTTCCGGGCAGGTTCCGAAGTCGGGACCCCAGCTCCTGTGCGAGCCGCGTGAGGATCCCCATGGGCGCGTTGCCGTCGCCGTGCCAGACGAAGGCGGCGACCATGGAGGCGGCAATCGTCGTCTGATCCTCGAACTCGGGGGCGAGGACGCCCGGCGGCAGCTCCGCCTCGACGTCGGCGAGTCGGTCTCGGACCTTCGACCAGATCTCGTCGACGTCCTCCTCCTCGTACTCTTCGTCGAGCTCGATCGTCACGACCGAGACACCCTTCCGAGAGTAGGATTCGATCTCCTTGACCTCGTAGAGCTCCCGGATCTCGTCTTCGATCCGTTCGGTGACGAGGGCTTCGACGCGCATGGCGTCCGCTCCCGGGTAGAAGGTTTCGATCCGAGCGAACCGTCGGGTCAGCGTGGGGTCCTCTTGCCTCGGCAGACTCTGCGTGGCCGCGAAGCTCGCGACCACGACGAGGCCGATGAAGAGGACGGTCAGCCGCGGCTTGCGGAAGAAGAGGTTCGCGGCGTCGGACCGTGGATCGTTCACGGGCTCACCCGCACCCGCTGGCCCGGCGTGAGCCGGTGGGTGCCGACACGGACGATCCGGTCACCGTTCACGAGCGTGCCGGACACGTAGGCGCGATCGGCCTCGGTGTGCAGGACTTCGATCTCCCGTCGTCGCACGCGCAGCTCGCCGTCGACGTCGTCGACGCCGTAGGCGGCCCAGAGGCCTCGCCGGCTCTCGGCGATCGCAGAGAGCGGAACCCAGAAACCCTCGACGTCGACGCGCGCCGGGATGCGAACGCGCGCCACCTCGCCGCTCGCGATCCCGTCCGCGGTCGGTCCGAGAAGGAAGATGGCCGTCAGCGTCCGCGTGGCCGGATCGACGCGCGGGAGGATGGCCTCGAGCCGTGCTTCGACGAGGCGGCCCTCGATTTCGACCAGGTACGTCTCGCCGTCGACGAGCGCGGTCGCGGGCGGGAAGCCGACACGGACCTCGAGCGCTCCGTCCTCGATGATCTCGACGATGGGTTGGCCCGCTGCGACGACCGTGCCCTCGTCGACGTGTCGCGCGACGACGCGACCCGAATAGGGAGCGCGGAGGGCGGCCTTCTCGATCCGGACGTCGAGTGCCTCCAGCGCCGCCCGCGCCGCCTCGAGCTGCGCGTCGAGAGCCTGCTGCTCGAAGACGGCTCGGTCGAGCTCCTCCTTCGCGACGTGCTCGCCGTCGTGCAGCTTCTTGCGTCGCTCGGTCGTTCGGCCGGCGAGGTTCAGCCGCGCACCCATCTCGTCGATCCGTGCCGCGAGGCCTCGGCGCTCCGCCTGCATCTCGCGGGTCTCTCGCGTCGCCAGGACCTGGCCCCGATCGACCGCGTCGCCTTCCTGGACCCGGACCTCGTCGACCCGGCCGGGAGCGTCGAAGCCGAGCGGACTCGTGCGCCGGGAAACGACGCGGCCCGCGTGGGCTTCTCTCGTCTCGTAGCCGGCGGCCCTCTCGACGCGGATCGTCTCGACGAGGAGCGCTTCGTCCGCGCGGGCCACCGCCTCCGCGCCGCGGTTCGAGTCGAGCCACCATAGTCCACCCGCGACGGCGACGAGTACCGCGATCGCGCCTCCGAGCGACTTCGACTTCACGCCTCTGCCTCCTCCGGCCGGACCGACGCCCCACGAACGAGGTTGTCCAGGACGGGCTCCAGGAGCTCCTCGAGCGACCGGCCGAGCTTGAGCTTGCCCGCGAGGTGGAGCGTCACGAGACCGTGCATCGAGACCCACGCGCAATGCGCCAGATCTTCCGGGTCTCCGAACATCTGGCCACGCTCGACGGCTTCGCGCATGGTGTCGACGAGAGGTTGCCAGCCGCCCTCCAGCTCGGCTTGCGAGTCGGTCTCCTCGTCGGGCTCCGGCTGGTCGAGCTGGAACATGATGCGGTACGCGTGCGGCTCGGTTTGCGCGAAGCGCACGTACTGGCGACCCGTCGCTCGAAGGCGCTCGATCGGGTCCGCGAGCCGGTTGGCGACCTCGATCATCTGCGCGTTGAAGCGTCGGAACGCGGCCACGCGGACCGCCTCGAAGATCTCCTCCTTGCTCTCGAAGTAGCGATACGGCGTCATGGCGCTGCACCCGAGCTCCCGCGCGAGGCCGCGCAACGTCACCCCCTCGATCCCCGATTCGGCGAACCGGCGCGTGGCGACCGCGCAGATCTTCTCGCGGAAGGCCTCGATCTGATCGTCGTTCAGTGCTCGCGGCATGCAAGTCGTTTACATCGTAAATTTACGATGTCAACCATCCGGGAGGGCGCGCGGGCCCCGTGGGGCGTGGGGCGGGCGGTGCGGTGCGGCGGCGATCGCGTTCGCGGCGGCTCAGCGGAACTCGACGCCCTCGAAGGAGCCGTCGCGGCGCCATGCGTCGAGATACCGGAAGAAGGCCAGTGCGCCCTGCGGGTACCCGACGAAGGAGCGCGCCGCGGGGCCCGGGTCCTGACCCTCGTTGTTGTAGTACCCCGGGGTGCAGTCGGGCGATCCCAGCATCCGTCCGCCTCCGGTCATCAACAGGTCCACCCAGGCGTCCTCGGCTTCCCTGGTGACTTCGACCTCTTCCCATCCGGTGTCGATCGCGTGTCGCACCAGCGTCGCGATGGTCTTGCCGGACTCGGTCAGGTTGTGCGGCACGTTCGAGATCAAGTTCGCGCCCTGGGTCGGTTGAACCAGGAAGAGGTTGGGGAAGCCGTGGACGTGGATGCCGTGCTTCGAGCGCATGCCCTCCGCCCAGTGCTCGGAGAGGCGGATCCCGTCTCGACCGGCCGGGTCGAACCCAGTCCGGTCCTCGAAGGGCGTCCCGACCTCGAACCCCGACGCGTAGATGATGCAGTCGACCTCGTACTCGCGACCGGCCGCGACGACGCCCTTCTCCGTGATCTTCTCGACCCCCTTGCCGTCGGTGTCGACGAGGTGGGTTCCCTCGATGTTGAACGATTGGAGGTACTCGTCATGGAAGCAGGGGCGCTTGCAGAGCTGGCGGTACCACGCCTTCAGATTCTGCGCCGTGTCGGGGTCCGTCACGACCGCGTCGCAGCGGCTCCGGATCTCCTCCATCTTCTCGAAGTCCGATTCCTCGAACGCGCCCATGATCTTGCGGAGATCCCGCCGGTCTTCGGGCGGCAGACTCAGGATTCGCATGCGGATCCGGCGGGCGAGGTCGGTCCAGCCGTCTTGCACGAGGTCGACGTCGGGCATTTCGACGCCCTGCTGATTCGCGGTGAAGTTCTCGAGCCACCGTTGCTGCCAGCCTTCGGTCGCGATCTCTGCGAACCACTTGGCGTCGATCGGCCGGTTGGCGCGCACGTCGACGGACGAAGGCGTGCGTTGGAAGACGTAGAGCTCCTTGCACGCCGCGGCGAGATGCGGAACGCACTGCACGGCGGTGGCACCCGTGCCGATGATCGCGACTCGCTTGTCCGCGAGCTTGTGCATCGCATCGCCGTGGGGGTCTCCGCCGGTGTAGTCGTAATCCCAACGGCTCGTGTGAAACGAGTGTCCGCGGAAGTCCTCGATGCCGGGGAGTCCCGGGAGCTTCGGGACGTGGAGCGGGCCGGTCCCGAGTCCGAGGAACTGCGCGGTGAACTCGTCGCCCCGATTCGTCCGGAGGATCCAGCGGTGCGCATCTCCGTCCCACTCCAGATCCTTCACCTCGGTGTGGAAGAGGGCGTTCTCGTAGAGGCCGAACTGGTTCCCGATGCGCTGGCAGTGCTCGAGGATCTCGGGCGCGTGGGCGTATTTCTCGGTCGGCATGTGGCCCGTCTCCTCGAGAAGGGGCATGTAGACCATCGATGCGGTGTCGCATTGCGCACCTGGGTAGCGGTTCCAATACCAGGTGCCCCCGAAGTCGCCGCCCTTCTCGATGATGCGGACGTCTCGAATGCCCCGCTCGACGAGTCGAGCGCCCGTCACGAGACCGGCGAAGCCGCCGCCGACGAAGGCGAACGTGACGTGATCGCGGACCGGCTCTCGCTCCTTCACCGGGGTGTAGGGGTCGTCCAGATAGTGGGCCAGCTGGTTCTGGATCCGGATGTACTGCGCGTTCCCGTCCGGGCGGAGGCGCTTGTCCCGCTCCTCGGCGTATTTCTTCCGGAGAGCGTCCTTGTCGATCCGACTCGAGGCTGGGGCCATGTCTCCTTCCTGTCATCCTCGGACCGCGTTGGGTAGGGAGGGCGCCTCGGTCGGTGGGAGTGGGGCCGGCGGGACGTAGTCGACGTAGATGGGTGACGACCAGGCGCGCGGCTCGGCCTCGGAGAGACAGTCGTCGTCGCGCGGCGTCGCTCCTCCGCAGGGGGCGATCGAGACGCAGTTACCCTCGGCGTCCCAGCGACAGCCGAGAGGGTTCGTGCCGTGGATCAGCGGGGCTGGAGCTTCGACGACGCGCGCGTAGTAGACGGCGTCGCGCGCGTCGACCGGAAACTCGGGGTCCGTGAACTCCGCCACGCAGCCCGATTCTCCCTCGGGGCAGGGGAAGATGCGCCACGGATCTTCTACGAGGGCGTCGAGCGGCTCGTCGGCGGAGCGCTGCGGTCGGATGCGTACGATCTCGATGCGTTCGAGGGGCCTGCGCTCGTCGCCGGGATGGTAGCACTCCCCCATGCACAGGTGGTCGAGTCGATCCCCGAGTGCCGCGACGGCGTCGGGTGGGCAGCCCGGCTTCTGCTCGAAGGAGCCGGCCGCGCGTACGCGAAAGCGGGGGGCGGCCGAGCGTTCGACGGTCGAGCCCATCGGGGTCGTCCCTCCCTCGTCGAGAAGGTCGAACCAGAGAAGAGTGCGGCGACCGCTCGTCGCGTAGACTTCCTTTCGCTGCAGGGCGTCCCAGATCTGCTGGCGGCTGCGGCCGTCGGCGTGGACGGCCACGAGCCCACCGGTGACGAAATAGGCCGCTCCGCGCTCGATCTCGAAGAGCGAGAGCGGGTTTCCTCCACGTTCGGTGTACGCAACCGACTCGGCCGCGGGCTCGTCCGCTTCGTTCGAGGAGCCGAAGACGCCTCCGCCGTCGATGCCCCCGGGCGGATCGTCCGGGGCGCGTCCGCGGCCCTCGCTCATTTCGCCCCGTCCGAACTCCTTGTAGCCGGTGCCCGGGCGCGCCGTGTGGTTGTCGCTCGATCCGATGAATCCGAAGTCGAAGCGCTTGGGGTTCGCGGGATCCGAGAAATCGCGGATCGCGAGCATGTACTGCGCGGAGCCTCGCGGCCGGTAGTTGAAGGCCGGCTGGAACATGTCCGTCGGGGCCTGTCCCGCGTCGAGCCAGGCGTTCGTTTCGTGCCCGGGGACCGTCTTCCAGCCGCCCTGGAACGCGTCGACGTGGTTCTGGCGCGCGGCGAGCGCCCGCTCCTCGCACGTCTCGTCACTCTCTCCGACCTCGAGGCAGCGTGCGCGTATGAGCTCGCCCGCACGCCAACAGCTCGGGAGGTAGCCGTCCGTCGGGGCGGGGCAGCGGAACGAGCCGTCGTCGCCGATCTCGACGGGGCGCCAGCGAGGGAGCTGCTCCGAGTTCCCATGGCCGGAGTAGAGCTCGAGGAGGGTTTGTCGGTCGGGGTCGTGTCCGGGAAGCTGCTTTCGCCAATCGGACCCGGCCGGCGTGTACAGGCCCCAGGTCGTGCCATGGGGGATGACGATCGACGGGACGTCCCAGTCGTCGAGCTTGTCGAACAGCAGCTCCGGTGTCGGTGCGGCCTCGAGGCAGTCCAGTGGCAGATCGCGCACGGGAATCCCGGTCGGACACGATGGCGTCGTCGCCGCCTCGGTCATGAGACGGACGAAGTCCCGACCGCGCGATCCCGCGAAGCCGGCCACGCCGGCGCGGACCGTGAACGGGATGTCGAAGCTGGCGATGTCCCGGGAGCTGATCGGTCGCGACGTGATCTCGTCGTCCTCGATGCCGCGCAGAACCACGTTCTTGTGGCCGTAGTGGTTGTCGGGGCGGTCCCCGATCTGGCTCCACTCCCAACCCAGAAAGGTGACGAGGTCCGGGCTCTCGGGGTCGCCGGCGAGGGCGTTGCACGCGCGGACGGAGTCGATCGTCTCTTTCCAGAGGCGTGGCGTCAGGTTCTCGGCGTGGTCGTTGACCGACCAGAAGTCGAGCGCGGAGCAGTGGCGGGCGAAGTCGCACGCATCCGACGGAGGCCGGGTGCCGCCGCCGCCCGCCACGGGAAGGCTCGTCAGGAACGCGTCGAAGCTGAACGTCGTGTGGACGTGGAGGTCGCCGAACAGGATCTGCTTGGCGGCGGACGCGCCGAGCTCGGACGCGGTCTCGGCCTGCGCG
>JAUIFY010000242.1 GCA_030430245.1 bacterium | reverse complement strand
TTCGAGGCGCCTTGCACCACGCGTCGGGCCTGCGGTACTTGGGAACCGCGATGGCCGAGGATCCCGAGGCGTCCTACGAGATCAACTTCCTGGGACCGAAGTTCGCCTCGGACCCGCAACCCGAGTACGCGCGCGCCCGCGAAGCCTCCGCCGTCACCCGGATCGCCGGAATCGGCTCGCCGGTGCTCGCCCGATACGAGGACGTGATGTGGGGGCTCCGGCATCCCGAGATCTTCTCGTCCGAGATGTCCGAGCAGATGGCCCTCGGAACCGAGCGGCCGATGCTCCCGCAGCAGATCGATCCGCCCCGGCAGACGCAATTTCGGCGGATCCTCGACCCGTGCTTCTCGCGCAAGCGAATGGCCGCCCTCGAGCCGCAGATCCGACGGCACGCGAACGAGCTCATCGACCGCCTGATCGACGAGGGGCAGTGCAACTTCAATCCGGCGTTCGCCATCCCGCTGCCGTGCACCGCGTTCCTCCACCTCATGGGTCTCCCCGAGGAGGAGCTCGACCTCTTTCTGCGCCTGAAGGACGGCATTCTCCGGCCGAACCAGCAGATCGGCAGCTGGGACATGGACGCGGCGCAAGAGCACCGGGTGAAGACGGGCAAGGAGATCTACGCCTACTTCGCCGACGTGATCGCGCGGAGACGCGGCGATCCAGGCGACGACATGGTCAGCTTCCTTCTCCAGACGGAGATCGAGGGCCATCGACTCACCGACGAGGACATCCTCGACGTCTCGTACCTCCTGATTCTGGCGGGACTCGACACGGTGACCGCGACGCTCGGCTGCAACATGGCGTACCTCGCGGCGAACCCCGAGCAGCGCCGCCGGATCGTCGACGACCCGACCGGCATCCCGTCGGCGATCGAGGAGCTCCTGCGTTGGGAGACCCCGGTGACCGGACTCCCGCGTCTCTGCACGCGCGACGTCGAGGTCGGCGGCGTCGAGATCCAGCAGGGAGAGATGGTGACCTTCCTCATCGGTGCGGCGAACACCGACGACGCCGAGTTCGAAGCCGCGCAGACCGTCGATTTCGCACGCGAAGCGAACCGCCACGTCGCCTTCGGCGCCGGGCCCCACCGGTGTCTCGGATCGCACCTCGCCCGGATGGAGCTTCGCGTCGCCCTCGAAGAGTGGCACCGCCGCATCCCGGACTACTGGATCCCGGAGGGCGAGCGGCCGACCTACAGCCCCGGCATCCGCGAGGTGCAGTACCTGCCCCTCGAGTGGGAGACCGCGGGGTGAGGGTCAAGATCGACACCGACCTCTGCACGGGGCACGGCCGGTGCTACGACATCGCGCCCTCCGTGTTCCACGAGGACGAGCGCGGGTACGGCTACCTCGACCGCGCGGAGGTCCCCGACCAGGCCCGCGAGAAGGTCCGTCGCGCCGTGTCGAACTGTCCCGAGCGGGCGATCACCATCGAGGACGACGCCTGAGTCGGCCGCAACATCCGGCGGCTCCACGTGCGGACGCACGAAAGGGAGATCGGTTGACCGGTGCGTCCGAGCGACCTAAGCCTCGAACGAACGGTCCCAGCGAGTGAAGGAGAGTCCTCCCATGACCCCACGCATCCAACGAGCCGCGCGACCGACGCCGGCCACCGGCCTCGGCTCGTCGTACCCGCGCACGCGGCGGGCCCTCCTCCGCGACGGCGTCTACGGCGCCGGACTTCTCGCCGTCGGCTCGTGGATCGGCGCCTGCGGGAACACGTCACTCACGGAGCCTCGAACCGAGAGCAACATCCCGAACGTCGGGCCGTTGCAGGCCCCCGACGAGAACGGCGTCCGGCTTCCCGAGGGCTTTCGCTCCCGCGTTCTCGCCCGGTCGGGCGAGCTCGTTCCCGGGACGAGCTACACCTGGCACGGCGCACCGGACGGCGCGGCCGTGTTTCCCCGGGACGATGGCGGCTGGATCTACACCGTCAACAGCGAGATCCCGGGCACCGCAGGCGGCGCGGGCGCCATCCGCTTCGATGCCGAGGGTCGGATCGTCGATGCCTATCGCATCCTCGGCGGGACGAACTTCAACTGCGCGGGCGGCCCCACCCCCTGGGGCACCTGGCTCTCGTGCGAAGAGGACTTCGCAGGTCGCGGCGCCGTATTCGAGTGCGACCCGACCGGTGCGACCGCCGCGATCCGGCGCGACGCCATGGGCCTCTTCACGCACGAAGCCGTCGCCGTCGACCCCGTCGGCGCTCGCCTCTACATGACCGAAGATCAGCCGGATGGGGGTTTCTACCGCTTCGCTCCGAGCGCCTATCCCGACCTCGCGACCGGCACACTCGAGATCGCGCGCGTCGCGGACCTCGACGCCGTCCAGGCCGGCGGCACGAGTCGCGTCGACTGGCTCCCCGTACCCGACCCGTCGGCCGCCGACGAGTTCACCCGTCACCAGGTGGAAGGCAGCACCCCGTTCCTCGGAGGCGAGGGCATCTGGCATCGCGACGGCTTCGTCTTCTTCTCGACGAAGTTCGACAACCGGATCTACGCGTACGATGCGAGCGCGGGGACGCTGTGCGTGCTGTACCACGCCGAGCGCGACGGCGGCGTCCTCACCGGCGTCGACAACGTGACGGTGGCCGATCCCGGCGGGGAAGTGCTCGTCGCGGAAGACGGTGGAGACATGCAGATCGTGGCACTCGTCCGCGGCTCCGATGGGTGCGACCTCGGGGGCGTCGTCCCGCTCGTTCAGGTCGTGGGCCAGGACGAGTCCGAGATCACCGGCCCGGTGTTCGACCCGTCCGGGACGAGACTGTACTTCAGCTCGCAGCGCGGCTGCGGAAGCGACTTATTCGCATGCGGCATCACGTACGAGATCACCGGCCCGTTCGTGGTCTGAGACCGGAAGCCCGACATGAGCGAAGCGCTGACGACGGCCATCCACCTGGGCGACGAGGAGATTCCCTGGGTGGAGATCCCCGACGGATCCCTCATCAAGGTCGTGTACGCGCGGGTGCAGGAGGATCTGTGGATCATCCGCAACCGCTTCCTGCCCGGCTTCGAAGTCCCGACCCACAAGCATACCGGGCCCGTGTTCGGGTACACCTCGTCGGGGGCATGGAAGTACAAGGAGTACGACTACGTGAACCGCGCGGGCTCCTTCTTGTACGAGCCCGCCGGATCGGTCCACACGTTGATGGTGCCCGGGGACAATACCGAGGCGACGGACGTCTGGTTCCAGATCCACGGCGCCAACCTGAACCTCCACCCCGACGGCTCGATCGAGTCCGTGGTCGATGCAAAGCTCGTCTCGGACGCCTACTTCGCCTTGTGCGAGATGCAGGGGCTCCCCCGCCCGAACGTCGTCACCGACTGAAATGAAGCTCGTGCGCCGGCTCGTGATCGGCCTGTCGGCGGCCGTCGCGATCGTCCTTCTGGCGATCGCCACGGTGGTCCTGCTCGCGGCCCGCCGCGACGACACCGCGATGGCCCTCCTCGGGCGCACGGCACCGAAGATCGAAGTCGACGGCCAGCGCGTCCGCGACCTGAACAAGAACGGTCGCATCGATCCGTACGAGGACCCGCGCGAGGAGATCGAGGCTCGCGTCGACGATCTCCTCGCGCAGATGACGGTCGAGGAGAAGGTCGGGCTGATGCTGCAGCCGATGATCTTCATGGAGAAGAGCGGGCGCCTCGTCGACGGCTGGGGCGGCGCCTTCCTCCCGGGCTACGGCACCGCCGAGGCGATCGTCGGTCGTCACATCCGCCACTTCAACCTGGCGAACGCCTCGACGTGTCGCGCCATGGCCGAGTGGCACAACCGCGTCCAGAGGATGGCCGAGCGAACCCGACTCGGCATCCCGGTGACGGTCAGCACCGACCCACGCCATGGGGTGCGAAACGCCATCGCCGCATCGGTCTACACCGAGGGGTTCTCGCGCTGGCCCGAGCCCCTGGGCCTCGCCGCGACGCGCGACCCCGGACTCGTGCGCCGCTTCGGCGAGATCGCGAACCGGGAGTACCGCGCGGTCGGTCTGCGCACCGCGCTTCACCCTATGGCCGACCTCGCCACGGAGCCGCGGTGGGGTCGCACCATCGGAACGTTCGGAGAGGACCCCGAGCTCGCGTCGTCTCTCGTGCGAGCGTACGTCGAAGGCTTCCAGGGCGAGGAGGTCGGACCCGAGAGCGTGCTCTGCATGACGAAGCACTTCCCCGGAGGCGGACCGCAGGAGGACGGCCTGGACGCGCACTTCAGCTACGGGCGGAACCAGGCCTATCCGGCCGGGCGCTTCGAAGACCATCTCCTGCCGTTCGAGGCCGCGATCGACGCCGGAACGGCGCAGATCATGCCCTACTACGGCGTGCCCGTCGGACAGACGTCCGAAGACGTCGCGATGGGCTACAATCGAGACGTCATCACCGGGCTCTTGCGCGAGCGGTTCGGCTTCGACGGCGTCGTCTGCACGGATTGGCAGATCGTCGTCCCGGTGACCGTCGGCCCCTTCTTGATCCTGCACGCGCGCGACTTCGGCGTCGAAGACCTGTCGATTCCGGAGCGCTATGCGAAGGCGCTCGACGCCGGGGTCGATCAGTTCGGCGGGGAAGCCGATCCGGCTCCTCTCGTCGGGGTCGTGCGCTCCGGCGCCGTTCGCGAGGCGCGGCTCGACGAGTCGCTGCGGCGCATCCTGCGCGACAAGTTCCGCCTCGGGCTCTTCGACGACCCGTACGTCGACGCCGAGACCGCCGTCGAGGTGTGCGACGAGCCCGCGTCCCACGAGGCCGGCGCGGAAGCGCAGCGTCGCTCGATCGTCCTCCTGCAGAACGAGCCGATCGAAGAGGCTCCGGTCCTGCCACTCACCGGCGACACCAAGCTGTACGTCGAGGGCGTCGACCCGTCGGTCGCCGCACACTACGCCACGGTCGTGCCCTCGCTCGAAGAGGCGGACGTGGCGCTCCTCCGGGTCGCGGCGCCCTGGGTCGACCAACCGCCCGGCACCATCGGCGACCGCATCTTCAACGGATTCTTCCACCAGGGAGATCTGGACTTCCGCGACGCCGAGCTGGAGCACCTCCAGCAGGTCGCTCGCACCAAGCCGACCGTGCTCGCGATCTATCTCGATCGGCCGGCAGTTCTGTCCGACGTCGCGCAGTACACCGCGGGAATCCTCGCCCACTTCGGTGCCACGGACGAGTCCATCCTCGACATCGCCTTCGGACGGGACGTGCCGACGGGCAAGCTCCCCGTCGAGCTGCCGTCGTCCATGGAAGCGGTGCGCGCACAGAACGAGGACGAGCCCTACGACTCGGAGTCGCCCCTGTTCCCCTTCGGATTCGGTCTGACGTATCAAGACGCATCGATAGCCAAACGAGGAGAGGACCGATGATCGAAAGGATCGCGTTCGGGAAGACCGGCCACCAGAGCACCCGCACCCTGTTCGGCGCTGCCGCCCTCGGCGGCATGCGTCAGGAGAAGGCCGACCAGGTGCTCGAGCTTCTCCTTCGGTACGGCGTGAACCACCTCGACACGGCGGCTTCGTACGGAGACTCGGAGCTGCGCATCGCGCCATGGATGAAGACGCGCCGCGACGACTTCTTCCTCGCGACGAAGACCGGCGAGCGTACCTACGACGGCGCCAAGGCCAGCCTTCACCGCTCGCTCGAGCGGCTCGGCGTCGAACGACTCGACCTCATCCAGCTCCATAACCTCACCGACGAGGAGGGCTGGCAGACGGCGTTCTCGAGCGACGGAGCCCTGAAGGCCCTCGTCGAGGCGCGCGACGAGGGCCTGGTTCGATTCCTCGGCGTGACGGGGCACGGCACGCGCGTCGCCGCGATGCACACACGCAGCCTCGAGCGCTTTCCGTTCGACTCGATCCTGCTTCCGTACAACTTCACCATGATGCAACAGACCGCCTACGCGGCGGACTTCGAAGCGCTTCTGGAACGCTGTCTCTCCAGCGGCGTCGCCGTTCAGACGATCAAGAGCATCGCGCGCCGTCGCTGGCCCGAGACCCCGGCTCGTCGATTCAGCTGGTACGAGACCCTGACCGAGAAGGAACCCATCGAGCGGGCCGTCCGCTGGGCGCTCGGACGACCCGGGATCTTCCTCAACACCTCCAGTGATGCGCGGTTCCTCGAGACGACGCTCGAGACGGCAGCTTCGCTGGGACCGCCGCCTTCCGAGGACGAGATGCGCACCGAGACCGCACGTCTGGGAATCGAGCCCCTGTTCGTACCCGGACACGACGGCGTCGCCTGAGCGGGCGCATCTGGTCCATTCGATCGACCCGATGCGCCGACTGTGATCGGCTCCCGCCCGAGCTCCGCGAGCGCCATCGAGTGGGACGCGAGGCCGCGGAGTCCGGGCGCGGATCGCCGCGCGACGCGTGACGCCGACCGGGCCCCACGTCATCGGCCCCAACGGGATCCGCACGGCCGGTCGCACGTCCCCGGCGACGACCGCGTGGCGAAGCGTCAGCCGTCGTCACCGGGTGGCACCGGACGTCGCGACCGCTTCAACGCGCCGCGCCGCTGCTTCGCGTCCAGCCGCCGCGCCTTCGACGCGCCGGTCGGCTTGGTCTTCGTTCGGATGCGCGGCCGCACCGTCGCTTGACGGACGATCTGGACGAGTCGATCCAGCGCGTCGCGCCGGTTCTGACTCTGGGTGCGCTGACGACTCGCCTCGATCAGGATCGTGCCGCCGTCGATCAGCCGCACACCCGGGACGTGCGGAAGCCGTGCGCGCACCCACGCGGGCAGCCCCGACGGATCGAACCGAAGCTGCACGGCCGTCGAGAGCTTGTTGACGTTCTGGCCGCCGGGCCCCGACGAACGCACGAACCGCTCGTCGATGTCCCGGTCGTCGATCGCGACCGAAGGCGTGACGCGGATCTTCACGCCGTCCTTCTACCCGATCAGTCGATCTCGAACGCGGTGATGCCGCCGGTATCGTCCAGCCAGCTCCCCCAGCCGACGTAGACCATGCCGTCCACGATCACCGGCGCCGACTGCACCGCGGCGGGAAGCTCGAGCTCCGCCAGAACCGCACCCGTCGCCGGATCCTGGGCGACGAGCCCGGGCGGGGAGCCCGAGAGGAAGACGCCGTCGACCACGCCGGCGCCCGAATACGTCGCGCCGAGGCTCTCCGTCCAGGCCGTGCTGCCGTCGTCGACGTTGAGCGCCACCTGCTGGAACGCCGGCTTCGGCTCGATGAAGAAGCTGCCGAGCGCCGCGAAGAGCTTGCCATCACGGTGGCCGAGCCCCCCGCTGAAATGCCCCTGGCCGGCGTGCGGCGGCTCGGGAAGGATCCGATTGGACCACACGAGGCTTCCGGTGGCCTCGTCGAGCGCGTAGGCCACGCCCTCCTTCGCCGCGGCGACGACGACGGTCTGGCCGCCCACGTCGACGAGCATCGGTCCTGGCACGAAGCCGAAGTCGCGGAAGGCGAGCACGCCCGTCCCGGCCGAGTGGGGCACACAGACGTCGTCCGGAGGACACGCCGCGTCACTTCCGCACTCGATCGCATCGTCGCCGGCGCAATGGCCGAATTGCTCGCGCGCCGCCATGCGCGCCGCCCAGACGATGTCGCCCGTCGCCGCATCGACCTTGAGCACCGACTCGGAGTGTCCCATCGAGGGGAACGACCCGCAGCCGACCGTGTTCACGTAGAGGCTCTCGCCGAGGGCGTCGAGAGCGACCGTGCCCGTGATGCCCGCGCCCCGGGCCTCGACGCACGAGCCGAGCCCGCAGTCCGCATCGCTCGTGCACGCGACGTCCAGGTCGTTGTCGCACACGTTCTCCGGCACCATGTACCGCGTCCAGAGCTCTGTCCCGTCTTCGAGGTCGAGAGCGACGAGGCGGCCGCGAACGCACGGCGTGTCGAAGTGCGAGGCCACGCCGACGTACACGCGTCCGTTGGAAACCGCGGGAGACGCCCAGATGTGATCCAGGACCGGATTGCCCACCGACACGCGCCAGAGCCGCTTGCCACTGCGCTGATCGAGGACGTGCACGCGCGCCGCTCCGTCACCGACCACGGCACGTCCGTCCGCGGTGAGCGTCACCGATGAATAGATCCCGGGGACTTGCGCGTGGTACTGGGTCTCGAGGGCTTTGTACTCCCAGTCGAGATTCCCCGACTTCGCGTCGAAGGCGTAGACGAAGCCGTTCGCGCTGGCAACGAACACCCGCCCGTCCATCACCGTCGGGGACCCCGAGACGTTGGCCTTGTCGTACGCCGGGGTCGGGAAGAGGGGCTGCGCGCCCACGTCGAACTCCCACGCCTTCGCCAGCAACGAGACGCTCGAGGCGTCGACGCCGGTTCCCATGGACTTCGACCGACTGTTCCGGCGGTCGAATCCCTCGCTCGCCCAGTCGTTCGGCATGCAAGAAAGCCGAAGACGGTCGATCGCCTTGCCTTCGACCGTGAGGGTCCGCACCGCAACCCGCTCACGGTTCCACCTGTACTTGCCGCTCGCGGCCACGCGAAGGGGCACGGCGAGCGTCTGCCCGCTCGTGCAGGTCGGAGTGGCCACGGGCCCCAGGGCGTCGATGGCGGACTGGAGCGCGGCGAGACCGGGGAACCTGCTCGCCTTCTTGACGACCGCCCCGGTCACCTCGGCCGGGCTGCACGACGGAAGATCCGGGTCGGTGTTGTAGAAGCAGACGTCGACGTCGAAGGTGCACGTGCCGTCCACCTCGCCATCCACGTCGCAACCCGCCTCGCCGTCGAAGCAGCGCACTTCCCTGCCGAGACGGGGCGCCCGCGGGAAGTTGAGGGTGCGATGGGGCGCCTCGAACTCCATCCAGCAGTCCCGGGCGGGATCCCCTCCACCGGCGATCCTCCCGGCGGCCGGCTCGGCCACGAGCAATCCGACGAGCACCAGGATTCGGAACGGGACGGACATTCGGGAACTCCGATCCGCGCGCCCATCGCGCGGCAGCATCGCCGCCATCGTAGAAAAGGCCGAGACGGGCCGTCAACTCGAAAGCACGGACGTGGGCCCGGTTCGCCCTCCCGACGTCCGAGCCGCCACGCCCGGATGACGAAACGAAAGAAGCCGTACCCAAAGGGCACGGCCCGCGCTCGTCGGAGGCGATCCGCCATTCCGTCCTCCGTTCTGGCGCCCGCTCTCGGGCGAGTCGACGCAGGGGACACCCCGCCCCGCGGTTGCGGGACAGGGGTCGCACACGAGCCAACGTTCAGGTGAGCGTGGCGAGGATGCTCACGATGGCGACGGTGACGATCAGCTCGACTCCCATGTACCCGCGTCTCCCGAGAGGAGGGCCCGCCCGACGCGCGCCCGCTCGGGCGGCGTCCTCCGCAACCGACGTGCCACGCCCGGACGAAAAGCGGTCGCGCCCGCACGCGCCATGCGCGACGCCTCGGGTGCGCCCCGCGGGGCGGAAAAGCCGGCGAACGGCATCGGGGGCGCCTCCCCAGCCGCGTCGGCGTCCGACCTCGCCGCCGCGAAGCGTGCCATCCGCGGTGTGCCAGGCGCGCCGCGATTGACCCACCCGATCGGACACCGGTGACTCACTCGTCCCGGGCGGTGGCGATGCGAGCGTGCCCCCGGCAGACGCAACGACTAAGCACCGGGAAGCTCCCGTGAGTGTCCCCCTCCAAACCCGGATCGCGCGCCTCCGCCGCCGGCTCGAGGAATCGGCCGACGCCGCCGCCGACGAGGTCCGGGTGGTCGTCTCGCCCTACCGCATCTGCCCGATCGGCGCGCACGTCGACCACCAGGGCGGCCCCGTACTCGGCACGGCGATCGACGCGGAGACCCTCCTCGCCTTCGCCCCGTCCGGCTCCGCGCGATGCCGACTGGAGACCGCCAACTTCAAAGGAGACTACACGCTCGGGCTCGGCGACGACACCGACGCTCCCGAGGGATGGGCTCGCTACTTCTGGGCCGCTGCCGCCACGCTGCGGGATCGATTCGGCGACTCGCCACGTGGAATCGTGGGGGTGCTCGAGGGATCCCTTCCGGGCGGGGGCCTCAGCTCGTCGGCCTCGGTGGTCCTCGCCTACCTCCGCGCGCTCGCGCACGCGAACGCGTTCGAGCTCTCGCCGAACGAGCTGGTCGCCCTGTCCCGGCGTGCGGAGAACGAGCACGTCGGCGTCAAGTGCGGCATCCTCGACCCGGGATGCATCGTGGCGTCGCGCCGCGACCACCTGGTCTTCATCGATACGCAAGAACCGCGCTTCGATCCGATCGCGGGAAGCGGCGCCGCGCGCGAGAGCGTCTTCCTCGTCGCGTTCAGTGGCGTGGGGCGCAACCTGCTTCAC